>NZ_JBSHMS010000006.1:0-376044 GCF_053645575.1 Nocardia sp. NPDC055321
CGTCGGAACCGCCGCGTCCGGCTTATCCGCCGATGCCGTCGGAGCCCCCGCGTCCGGCTTATCCGCCGATGCCGTCGGAGCCCCCGCGTCCGGCTTACCCGCCGATGCCGTCCGAGCCCCCGCGTCCGGCTTATCCGCCGATGCCGTCGGAACCGCCCCGCCCGCCGTATCCGCCGATGCCGGTGGAGCCCCCACCCGCACCGGGCAGCGCCGCGCCCGCGCAGCTCGAACAGCCAGCCCCCGCAACGGCTCCGGAGAGTTCGGCCGGGCGATCGGCCGCTGAACCAGCATCCTCCACGGACCCGGCGACCACCTCCAGCGAGGCTGTCGAGCTCGAACAGGCTGCGGGGTCCGATGATTCGAGGACGCAGCCCCAATTCGTCGATCCGGAGTCCTCGCGACCGCCTGCCGCCCCGGCCCCGGTGGCCGAATCTCCAGCTCCCGAACCCGCGGTGCGGCACGAGAACTCTGCGGCCGAACCGGCGGTGCGGGACATCGCTTCCACCACGCGGACCGAGTTGGAATCGACCGATTCTCCGGACCTCACCGCGGAGACTCCGGCCCCCGAGGCCCCCTCGACGCCACCCGAGTCGGCGAACCCGGGGCAGTCACCAATGGTGCCGGATGAATCCCGGCCGCAGCCTCCCGCTCCTGTTGCACCCGAAGTCGGTCCTGCCGAGGTCGTTGAAGGACAGGCTGTTTCGGGAACCGCCGATGCAGCGGCGGGCGACGATTCAGCCGCTTCAGGCCGCGATTCGCGCGAGTCGGATGGTTCCGAGACGCCGGGGGAGCGTGCCGCTGACAGGACCGCCTCACCGGTCGAATCGGAGCATCCCGCCGTCGAACCGGCCGAGGCTGAAGACAACTCGGCTGTGTCCGGAACCGACGATATCGGTGAGGATTCGGGTGCTCCCGGCGTCGATGCCCCCGATGTCGGCTCGGGCAGTCCCGATCGAACCGGTGGCGACGCAGCCGGCGATCGGTCGGCGCGGTCCGAAGATGAGGGCGAGCCGACCTCCGATGATGATGCCGAGGCGAACTCGGTCGACGGTGGAGACAGAGATCCCGGCGATCGAAGTGACACCGACCCCGGTCGCGGCCGGCCGGATCGTTCGAACTGGCGCTCGCATCTGCCGCGCGTACCGCACGACGAGGAAGAGTTCGAATTCCCGGAATACACCCCGGAACCCTCGCGCGAGCCCTACCCCTGGACCCTCCCACCGGAGGACTCGGCGCACAATCCTCCGCAGCCGCAGCCGCAGCCGCAGCCGCAGCCGCAGCCGCAGCCGCAGCCGCAGCCGCAGCCGCAGCCACAGCCACAGCCACAGCCACAGCCACAGAAGCCGCCGTACGTTCCTGACCAGGTGCCCGGCGACCCTCCGTCGCAACCCCAACCCCAACGCCCGCCCTATGTCCCGGACCAGGTCCCGGGCACCCCGCAGCCGGAGCGCCCGCCATACGTTCCAGGTGAAATCCCCGGCGTACCGCAGCCCCAGCAGCCGCCGCAGTTCCCCGGTGGGTTCCCGAGCATCCCGGGTGCCCAGCCCGGCCAGCCGCCGCAGTTCCCGGGTGGGTTCCCCTCCATCCCGCAGCCTCAACAGCCGCCGCACGTCCCCGGCGAATTCCCAAATATTCCTGGCGCTCAGCCAGATCGGTTGCCAGTGCCGCCGGGCGAGTTCCCGAACGCTCCCGGAGCCGAGTCGGGTCGAATTCCGCAACTCCCCGGCCTTCCGGGATCGCAGTCCGGGCAGCCAGGATCCTTCCCGGCGATACCGCAGCCCGGCCAGCCGTCCTACGCTTCGGGCGAGTTCCCTGCCATTCCGCAGCCGGACGGGCCGCCCTACATTCCGGAGCAGATCCCCGGACTAACGCAGTCGGGCTGGGGTAACCAGCCGGGTGGGTCCGGCTTCCAGCAGCAGGACGTGTGGCCGCAAACTCCCGGCGGCGCGGACTCGAACGGGCAGTCGCCGAGCCCGGGCAACGTGGCACGCGGCAGCCTCGACACCGATTGGTCGCAATTCGGGGACCCGAACGTCCAGGCGCCCGGTGGACTCGACGCCACGCAGCCTCACTACGGCGCACCGGCCAGTCAGCCGCCCGGAGGGTTCGACGGTCCGCAGAGCCCGAACGGGCAGGCTCCAGGAGATTCCGCGCGGCCCTTCGGTGGATACCCGGGGTCCACCGGAGACGGCACGGACACGGTCGAACGACCTGTCTCACAACAGAGTTCGCCATCCGATTACGCACCCGGCGGAACAGGGGGCCCGGCCCCCACCCAATCCCAGCCGGCCGCAGGCATGCCCATGGGCGGCCCCCCGATGATGGGCCAGCCCCCGGCCCCCGCCTCCGCTCCCGCCCGTGCGGCACAACGCTTCCCGCGCGCGTCCGCACCGAGCGCCGGCAACGGCGAACTCCTGCTGCGCGCGCACGCCGGGTTCGGCGAGTTCGCCGTCCTCGACCCGGGCACCGGCGCGCTGCGCGGCGTCGCCGGTGCGGTCAGCGCGGTCGCCGGACTGTACGCGGACCTGTCCGGTATGCAGGTCCTGTTCTACCGCGACCCCCAGGCGGGCCTGATGCTGCGCGTCGCCGATCAGGCCGTCGCCCTGGACCGCGTGGGCTGCGAGGCCGTGTGGGAACGCGGCCAGGGCTTCCATCGGCTGCTGGTGCTCGCGGCCGGAAATCCGGTGTGTGACCTGAAGTACGCCCCGCTGCCCGCCGACGCCGACCTCGGCCTCCTGATCAGGGACGTCCTCGCTGATCCGGCCCGTAGAGCGGGGATTTTCGGATGATTCGCTCGACCTGAGTTGGCCGGTTATTGGTGTTCCGGCAACCACACGGTCGGCTCGGATATGTGATGCTGACAGTTGATTCGACAGCAAAGGAGACGAACGTGCGCAGTGGCCGCCCCAGCGAGGAGCAGTTGCGGCGGAACTTCGACGCCGTTCTCGCGGACGTGTCGTCCGGGCGCGGAGTGCGCACCGAGACCGGCCTCGACGAGCAGACCGAGAACGCGCTCTGGGCCATCGCCAAGGCCGCGCCGAATGTCGCGCCCGAACTCGTCGCCGCCGCCCGCGCGGCGTTCGCCGGTCAGTTGGACGGCAGCAACGCCGTCGCCCGCCGCGCGGAGTTCGATCGCAAATTGGCCGAGCGCGCGGCCCGCAACAAGCGCTGACCGCCGCGCGTTCCAGCAACTCGGGATGCCAAGCAGTCTCGACGTGACCGCCGCCCAGGAGACGACTACGTGACGATGTCCTACGAATCCGCCGAAGCCCACGCGATGCGACAGCAGTCCACCGAACCCGCACCGGAGTTCACCGAGTTCCGCGATTCGGTGAACCCCGCCGAACCCGCGGGTGCGAACCTCGCCGAGCACGATGCCGCAACGGATCCCGGTAGATCCTCGGATCCGGATCAGGGCTTCTCCGCTCCCGTATCGGACTCGTCCGCCGAGCAGCACGTGCCGTCCGCGCACATGACGCCGGAGTCCGAAATCCCTTCCGCACCCGAATCACCGCTCTCCCCAGCCGAATCCGATCCGCCGGCACACCTCCGAGTGGACGCCGCACCAGAATCTCCGAACTCGGATCCCGAACTCGCCGGCGCCACCACCGATCCCGCCCCCGACATCGGCTTCAGCCTCACCCCACCGGAACCCGAGCCGGAACCCGACCTCACCGAACGCGCCCGCAGACTCGCGCACCGCATCGCGCAGGAACTCATCGCCGAGGCCCCGACCGGCTGGGATACCCTCACCGCCGCCTTCGCGGTCACCGTGACCGGCCAGGTGTCCAAGGTCGTCTTCGCCGACACCCAGCAGCGCCAGGCGCAGATCCTGCCCTCGCCCCAGGCCCTGGCGATGGTCGAGTCCCATCGCGGACTGGCAGCCCAGCTCGGTGATCCCTGGTGGCGTCTGGAGTTGGTACTCACCGCTGCCGGTGAGCTCACCGTCGACCACGACTACGGCGACGAGCCGTTCCCGGACGACCAACTGTTCGCGCCCCAGGCCTATCTGGCCGATCTCGAGGTCTACCCCCGCGCCGAGCTGCCGACCTGGCTGGCCGCCTACCTGCGCCACGGCAACCGCCAGTCGCGCCCGCCGCGCGACGCCGCCGAGATGGCACGCGTGGACGCCACGACCGGCGCGCGACCGATTCGCTCGCGGGACGACTTCCCCGACTTCCCTCTGCTGTGGGCCCGCTGGGCGGTCATCGCGGCCGCGTTCGTCGCAGTCGGCTCCGAGCGCGGCCCCCGCGTGCTGCCCTCCTTCGCCTGGTTCGAGGGCTCCCGCCGGTCCGGGGCTTCGCTCTATCAACTCCCGGGCGGCCGGGCCGTGCTCTCCGGCGGCGTATGGGACGCACCGCAATTGCGTGCCGCCTACAACGGCCACTCCGCGCTTCCGCGTCTGTACGACGGCGCCCCGGAGTGGGTTGCCAACCCGGTCTTGAACACTCGTGCCGGCGCTGGCCTGCTCTCGTTCTGCTACTGGTGGGAGAAGGACGGCTGGTATCGCGGAGAGTCCCCCGCGGCAAGGGAACTCGCCGCCGCCGTACCGGGTATCTGGACCGCCGACAGCACCGCCAGCGTGGTCAGCGGTCTGCTCGCGGACGACCCGTCCGCCGAACAGCGCGCTGCCGCAGCGGCTTTGGTCGCAGCAGCGGAACAGGGCCGCGTCACACGCGAGCTGCTCATCGAGACATTCGGCGCCGCAGCGGATCTGGATTCAGCGAATTACCAGCTCTTACTCGCAGGCGTAGTGGAGTAGAGGTCTCGCCGCCGGGGACCTATCTTAAGGCGTTGGTGAGTGAGGAGCTGAAGACGTGGGCGAGTGGGACGATCTTTCCAAGCGGGCGCACCAGGGCGGCCTGACACTGGACGACGACGCGGCCAAGACGGCGGCCAACGCCGCAGCGGACTGCGTCTACTCGCTCGAACGCATGCGGGGCCTGGTTTCCGCGCTGGTGGCTTCGCACAAGGGTTTCAGCGACAACGATCATCTCGTCTCCGCGACCAAGCTCGCCGGTCGCTTCGACACCCAGGGCGGACGCCTGACGGACGTTTTGAGCAGGTACATCGCATTGGTCAACGCGATGGGCGACACCCTGGTAACCGCCGGCCAACTGTACGACGCCCAGAAGGAAGAGTCCGTCGCCCATTTTCGGGCCCTGCAAACCGAAGCTGCGAAACGCGACGACGCCCCGCCGATCGTTCTCAACGGCAAGACCGAGATTCCCCAATGGCAGGAGTCCAACGCGAATCTGGTGGTCGACAACAGCAAGAACGGTTTCGACCCGGTCAAGAAGATCGCCAAGGGCGACAACGTTCACTACACGGACGCGATCGGCGTGGAAGACGTCGGAAGTAGGAGCGTCACGTGGTTCGTGAACGTACGCAACGGCATCAACGCCCAGACCGTGGCCGACCGCGCGAGTGACTGGAAATGGATGGCCGAGTCCATAGATCAGGATTTCCAGAAGCTGAACACGCAGCTGCAGGCGCTCGAGAAGAACAATAAGTGGAAGGGCCAGGGCATCGACGGCGCCATCCGCGCCGGAGACCGCTTCGAGAAGCAGGCCGCGGATCTCACCGCCGACCTACGGCTCATGGGCAACAACCTCATCTTTATCTCGGGCTGGCTGCAGAACACGAGGAACGCCATGCCCGAGAAGTACTACTCCGACGATGTCAACACCAACAGAGAGCGGAACCAGATCAACACCGCCATCGCGGGATTCACCAACTGGTACTTCCCGGGGATGGCCAAGGCGAGTACCGCGATACCCAAACTCGCCTTCCCAGACTCTGAGTCGCCAGGCCTGACCGGCCCGACCACGACCACCACCGGCCCGAGGCCCAAGACACAGAACGTCCTCAGCAACGCCACGACCACGTGGCCGGACAGCAAGAACCCGGATACCAAGAATCCCGACAGCAACAACCCGAATTCGAACCAGCCTCCGGGCTACCAGGATCCGAATCAGCAGAACCCGAACCAGCAGAACCCCAACCAGAACGGCGACCCCACCAACAATGGCGGCCAGAACGGATCGGGCGATCAGAGCGGCTCCTCAAGCCAGGATGGGTTGTCGCAGTTGACGAGTGCGCTGGAAGAGGGCACCAAGGGCTTGGAGTCGCTCACCGGCCAGGAGACCACCCAGGATCCCGCCACGCTCGCGGGTCTGCCCGGCCTCAATACGCTGCTGAATGACCTCAAGGGTGGTGGCGGCGGTGGAGGTGGCGGCGGTGGCGGCGGACCCGCCACCACTCCGGCGCGAGATCCCGCGCAGACCAAGCTGTTCCCACGCGCCGCCGTGGCGGCCCCCAACGCGGAGACGACGTCCAGCTCGGTGCGAGCCGGAATCGCCGGCGGCGCGATGCCTATGGGCGGCATGCCGATGGGCGGTATGGGCGGTGCCCAGGGCGCGGGCGGCCAGGGCAAGGACCACAAGCGACCCGACTACCTGGACAACTCCGAGCACCTCGAAAACGCCATCGGTGCACCGCCGATCGTGGCCAAGCCGGTGGTCGAGGGCTGACTCGATGGATCGAACCTGGACCTTCACCGACCTCGAGTTCGTGGCCTGGTGGGCGGACCTCGGCGAGGAATTCCTGCCCGCGCCGCTCATGTTCACCAGTCGCACCGAGTGGTGGGACGACCACCTGGAGAACCTGGCGCGGGCCCGAGAGTCACTGCGCCACCGCGAATCCGAACTCGAAGACCTCCCCGACCTGGCATACGCGCTGCGCAACCCGGACCTGCTGGTGCAGGTCCACGGCTGGGATCCGCGCGATATCGAGTCCGGTGCGGGCAGTGTGCGCGCACTGGGCGTTCGATTCGGCGAACTGGGATACCTGCTCACCCAGCTGCCCGGCGAAACCTACCGGCACAGTAATGGATTCACTGCCGCCGAGTTCCCGGCCACACGGCTGGCCGGCGAACTGATCGCGACGCTGCCGGACACCGCGGCGGCTCGCGGTCGTGACATCGTGCTCGCCGAGCCCGAGCACGTCGAACAGTTCGACTACGCCTTCGGCATGTCCCCGGCGCACGAAACCCTGGAGGGCACGGTGATCGACCGGGCCGCGGAGTTCCTCGCGGCCCCCGCCACCGGCCGCGGCACCGTAGATGTGGTGCAGGGACATTCGCGCTTCGGCCCGCGCGGCATCACCCGGCATCAGCTCGAATGGCGTGATGTCGTCGACGACGGCCGCTACGTCGTGACCGGCTATCCGTCCGTCGCCGCACCGGCCGACAGGCGGCGGATGATCACGACCCTGGAAACCCTTATCGCCGAAGTCGACCTGGCCATGGCCGATGAATGATCGCAGCACGGGAGGCCCTTCGATGACGTCCTTCGACATGTTCCCGACGCACTTCAGCATGTCCTCGCGCACGGGCGCGGTCGTGGTGACGACCACCGAACAGGGCCTGCCGGTCGGCCTCGAGGTCGACCGCGACCAATTGCGCGGCGACCCCGATCAATTGGCCGGTGAGATCCTGCGCCTGTGCGCCCAGTCAGCAGCCCGCGCGGGGATCGAACGCCGCGCGCAATTGCAGGCCGCCGGTCTCGCTCCGGAGATGCTGGCGCTGTCCGGCCTGCCCACCGTCGAGGAGGTGACCCGCCAGGAATACGTCGAGGAGCAGGAGTACGACACCGAGCCGGACAGCTGGCTGCGACCGATTTGACGAAATCAAAACACCTGTACCGCAATGCCATACGAGTGCAGGTAGACGTCGTATCGGCACCGAATGTTCACCTGCGACCCCAGGAATTGGGGCATTGCTCGCTATGCCGGGCGAATCCCCGCTCTGTATAGTTCATATCGAATTGATCTTCCTGATGGGGGACCTATGACCAACCTCGTTGCCACGCCCGACGCGATTCGCGGTTACGGGGACGCCTCGGCCGCCATGGCCTCGGCTGTCGCCGGTGCGGCCACCGTTGACCAGGCCGCCCTGCTCGCCTCGGTGATCCCCGTGTTCGGCCTGATCGGCCAGGACTTCCTGCTGAGTTTCGTAGGCGCACAGGGCAATCACTACGCCGCGACCGCCGAACTCGCCGCCGTCTTCGCCGGCACCGCGGTGACCGCGCACGAGGCCGCGGCCTCCTACGAGTCGGTCGAGGATCACTCCAGCGTCGACTTCCTCTCGCTGTCGCACGACCTATGACCACGCCGGCGGCCTCGGGTTCGGTGGAGTCCGGTGCGCCCGGCGCGATGGCCGGGGCGCAGGCGGACGTGCTGTCCGGAACCGCGCTCGGTGCGGGCCTGGATCGCCCGATCAACGACATCCTCACCGGGATGGGCCTGCCGAATCTGCCGCAATTGCCCGCTGCCCCGATAGCTTTCGAGCTGCCGCCGCTGCCCACGCTCGACCTGTCGGTGCTCACCCGCCCGCTCACGGATCTGGCGGCGTCCTTCGGCACCGGCCAGCTCGGCCAGGGCCTGAACGTCGATCCCACCGCGGTGCTCGACGGCATCTCCAGCGCGCTGGAGACGGCCATGTCGCTCGCCTCCTCGGTCGCGCAGCTCGCGAGTTCCTGGCAGGGCTCCGGCGCCACCGGTGCGACCGACAAAGCCGCTGCCGCGCAGGTGAATACCACCCAGCTGCAGGGTCAGAACGTGCAGCAGAAGGCGATCCTGGTGAACGCCTCGACGACGGTGGCGACCGGTGCGGCCAGTATCTCGGCCATCATCGCGAAGTTTCTCGCCGCGGTCACCGCCTCGGCCCCCTTCCTGGTGACACCGCCCGGACAGGTGTTCCTGCTGTCCATGGCGACCGAGACCGCCGCCGAAGCGTCCGCGGTGGTCGCCAAGACCAAGGCCGAGTTGACCGTGCAGAGCGCGCAGATGACGACCGCGGGGGAGAAGGTGAAGGTCACCGAGGCCCCCGGCGGCGTGGATGCGCTGTCTCAGGTCACCCAGTTGCTCAGCCTCATCTCGCCGCTGGCGAGCGTGGCGACCACGGGTGCGGAAACCGTGCAGAAACTGCAGGACATCGCGCAGCCGGTCGAGGTGACCGAGGAGATCGCGCCGGTCGCCGACCCGATCGACAGCGCGGCGGGTCTCGGCGGAGGCGGTGGCGCGATGCCCGTGGGCGGTCTCGTCGGTGCATCCGCACCGGTGGCACAGCAGTCCATGACCCCGCGCACCGCCGCGGCAGGGCCCGTCGCACCCGGCGTCGCCGCCGACGCCCCCGCCGCCGCGCGGGTTGCCGCCACGGGCGGCACGGGCATGATGCCGCCGATGGGCATGATGGGTGCGGGGATGGGCGGCAGGGCCGGTCTCGACGAGTCCGAGGGCGACGACGTCCGCACGCAGATGGTCACCAGCGAGCACGGCGACGACGTCGTGGGCGAGCTGGGCAACACCGGTGTCCCGGTGGTCGGCGCGGCGGGGACGACGAGCACGCGCGCTGTTCAATCCTGATCGCGCGTGTACTCGGCCGGTGCGCTCGGACCGGAGCATGCTGCGATGTCCACGGGGCGAGGCTCACGGTTGGGAAAAACGCTGACTCGTTCTCGGTTCTTGCCGAGCCGATGACTACGGGTTGCGGTGCACGGCCAGAGCCGAATCGAATCCCTCTGTGGCTGACTGGCTTATGAACACGGTTGGTTCGGCCGTTGCCCGTCGGCATCGAGGTGTCCCGCCGTGTCGGCCGGGCAGGAACGATCGACCGGACCTGGGTATGCTCCTGACCTGGTAGGGATTGTTGGGAGGGGAGCCCAAATGGTTAAGCTCGGGGTGGGTCAGTCGTTCGCGGAATTCACGCTGGATGGCGTGCTGGGCCGCGGGGGTATGGGAACGGTTTTTCTGGCGAGACATCCGCGTATGCCGGGGCAGGTGGCACTGAAACTGCTGGCCAGTGAGGTGTCTTCGGATCCCAAGCTGCGCTCGAGGTTCGAGCAGGAGGCCAATGCCATTGCCCGGCTGAGTCATCCGGGAATTGTCGGCCTGCACGATCGCGGCGTCCACGAGGGACAGCTGTGGATAGCGATGCAGTACGTTCGCGGCACCGACGCCGCACAGCTGATGCCGCAGGAGGTTTCCCCGCAGCGTGCCGTGCGGATCATCACCGAGACGGCCGCCGCGCTGGACTTCGCGCACAGTCGCGGTGTGCTGCACCGTGATGTGAAGCCCGCGAACATCCTGCTCTCTGCGTCGGGTCCCGATAACGCGGAACACGCCGTCTTGACCGATTTCGGCATCGCCCGCATGATCGATTCGAACCTGCAGCTGACCGCGACCGGAACCTTCGCCGCCACAATGGCGTTCGCGTCCCCGGAACAACTGACGGGAGCGCCGGTCGACCACCGCGCCGACCAATACGCCCTGGGCTGCACACTCTTCAATCTGCTGACCGGGCGCCCGCCCTTCGTGTCCGAGAATCCGGGCGAGATAGCCGCCGGCCACCTGAACCGGGATCTACCCCGGCTCAGCGTCTTTCGCCGCGATCTACCCCCGCAACTCGATCGTGTCCTCGCCCGCGCGACCGCCAAGCGCCGTGAGGATCGCTATCCGACTTGCACACAGTTTGCGGCCGCGGCAGCCGAGGCACTGTCAGGTGGGCTCCCCGCACCGGCCCGGGATGGCCTTTCGAGCCCGGGCGGGGAAGCTCCTCTGGGGCGCACGGCCGAACAAGTGGATGCCGCACATCCCCAGCGAGTTGCTGCCGCCGGCGAGTCTTTCGCCGGTCGCAACCCCGCAGCGGCCGGTGGCGCTTCCGTCGCACCCAGGGGCGCTGTACCGCAGCCTGTTTCCCAAGGGCCGCGCACACCGACCTCGGATCGTCCCGCCGCACCCCCTGCATCGCCGTCCGCCTCGATCCTCGGCCGGGTAACCGGCGGCCTCCTGCTCGCGGGTGCCCTACTCGGCCTGGGCGCGTCGCTCCTGCCCATCGTCAGCGTCTGGCTCAATCCCCTCGGCCTCCAGCGCTGGTACGCCTGGCAGGTCGAGACCGAGAGCATGGCCGGCCGCACCGGTTCGACAGCCCACCTGCTGGGCGTCGCGTTCGCCGTTTCGATAGTCCTGGCGACCACAGCTGGAATCCTGCTGCTCCGCAACGCTTCCCGGGCACGGTCGATAGGCGCCCTGGCCGCCGGTCTGAGCTTCGGGGTGAACCTGGCCGCGATCCTGGACCTGTTCGAGTACCAGTCCCCGGCCTACACCGACTTCGTCCTCGGTACAGGCGGCTGGTTCCTGATCGGCGCGGCCACGACCTCCTTGGCTGCCCTTGCCTCTTCTTTGGCAGATGCGGCAATGTCCACCCCTCTAGAGGACGCGCCAAAACCGGCGCGCACCGACCGCCTGACCGGCGTATTGCTCGCGTCCGCAGCACTGTTGGCGCTCGTCACGCCCTTCCTCGGCCGAGCGAATCGCGGCGATGCAGGCTACTTCGCCTACTTCGGCGTAGACCCCGACGCGACCTTCCAAAGCCCCGACATAGCCCTCCTCCTCACCGCTCTCCCCGCCGCGGCCCTGGCGATCCTTCTCCTGCTCACCCCCGCCGGCCCCGCTCGCCGCCACTGCACGCTCCTGTCGACCGGCACACTGCTCGGCGTAACCGCCACCGCCGTCCTGGAAGCCTCCTCCGAACTGGTCGGCAGCTGGCAGTTCACCGAGGTGTTCGTGCTCGGCGAGTGGCTGCTGACCGCCGCGACGGTGCTCGCGCTAGCGGCGGTGTTCGCGGGATCTTTGACACGGGCGAGAGCCTACGAGCGCTAGCCCTAGCCAGGGGTGGCAGGTTTATCGAGTTCTCCCATGGCAGTTCAGAAGTAGGCCTCCGTCGCGATGTCCGCGTAGACGTACTCGACCGAGAACGGAGCCATGACGTAATCGCGTGACCGTACATGCTGCAGGAACTCGATCGGTAGCTCCAGCGGGTAATCGCGCAGGTAGTGCACCGTGTCGACGCGCCATACCCATTCGCCGTCGGTGGCCAGGGTCCGGCCCGAGGCAATGGAGTTGACGCCGTCGATGAGGTCGGGGGATGGGTCTACACCCTCGGTTATCCGAAGTGCCGAATCCATGTAGCGCGCCACGAGTTCGCGGTCCTCAATGGCCTCTGCGGTCAGTGCATCGCGCAGCGCCGGTAGGTCGTCCCGGTCGCCGTCGTACATCTCACGGTAGATCCCGACAGGTTTCAGCACCTTCTGCGGATCCGCTCCCGCGCGGATCCCAGCGGTCAACCGCTTCAGCAACCATCTGCGGAACGCCGCGTAGTTCGCCCGGTGGACCAGCATGACCTGATGATCGCCGCTCGTCATCCGCCCGGCGTCGTCCAGCGTCACACCTTTGCGCGTGAACCGCGTGAACGGCAACATCATGGCCTGGGACAGGGCGAGGGCGTCGTGCTGCATGGTGCCGGGATGACAGGTGATGAACCAGTTGACCATGTGCTCGCAGATCAACGCCCAGGGTCCGCCCGAGCGGAACATCAGCTTGTATTCCGGTGATTCCGTGGTGATTTCGTTTTCGGGGTGGAATGTCACATCGGCCGGGACGATCCACATTCGAGGCTCGGCCGCCAGCACGGTACGCGCCGCCGGCACATCGAGGCGGATGTTGTGCTCGGCACGCTCGCCGTGTTCGAGTCCGCCGCCCATCTGGGTAATCACCAGGCGCGGTACCGCTTCCGGAATCTCGGTGACGACGGTGGCCAGATTCGACATCGGCCCGATCCCGAGCCACCGCACTCTGCCCTCGATGCCGTCGAGAACCCGCCGCACCGCGCCGATCACATCGGTGTCCTGCTCTGGAACCGACTCCGGAACCAGACTCCTTGCCGACCAATACGTCTCGTTCCCGAGGTCGATTCCGGCGACAACCGGAACCTCCGGCCGCCCGAGCAGGTCCAGTAGATACCGTGCCAGCCGTGCCCGTCGTCCACCGCGCTCGTCACTGGTCACCACCAGCGCGAGTTCGGGCAGCCCCGCCGCGACGGCCAGCGCCACCGCGTCGTCGGGGTCGCTGCCGATGTCGGTGTCGATGATCAACGGCATACTCGAAGGAGGCGGCAGCAGATCGGGGTTGGCAGCCAAACGCGCTGCGGTCCCGGTCAATCCGAGTACGCGCGCCTGTTCGACGAGCGCGTCCCGCAACTCGTTGGTCGAGAGTTCCGCGGGGTTCTCGGGCGCTGTCATCAGGCGTCCTCCAGCCGCTTCGGAATGTATTCCGGGATGTATTGGCGAAAGAACTCCACCACGTCATCCGGGATGGGCAGCAGCGCGGACAGTGAGTACCCGAGCACGACACCGAAGGCGTTCTTGCCGCTGCTCAGGTACCGATAGTCGGGCTCGGCCGTGTCGATCATCTCCCGGTAGAGGTCGGTGACCTCGAGGAATTCGAGCAGTTCAGGTAGTCCCCATTTGGCTATCCGGGCGGGCGGCACGGCAGGCAACACGGCCTTCCCGCCGCCGTTGTCGCCGCGTACCCGGCCGCCCCGGCTCAATGTCTCCGCGTTCCGCGCGTCGAGAATGTGGAACGGCCCCGCGTATTCGATGAAAACCCATCGATCGAATCGCGGGTTCTCGAAGATCTCCCCGCTGGGCAGTTCGGCGATCCGTTCGGTGAATCCCAATCCCGCGCGATCGAACTCCCGCACCTGCCCGTCGGGGCCTTTGATGCTCACCACCATGTCATCGGTGGTCAGCCACTCCGCGAAGGCCCGTCGAACCTCGGTCCTGCGTTCGAAGGTCCGAACACATTCCAGGTGGTAGTACGCCCCGCTGAGAAATGCCCGCTCGTCATCCCAGGTGGCGAGCACCCGGTGATACGGCTGTACCGATGCCGCCCACCCCTCGACCTCCAGCACGTATCGGCCACAGAAGTGGCAGTGCTCATCCTCGTGGAACAACTCTCGGTCCTCTCGTCACCGGCACGGTCAGCGGCCGGTGTCGCCGGGTTCCCTGGTGAGAGGGAAGGGGTTCATGTTCTCGTCGAAGCCGGGAACGTCGCGCATCTTCTCGCGGATGCTGTCGGAGGCGAATTCCTCGCCGTCGTCCGGCTGGTCCCAGGCCAGCTTGTCGAGCTCCGCGCGTTCTTCGGGCGTCAGTGCCGCGTTCTCGGCCTCGGATTCGGCTCGGATGCGGGCGAATACCTCAGGGTCCCAGCCGGGTGGTGTCTGGCGCGAATTCTTCGACCGCTCTTCACGTTCGGTGAGGCGGCGATCGATTTCAGCTCGCCGGCGCGCGGCATTGCTGCCGTCCAGCTGGCCGGCGAAGGCGCGCCGGGCATTGTCCACCAGCTCTTCGGTGATGTCCGGGTGCGCGCGGAAGATCGCCCGGAGGGCATTTTTGGTGTCCTCGTCGAGCCCTGACGCACTCGGAACGCCGCGTCCGGTGAGCACCCCGGCCAGCACCTCTTCGAAGCTCTCCTCGAGCTCTTCCCTGTCGGGATAGCCGTGCCGCATGTTCGCTCACCCTCCTTGTTCGAACAGGCTTCAGCATTTCACATCACGGTCGACAGCCGGATGGCCTGCTGTTCGTCTTCGATCCAGCGGCATGGGCCAGCCGTCCCGTATGCCGGTCGGAGCCGGGGCGTGCTCGGTCTTCTCCGACCCTCACATGTACAGGCCTTTCGCACGGAGAATCTCCACGACCTGCCTGTTGTGCTCAGCGAGGCGTGCTTTCTCCTGCCGAGCCTGTTCGGGGTCATCGAAGTGGCGTTGCACCAGGATCAGATTCTCCAGCCGTGTGATCGATCCGTCCTCGCGAACGCGGCAGTGTGAGGAGGTTTCCCCGTCGTTGCCCTCTTTGTAGAAATCGAGGAAGTAGCCGGACTCGTCCCGCTCTGTGCCGATACAGATTCGCTCACGCGCTGAGCCCCTTGGCGCGACCAGCCCGATTCGGGCTCCCAGCGGCAGCGGATTCGGGAGCGCGGAGACGTGACTCGTCACCGTGGACAAAGTCGTTGCAAAGGTGTCCCGCACCTGATCCGGCACCACTTCCGACGTCATGTGCATCTCCTACTGCTCGTTGGTTGGCATGATTTGTCGTGCTGCGAAGGTCAGCCACCCGTGACGGCCCGAATTGCAGCGCTCGTCGTCGCGTCGTCGACCGTACCCACTTCGAAATTCCGGTTCACGATGTGGGACACCAGCCCGGGTTCCGGTGGCAGACCGTGTTTACGCAGGTAGTGCGGTACGGAACCGGCCCAGATCCAGACGCCGTCGGTCCGGAAGTTCAGCGGCACGTCTCGGTCCCCGGGCGCGAATTCGTCCGTGTCGAAGCTCCGCGCGGCCAGCACCACGGGCGCCGACTCCAGGTAGGCGAGCACAGACTCGAGCAGACGCGGGGGCACGCTTTCTCGATCGGCTACCGGCCGCCCGTTCGCGTCCCTGCCCTCGTACACTCGCGCCAGCCGTGGCGCCGGTCCCGAACCCCCGACCATGAATCAGCCCTTTCGCTCCCCGGTTCAACTTCTCTCGATCGTAAACGACCCTGTCGCGGCATCCGCGCTGTCGCTTCCGCGCTACCCTCCGGCCGTAAGTCCGGTGCCCAGCACCTGCCAATTCCCGTGGCGGCAATGGAATCTCAGGGATGCGTGCAGGGTGGACAGGGCGGCCGGCGCCGCCATCGTCTGCAGCTCGACCCGATATCCCCACTCGCGCAGGGCCAGCGCGAATTCGGTGGCCTGTTTCTCGGTCGTCAGCTCGAGCAGGATGTCCGCGCGGGCGGAGCCGGCGTGCTCGACCGCCAATGCCGTCCACCCCATCGCGTCCCACATAACGATATCGCCGGCGCGCGGATCGTCGGCGACGGTGAGATCCCAGGCCCGGGGGTGGTAGGTGAACAGCAACTCGGGATCTATGACGGCCGCGTCCGGTCGTTCCTCGCGCAACGACTGGATCGCGGTCGTCTTGCCCGAACCCGGGGGGCCGATGACGATGACCGCGGTTGGATCGGTTGCGGCGGTGAGGTTTCCGTACAGCTCCGGAGCGATCTTGGTCAGGAAGACCCACTGGTGGTCGCCTCGGGCCAGCTGGAATCGTTCGGGATCGGTGCGCGGTCTAACGGCCGTGGTGGCCCCGAGTGCGGCGAGCTGTTCGCCGTACACGCGAATCGCTTCGGTAATCGCCTGCGGATCGGCGGGGTTCAGCCGGGCGATGGCACCCAGATAGTCGCCGCGGGGACCGACCGGGGCGGCGGGCGTCACGAGATCGCGGGGGCCGCCGTGTTCGGCGAGCCATTCCGATGCCGCATACGCGGCCATCAGGCTGCCGAGAATGTCCACGGCCGCTTCGTAATACAGGCCGGGATCGAAGGCGTCCGCCCCGGGCGCAGCGACCGGTGCCGTCAACGGCTGCCGCGCGCGCCCGGCGATGAGCCCTTCGACTGCATCGGTGTACCGCGCGATCGCGGCGAGTGTGGCCGCAGCGCCGTCCCAGGTCTTGTTGCGCTGCAGTACATGCTGTTGCAGGCGCAGAGCATCGGCCTGAATCGCGGGCAGGTCGCTCAGCACCGAGTCCAACTGCTCGACCCATCGTTCGACGGGGATCGGCTGCCCGTACTCCTCGGCGATCAGCGGCGGGCGCAGCTCGGACGGGACCTGTTGCCGGTCCGCGAGATACAGGCCGATACCGCTGTCGGCGGGCGCGATGACCGGTACGCCGTGCATGACAGCTTCCAGACCCAGCAAGCCGAATCGGCCGGTCTGTCCCGGCATGATCAGGAGGTCGGTGGCGCGCAGGTCGGCGATGAGCGCCAACCGGTCGTCGGTGGCCGGGAGGACCGTGACCTCACGCCGGGCCAGCGTGGACAGACTCTGGCGAACCGACTCCCGCACCGCCGGATCCACACCGCGAACGGTCAGCTCGATATCGAATCCACGCTCGTCGAGGGCGCGCGCCAGGCGCGCGGCAGCGCTCGCGCCGCCCCGGGAATCCTCCGCCTGGGCGAAGACGAGGATTTTCGTGGGCAGAACGGGTGATGACACGGCAACTCCTGGTATCAGCGCGAGCCGAGGACGGTCTGGGAACGCAGGGACTCGGCGAGTTCGTCGGCGATCGCCGCGAGCGGAATCCCGTCCCGCCCCGGCCCGAATGCCGCGCCCGGACGCAGGCGCGCGGAGAACTCGTCGAGCAGCGCCGCACAGGCCAGCGCCCGCGGTTCGCCGAATTCGAGGTTGAAGTCGCCGTCCCGGCGCTCGGTGACCGCGCGGTCTCCGGCGAGGCTGTCGCGTGCGTGCTCAGCTTCCCCGAGCAGCGTGGTGGGGGGTTCCTTCAGGATCGCCGCCGGTTCCAAGGCCCAGAGCAGATGGTAGGCAGCGTCGCCGGGGATACGGCCGGGGATCTTGCGCAGCTGGGGGATCGGACCACGGATGGCCGCGTGCAGCGCCGTCAGCGCCTCGAGGCGGGCACGCGGGCCACCGGCGGTGTCGCCGAAGGCGGCCAGTACATCCCCGGCCGCGGCCCGCAACCGCTGTTCCGCGGCAACGGGATCGACCGTGGTGGGCAGCGGCATGGGAGTCCTTTCCGCCCACTCGCTTTCGAGGTATCCGGACTGCATGTCGTTGAGCCATTCGGCGATGTCCAGCGCGACGATGGCCAGGTCCGCGCCGTCTTCGCCCGCCCCGAACGCTTCGCCGGCGCCCAGCCTGCTCGCGAGCTCCCGCAGCAGGTTCCCGATGACCAGTCCCCGCATGGATGTGATGACGACCCGGTCGTCGACCGTCTCCCGCTCCGCCTCCAGCAACGCCCTGACATCGAGCGCCCGCTGCCGCAACGTGATCGGCCGACCGTGCCTACCTCGGTAGTCGATCGCACTCATACTGTGCCGCGCGGGGTCGAGCACGGGCTGAGTGTCCGTGCCGACCGGGTCCAGCCCGTCCAGCGCCCGGCCGAGGTCGGCCAGGACGCGCTTCATCGAGGCGTCGCCCGGCCCGGCGTCGTCCGCCCCGGCCAGCACGCCGAGGGCGCGGATACCTGCGTCACGCAGCCGTGACCCCGCCTTCTCCCGGTCGTTCACGGTCGAGCCTGCGCTGCTGTCCACCCGGTGCTCCTCGAAGTTCATGGGAATGTGCTGAACCGTCCGGTTCCCCGACGCGATCTCCCCGTTGCTCAGCTTAGGTAAGGGTAGTGACGCAGCGTTTTGGTCCACTGGTACGGGCTTTTTTCCGAGAATCAGAGATTCGATAGCCTCTGGAACCCGGCCGTACGAGGCAAGCCAGTCGGCAACCAGGTAGAGCACCCCGGATTCCGATATTCCGAGGAGGTAGCGGCCGGAGTCGAGCTCACCGAGCGGTGTGATCGATTCACCGACCACGTCGGCCCATTCACCAAACCGGTCGGCCTCACCATAGGCCAGCATCGGGTCGAGATCGAATGGCTCACGGGCGACGGTGATTCCCGGTCCGTTGAATTCGACTGTGAGGCCGCCGAACTCCGCGAGAAACCGATCGGCCGCGTCGCCCCACTGAAAGCCGCAGTTTTCCACTCCTCGTCGCCATTCAGCTGTGTCGACCTGACGTCCTGGCATCCATCCCGCCATCCGAAGGACGCGTTCGGTCTCATCCGTAAAATCAGACATAGCTACTTCCCCATAGCCGGTCGCGAAAGTCCGGTCTCGCCCCGCTGCATGCCGGGTTGACGTCTGTTACAGCACTTCTCACGATGATCGACATCGGGCTCTAACTGCTGAGCACTCGGATTCCCAACGCGTCGATCAGTGCGCGGCAGGCAGGACATGGCTCGGCTGGGTCTCCCTCCCCGCCTTCTCCGTTCGAAGCGATTCTTCGCGAGATGATGACGGCGCCTTCGAAGTGCCGACAGGATTCCTGAAGCGTCACCTGCGGGCTATCGGAAGCTTCTGACTCGAGCCCCCATAGTTGATCGGAGATAAGTGCGGCTTCGGCGCACAATCCCTGTGGTGGCAACTGCTGGGATTTCGGTAAGCCGGACAGAAATTCGCGAATAGCAGGGTGGAGATCGGGGGAGCTGGCTCCGACAGCGTTCGTTTGGCTGTAGACGTGATTATGAATAAGAATCGATGACGCAACCGTGGGTCGTGAATCAGACAAAGTAGTCCTCCGCATCCGCGAATATCCGGCCTGTAAAGGCTGCTTCGAAAGCCTCGTACTCGGTCTCGCCGAGAAAGTATGCTCCTGTTGAGTGCAGGTAGAAGTATCTGCCCGCTTCGTCGACGAGCCAAACACCGCTCTCGTAGGTTTCATACGCGACTGGGAACAGCTTCTTCCCGAGGTTCATACTCAACTCGGCGAAATCGTCTGCGTCGCCTTCGTATCCGCCGGTTGGCTTCAGTACGAGGGCGCCCGGCGGGGACTTTCGCGGTAGCTGGAGCTCGAGATCACCGTACGCGTGCACGAAACGAACGGCCGGATCGATGACCTCCAGTGGCGATCCCTGCCGCGCGGCATCGGCACAGGCCAGCTGGATCAATTCTGTTGCGCGTGCCCCCACGTCGCGGGTAGGAAACCAGCCGCTGTCTCGGAGCCAACGATCCACATCGCCGGCCTGGGCTCGTAACGTCATGATTGTCCTCTGTGTTCGTTCTGCTGCTATACCGGCTCGATGCCGAGCTGTGGCAAAACGTGTTTGCAGCTATCACAAGGCGGAATTGGCTGACCGTGGTGATTAATCACGTTTCCTTCCTTGTCTCGGAAGTCACCGATCCTACGCGTGTTGATCTGTGCGCCCTCCAGTGCGCGACGAGCTGCTTCGACGCTGTCGATGCGGATACCGGCGGCTTCGAGCTGTAAAAGGCGATCACTGATCAGTGCAACCTCCGCGCACTTGCCATGCCCGTTGCCGATCTCCTGGATCTTGCCCGCGACGTAGTCTGCACGAACCTGGTCGTAGAGCGCTTGGAGTACCGGGTGGGTCAGCGGTTGTGCCTGATTGTCCATCTTGGTGACACTCGTATGCGAGGTCATCGTGTCGTTGTGCAGCAGCGTGCCCGCACATCCTTGCGGGATCTTATTCTGGCCTTTGGGAAAACTCATCCTGGAATAGGCCTGCTTCTCCGCCTCCGTCATGTCGGGTTTCCGCGCTTCGTTCGCAAGTTCTTGGGTCCGCTGGCGCAGTGCCTCCAGCTGTTCTGCCGGGCTCAAAGCCGACACGTCCTCGACTGGCAGCCGATAGTGGCGCATCTTGGCGGCGGTTTGTCCGTGCCAGGTTGGTTGCGGATCGGCCATAGAGCCACGCGGACCCGAGCTTGTGCTCGAATCGTGTGAGCTGGCGGCATCCGTGCTTTCGTTGGTTTTTCCAGGGTCGATCGGGCCCGCCGCGCGATCTCGAGCGGAATCCGCATCCGTAGGCCGTGCGCTATCCGCGCGGCTCCCCGGTGCGTAGCCGTCGTCGGTGGCCTTGGTCTTCGAACCGTCCGCGTGATGGGTCTCCCACACCCCGTCCGGGGGGATGCGGGGTCGGCGGTTGCCGTCGGGGCCGATCTCGGTCGAGCTCGTGAAGACGTTGCCGCGGGCGTCGGTCCAGGCCGGCTTGGTGGGGGCCAGGACATCTACGCCGAGGGCCTGGGCCAGGCGGGTGGCGGCGCCGTTGGTGGCGGCGTCGCAGCCGATCAGGCGGATGGGGGTGGTGCCGTCCCAGCCCGTGCGGCGCAGGAGGTTCGCGAACTCCTCGGGGGTGTAGGTGCGGTCGCCGACGCGGAAATTGCCGTTCGCGTCCACGTGCGCGTCGACGGTGAACCGGTCGGGGTCGGGCTGGACGCGGCGGGCCAGTTCGGCGACGGGGTCGGCGGGGTCCGGGTGGAACGAGGCGCCGGCGGGCGTCTGCTCGGGCTGCGGGCCCGTCATGGTCGACTCGTCGGCGGGCGGCGTCATGTTCGGTGTCGTCGGCTCGGACGGCGTGGACGAATCCGGCACGGATGCGCGGCCAGGTGCCGACGAGTCCGGCACCGATGCGCGGCCGGATGCCGACGAGTCCGGTTCCGACCCGCGGCGGGGGATGGTGTCTTCCGACGAAAGCTCGCTGTTCGCAACGGGATTCGACGGCGCTGAGGGCAGCCCGGCCCGGGCGGACGGCGGTGTGCCGACGTCGGGACTCTGTCCCGGAATCCCTGCCACCGGCTTATCGGCGGGCGGCACCGCCCGCGTGGCGTCGATGAGCGCCGTGGCCGCGGATCCCCAGGTGAACTGCTGGTCGCGAAGGATCTGCTGGAGCTGCAACGCCCGATCCCAGGCGCCGTCCTGATCGGACAGCTGGCTCTCCAGCACCGCGGCCCAGGCTTCGACCGACACGGGGCTCTCGTAGCCCTGTTCCACGAACATGCCGTCGGTGAGCTCGCTCGGGAACACCGTGTGGGCGCCGAAGAACCGGCCCGCACCGCTGGTGCTCGGCAACACCATCGGCACGCCCGCGCCCGCAGCCTCGGTAGCGACGAGCCCGAATCCTTCTGCGAGCGAAGGCATCAACACCACGTTCGCATCGCGCATATCGGCGAGTATCTCGTCGCGGTCGAGGGTGTACGGGCGGACATCGACCTCACGACCCGCCGCGCGGGTGAGAAGCCGGCGTTGATCGGCGACCTTCGCCTCCGGCACGCCGCGCACGATCAGATCGACGTCGATACCGCGTGCGTTGAGCGCCTGCACCATCTTCGCGGCCTGCATCGCACCCTTGACGGGATCGTCGGCCCGACCGAAAACGAGCATCCGCATCGTCTGCCGCTCCGCCGGCGGACGCACCTGGTCGAAGAACTCGACACCCGGATTCAGCTGGTGCAGAACGGGAGAGGCGTCTGTCATCGCGGCCAGCCGGGCGGCTTCCTCGGACAGCGCCGGCCCGACGCCGACCGCGACATCCGAGGTCGACACCAGATCCGCCTCGATCTCGTGGTTGACCACGGCCTTCTCCGGCTTGCCCTGTACCCGGCCCAGCGCGTCGGTGACCATGTGCACCATGTGCACGAGCGTCGCCTCCGGGTACATCGCGTTCCGGATGTCACGCGCGGCCGGGCCCGAGAACCGGGTGTGCCCGATGACCGCGTCGATCCCGGCCGGCAAATCGCCCATGTCCGAGACCAATTGGTCACGCAGCGGCGTGTTCGGGTCGGAGGTGCGCGGCGCGATCAGGGTGACCGTGTCGGCCCCTTCATTGCCGGTCAGCTCGTGCCCGACCCGGACGAACACGTCGTGGCCGAGAGCCGCCAGCGCCTCGCAGAGGTTCTTGTTCACCGCGATGACGCCGCCCTTGCTGGGATGCCATTCGTCGATGACCGCGAGAATCCGCAAGGCCGCTTTGTTCGAAGCCGTTGCCAGATCTACCAATTCGTGCGCACGTGCGTAAGTGGCCCGAATCTGCTCGTGCACAGCGGGATCGGACGCGTCCAGATCGCGTTGTTCGGCGGCACGAAGGAACTCGTGCTGCTGCTCCGCGACGGTAGTGACCTGCTGTTGTGCCTGCGCCGTCTGCGTCTGCCGGGTCGCGGTCTCGGTGTCAGCGGGTTCGGGCGGCCGCCCGGTGTCCTCGTCGAGTCGCACGGGCGGTGTCTCGGTGTCGAACCGCGGCCGGGCGTTGTCCTCCGTCGCGCGCAGATCCCGACCGAGTGTTTCCAGCGTCTCGGTCTCCGCGGGCCGCTGGGCGGCCATCTCCGCCATGCGCTGGCGAACCTGCGCCAATTGCTCCTGGTAGAGCTGCTTTTCGTCCGGGGTCCACGGGCGATCGCGCTCGCCCGACAGCACTTCGGCCGCACGCGGCGGCTCCGCCCAGTTCCCGTCCTCGTCGCGCGCGTTCTGGTAGAGCGTCTCGGTGCGGCTGCGAACAGTCAGGGATTCGAGGCGAACCGGCGGCGCGTCCGACTCCAGTTCGCCGACCATCTGCTGCGACCCGGTGTACGACGCGTCGTGCAGCCAGGGCGGGGTATAGCGGTGCACCCCGTCGTCGATGCGCTCGGACAGGTAGCGGTTGATCGTGGAAAGCCGGCTCTGCGGTTCGGACACCGCCATGACCTCGGCCCGCGCGGTGTAGCCGTTGTCGACGAACTCGCGTATGAGACCCGCTTCCTTCACGGGATCGCCCATCGCCAATTCGAGGATCACGTTCTGGCGGTTGGCCATGACGTGCTCCAGCGCCATCCGGAACCACGGGCGCGCGTCGGCGAGCAGGTGCCGGATGGCATCGGCGTCGTGCGTGGCCATCAGTTCCGGGTAGCGCGGGTGGAACTTGAAGAAGTCGTCGCCCGAAATCTGGGTGACTCCCCCGCGATCGGCGAACGTGGCCACGACATCCGCGATCATGGTGGACTTGCCGGCGCCCATCTGACCACCGACGACCACCACCTCGGGCGTCTCGGTATCGGGCACCGACGTGGCTCCGGACAGCAGCTTGGGAACGATCTGCTCGTGGAAGATCCGCTCTAGCTGCTCGGGAGTGACCGGATCGACTCCGCGCGCGATCGGGGGGATGTCATCGGAATCCTGCTGCGGCAGTGTTTCTTCGGACGGGGTTGTGTCGTTGCGGCCGGTCCCGTCGGTGTCACCGGTGTCGATCGGTCCCGCCCCGGCCGGGTCGGATGGCGGTACGGAATTGACTACGTCCGAGGGTGCCGTGGTCTGCTCGAATTCAGGAGTGTGTTGCGTTGTGTCCGATGGTGTTCCGGTCGAGGGATCGGACAGAACACCGGTGGGGTCGCTCGCAGTCGTGGCGGGGATCGTAGTACTGGGACCCCCGAGAACCTCCAATTCGATGACGTAACCCGTTGTTCCGTCCGGCAAAACGTGCGGGGTTATACTCTCGACCCGCACGACCTTGCCCGCCGGGAGTAATAGCTCTTTGCCCTCGTTCGCCGGATCCTTGTAGTTCAGGCCATCCGCGAAATCTGAGATATCGAAGGCCACGCCACCCGTGATCTTGAACAGAATGTTCTCGTTGGGTTCTCCCCACCAGGTCCCGCCCTCCTCGTCTGCGACGGAGGTAAACGCTTCCCAGTCGATGACGGCGCCCGTGGTGTACTTCGCCAGGAAGTCGGCCAGGTCGAATGAATCGATGGACAGCGACCTGAATAGCTCAGGCACAGCGGCCGGGGGGAGCTTGCTCAGCGATTCGTTGACCGCCTGCTGCAGCTCCTCAACGGTGTCGACATCCATATTGGCCCGCAGTCGGCGGTTGAGTTCTTCGTAGTAGAGCTTGGTGGTGTACAGGTCGATGGCGAAGACGTCCCCGAGGGGGATGTTGTACTTGCGGGCCAGACCCTCGAGATCCGGCAGGTAGCGCTGACGGCTACGGTCGTTGTGGACGTCGACAATGTAATCCACCGCCACGCTCCGGCTCACGCCAAACTTCTCCAGCGCGCGAATAAGCGCGTCCGGCACGACCGCGTCGACCTCCTCGAAGGTGACATCACGCCGCGTCACTGCGTCGGGATCGGCGTGGTCGCCGCGGAGCGGAAGTCCTTCGTTGTCTGTTCGAGGGGGTCGCGGTCGATCCAAGCCGATCTCATCGGCGATCGCTACGACATCAATTCCGGCCTCGGTCAGCAAGGCGCGGCGCTGCATGGCCGGACCATCGTTGCGCAAGCACTGCTTGCCGCGCCGCAGGACACCCGCGGCCTCCAGTTCGGTGCGCAGCTTCGCCGTGACCTCCACCGGATCGACGCCAGGACGGTTCAGGTCGTCGCGCAGGGCTTCGATGCGTTCGATCTGGTCGATATCAGCACTGCTGAGCTCTCGCACGGGGCTATTCCAGGCAAGTGCGTCACGGCCGTTCGTACGAAGTCGAGCCTTGTCGCGAACCTCCTGCGCGTGTGGGTCGAGCGTATTCCGCTCGGGGGAGTGCTCGGCCGAGGTCGGTTGCTGGTCACGCGAATCATGCTCTGGCGCTTCGGGTCTGTCTGGGTCATGATCCGCCTCTGTACGCCCGATGTCTGGACCGGTACCGGCGGGTTCTGCCGTCGTGGCACTCTCGTCGGAGTTCAGAACCGGGTTCGAGACGCTCGGGACCAGGAACGCGTGGTTGGTCGACAGATATTCGGCGAGCGCGGACTGATGCTGGTCGAGCAGTCGCCAGGACGTATCGGCGGTGGCCGGGTCCAGCATGCCGAGCTTGTCGAGCAGACTCGCGTAATCCGCACGCAGCGAGGGTAATTCATCGTGACGCGCAGAATCCTGTTCGGCCAGAATGATGTCGGTGGCGAGTGATCGCAACTGCTCGAACCGGCTCCGCAGGTGGTCCGTCAGGGTGTTGGGCCGGTCGTTCTCGGGGATGTCGGGAGACGGCTCGACTGCTGGTGTGCCGTTCTGCGGAGATTCGGAGGTCTCGGGCTGAGATGTCTCGGACTCGGAAAGCTCGGTGGCGTCCGGCTCCTGATCGGTGTTCGGCTGCTGTCCCGACTCCGGTGAACCCTCCTCCGATCGCTTTCGCTGGTGGTTCGATTGATTATCTGCGTGTGAAAACGTCACGGGAGCGACAGGTTTGGGCGTACCTGTGTCCGGTGTCGGCAGACCGCTCGGCCGGGCGATGACATCGGCCGGGAGGACGTCGAACAGGTTCGGAATCGGGCTGTCCTGCCGGGCACCGTCCAGCAGATGCCAGAACAGCACCTTCGCGGGCTCGCTCGCGGCTTCACCGTTGAGCTCGACATCGGTGAAGGCCTCGGCCAGCGCCTCGTCCCCGTCGAGCAGCCCGTTATCGTCGAAGCTGTACCCGCTGAGCTGGGACAGCCAGGCATCGAAGCCTGCCCTGTCCATTCCGCCGCGGGTCGCCTCGTAGTACTTCTCCAGAGTTTCCTGCGCGGTTGCGGCGGAGCGCTCCTGGCCTTCGAAGGCGATGGCGTGCGCGAACTCGTGCACGAGCGTCGAATAGACGGGACGGTCGGCGGAGCCCGGCACCAGGTGGCCGTCCGCCTCGTCTTCGGCCACATGCCGAGCCATCAATTCGGGATCGGTGGCGTAGCGTGCGTTCAGCGCCAGCGAGTCCACGGACATCGTGCCGTCGGAGTTCTTGTACGACATGGCTCGCGCGTAGGTATTGCGGCCCAGCGGTTCGATCACCACCCGCTCGAGGTCCACATCCGGGTAGCGGGAGAGCATCGTGTCCACGGCGCGAGCGAATTCCCGCACCGCCTCCGGATCGAGATCCGGGTTGTCGAAGCCGACCGCCTCTACGTCCCAGCGGTTTTCCAGCTCCTCCGCGATCTGGCGCGGCTCCATCCGCGACCATTCGTCGTCCGGACGCGGGGACCGGTCGTTCTCGCTGGGCGGGGTGCTGTCGGGATCGGCCGGCTGGGAACCGGATTCGTCGGGGACGGTCGAACGCCGTTCCCGCGAGTCGGGGCTTTCCTCGGGTTTGGTCGTGGGCGCGTGTGTATCCCGGGGCGGGTCATCTCCGCGGGCTGCCGTGTCCGGGGCGGCCGGCGTCGTTCCCGACGGCGCCGGATCGCCGAAGTCCAGGGAGAACGGTGTGTCGAGATTCGGCAGCAGGTGCTGCGGGAACGGCTGATCGTCCTCCTGATCCATCTGAGCCACAACGGGATTCGTGTCGCCCTGATCGGGTGAGCGTGGCGCGTCGGCGATCTCGGCCCAAGTCACGTGCATGACGCCGTTCTCGTCCATGACGCGGTTGAGTACCCGGAACTGCCGGCCGTCCGGGATGAGTACCTCTTGCTCGCCGCGTTTGGCAGGTGGCTGCAGGTACGAGATGTCCTTGCCGGTCGCCGACAGAATCGTCAGCTTGACGTTCGGGTTCCACTTGAACTTGGTCTTCGAGGTCGACACGAAGGCCGGATCCTCGACGACGGCCCCCTTCCGGTTGGCGTTCCAGAAGCTCTCCATCTGCTCCGGCGACAGCATGATCGACCGCTTGACCGGGCCGACGTAGTCCGGAAGTTTGTCCAGGCCACTGCGAATCAGGTCGATCGTCTCGGGGGAGACCGTGTCGAGCGGTTCGCCGAAGCGCAGGTGACGGTTGATCTCGTTGTACGCGTCACCGGCGTAGTCCTGGAGCGCGTCGCGTTCGGCGGGGGTGAGCCGTTCGACGGCGTCGAGAATCGCCTGTTCCTGCGGGGACGGAGCGCTGTCGTCCGGGTCCTGCGTCCGTGGGGTTGTGCCGGCGTCGTCGGTGAGATCCGCGGGCCGATCGGTATCGGTCTCGACGGATTCGTTCGTATTTGGTTGGGTTGCAGTCGAATCAGGTGTCAGTACTCCGTCGAGCCCGTTTCGGGCCAGACTCCGTTCTGCTGCTTCCGTTTCCAGTCCGCCCAGGACACCGCGATCGTCGCTTCGCTCACGGTCGGTTCGTGGTGCAGTGTCCGCTTGTCGATGGTCAGTGGGAACTCTTGTGTCGGGAGTGGAGGGGTTGCCATCGAGACGACTTGAATCTGGTACCGAATCGTCTCGGGGTCCTCGTGTGTCCGTGTCAGATTCACTCGGGTCAGGCGCGGGTAGATCTGTGCCGCGTTCCGGGACGGTTGCCCGGTCTCCTTCGACCGGGTGAAGTCCTCGATCACCATCTCGATCGACCAGCTCGGGTACCCGAGGACTGTCCCGTTGCTCGCGTCGATCACCATCGCGGTCTGGCCCAGGCTCTGGCCGTTCGCTATCTGTTCGGGTGTCAGGATCGGAAGTACTACCCATCCCAGATTGAACTGATGGATCGCCCACTGTTCCCGTGAGGGAAAGATCTGGTCCAGATACTGCTGGGCGTGTTCCCTGGTTGTTACTGGGGGCATGAGCGGCTCCTGGATTCGTCGGGCTGGTCATGAACTCTAGGGCGACGGTCCGGGCCACCATTCCCGGCGGTGGCGTATCGGACATCGTCCCCTGCTGGGGGTCCCACCAGACGGGTTCCTTGGCTCCGAAAGGGAAGACGATCACGGTGGCATGCGAAGGCCCGGGCTTGGGAGAGCCGTCGGGGTTGAACAACGGTTGTCCGGTTTGCGGATCGACTGCCTGCCAGGTGTTGTGAATCAGCGCGGAAGACCCCGGGCCCAGGTGGCGGATCCAATTGTGCAGATCGGCGAACTGCTGTCCGATCGGCTTGCCAGGTGTGTTGAAGTCCTGCCACTTGCCACCGAGAAAGGCTTCCGCACGCTGGAGGCCATCGGCCTCACCGGATCGTCGATCAATCGTTCCATCGGGAAGCAGATCTGGATACCGGGGTGGCCCGACCTGCGGGTCACCATGGAACGAAGACAGCGCCGCGAGTGATTGAACCAAGCAATTGTTCGACCGTCCCGGGTGAGCTGGTCCGCCGTCGTTGATCAATTGCCCGTAAGGATTCGTGCGTGG
The DNA here is from genome assembly GCF_053645575.1 of Nocardia sp. NPDC055321. Taxonomy (NCBI): domain Bacteria; kingdom Bacillati; phylum Actinomycetota; class Actinomycetes; order Mycobacteriales; family Nocardiaceae; genus Nocardia; species Nocardia sp. NPDC055321. The sequence continues at coordinate 28,195 of NZ_JBSHMS010000006.1, forward strand.
ATCGGCACCGATCATGAACTGGTTGCCTCGGCGCAGTGCATCTTCGACCGCATGCTGATAAGCGGCGTGCTCGACCGGCTTCAGTTTCCGAGGCTGGTACCGATGTCCTTCCTCCAGCCTCCGGAACCTGGCAGGCGTATTGGCTTTGGCGATGTCATTGCTGATCTTGCGCACCGCGGCCGGATCCAGTCCAGGGCCCTGTTGTGGCGACAGGCCCAGCTGCTGACTGATCTGGCCCGCAAGCGAGCCCAGATCCATATTTGGGCTAACGGTGCCGGGAGCGTTCTGCCCGACGTGCAGCTTCACATTCGCGGTGGCGGGGTCGATCGCATACTCGAGATCGACCAGCACTCGATCGCCCGACAGCAGCTTTTGAGCGTGGTTGAACTGTAGATCCACCGCCATCTGCGCCCGTTCCCACAGCTTCATGAGCTCGCTCTGGGATACGGTGCCGTCGTGGGTGATCTGCAGCTTCAAGCCCACAACGCCCACCGGCCCGCCCGGCTGGTTCTCATAGCGTCGGAATTGGTAGGCGGTGTCGGAATTGGGTGCGTTCGTCGTCGAAACCGGTAGGACCCGGTGGTTCTCCGGCGGCTTGTTCCGCAATGCCTCCCGGAACTGCCGAGCGTCATTCGCCTGTTGCAGCTGGCTGGACGTCGGATTCGGGATGTGCGGGTTCTGGCTCTGCTGGAAATTCGGCTGCGGCACAGCCATATTCGGCTGCGGCGAATGCCCGGGTTCCTGCTGAGCGCGATCCGGGCGCGCCGAATCCTGCGGTGGCGTAGGAGGCCGATTCCCGGCCTCCTCACGCCGACCCGGTTCTAGGCTTGAATCCCGCCCCCGCCCGGCCAGGTCCCGTCCGTTTTCAACCGGCCCAGAATGTGGGCCGCGACCTTCATCGCCAGTGGGCTGCTCGAGTCGTCCACCCGTTTGGCGCCCGTGTCGTCCGTCCGGATCACCACTTGGCGGTCGAGATTCTCCAGGCTGTTCCCGAACAGGTACGTCAGGGTTGTCGGTGTTTGGGTCGATTTCCGGTACACGATGTACACCGCCATCCTTCGCGGCCCACCTTTCGTAGTTCTCGCCGGTGCGGTTCGGGATATCGGATTCCCAGTTCGACTGCGAGTTAGCGTATGCGTGCGCCTCTCGATAGGTGGCGTCCGGGTTGCGACGCAGGAAGTCGGCCTCGGCGAGCTCGTGTTCGAGCAGCCGGATATCGGCGGGCAGCGGCACGCCGCGGGAAAGCCGCATCCAGGCTTCGGCGATATCGGGGTCCGCGTCGAAGCGCCGGGATTCGTAGCCGACGACGTTCCCGTCGTCGTCGAACACGCTGAGCTGATGTTCTTGCTCGAACAGGTGGCGCTTGACCTGCTCGATCTCCTGGCGGGTGAAACCGGTTGTGCCGTCGAGTCGTTCGACATCGGCGAGATTCCGGTGCATATCGTCGACGTCGGACGGCGAGGCGCGGAAAGCGTCGTAGGCGGCGTTCGCCCAGGCGCCTTGGATCTCGGGGTCCAGCACGTCACGCGGGCGGGTCGATCCACCGCTCTGCAGCGGATCGTTCTGATCCGAATCGTTCGGGTCGGTTGATTCGGGGTGCGGTTGGTTGTTCTCGGGTGGGCGAGTGATCTCGCGCGTGCTCTCCGGATTCGGGTGCGCGTCGGCGAACTGCTGAACGAACGCCTTCTTGTCGGCAAGGGTGGTGTTGTCGGCGTAGTCGCGCCAGACCTGTCTGGCCTCGTCTGGATTGAGCCCCGCCTGGTCTATGAGGTCGGCGAGGCTCCGGACTTCGGATTTGTCCGCGCGACGGACGAAGGAGTCCATGACCTCAGCGAACTTCGGGTTGACCGACGGATCACCCTCGACCCACGCGCGGACCTGATCGACGTAGTTGTCGTAGCGCGCCTGCAGGTCGGCATCGACGTCCACGCCTGCGGCGCGCTGTGTCGCGATGTCGTGGGCGATCTGCGCGACCGGCAGCAGCGCAACACGTTTCGCGGCCTCGCGCAGGAGCGGATCCGAGAAGCGGTCGGAGACGGTTTCGGGGTTCAGGCCGACCAGGGGATCGGACTCGTGGCGCTGCAGCTCCTGGGACGGGAGCCCGTCGGGTCCGATCGACTTGGGGCTGCCGAGCGGTCCGTGGAAGACCTCCTCGATCGAGCCGAGCGCGTCCTGCTGCTGGAAGGTGCGGGCCGGATCGGCGGGCATCTCCTTGACGGGGTAGCCGTCGTTGCCGTTCTCGACATCGAGATCGAGCGCGTAGCCCAGCTTGTTGTCCGGGTGCGGGTCCACGGGGGATGCCGCGTAGAACATGAAGTGGCCCTGGAAGTTCGTCTCCGGGTAGATCGCGTTCAGCAGCTCTTGAACGGTTCCCTTGTAGCTCGTATCCACAAGGGCCACATCGGAACCCGGCACACCCATGGGGATACCGAGTCGCTCGAAGTATTCCGTCAGACGTACGAACGCGCCGTCGACCGAATCCGGATCGACCTTGCCCTTGGTGTTGCGGAACCCGTCGACATCCGAGACATCCAGCCCCTCGTTCTTCTCCAGGTCCTGCACCGCGGTTTCCACCAGGGCCCGCGACAGCGTGACCTCGTGACCGTGCTGTGCCACGAACGCCGGATCCAGCTGGCTCATCGCCATGGCCAGGCTGTGCCCGTCGCGTCCCAGAAACACCACCCGCAGGTCCGGGTTCAGTGCGGCCGCCGCCATGAGGTTCGTCAGCATGTCGCTGGCGACCTTCACGATGAACGGTGCGGCGTTGTCCCGGGATGCCTCGAAGACGTCCTGAAGCGCCTGGCGCTGTTCGGGATCGGTGATCCCCATCTGGTCGGCGATCGCGGCGACCGTCGTGGTGCCGTCGAGGTCGGTGAGGATTGAATCCGGATCCGGATGGGTCGCCAGGACCTCGTCGAGGTGGGTGTCGACGTTGGGCGCGGTGTCGCTGCGGTCGGGAGCCGGCTGCCGCGCGCCCGGATCCTGCCCTGGTTGTCGGGTGTCGGGTGTCGACTTGGACTCGGGCCGGTCGGTATCGGGCGTGGGGTCGTTCTCGGTGAGTGGGTCGGGGTCCGAGTCCTGCGAGATCTTCTTCTCGCCGACGAAGTCGGAGTCCAGGTTCGGCACCGGAACGACGTATCCCCGGTCGCTGATCGGACCGCCCTTGGGGTATTCGCCGACGGGCAGGTCGAAGACGCCCTCGTTGTTGAAAAACCGGACTTGACCATCGCGACTGACCACGGCTTCGGTGTACGAGCTGGTCTTGGTACGAAGGTCGAAATCCATGCTGTCGTGGGAATGCGTGCCCATGTAGAGCTCCCACTGCGACGGCGGACCGGGCATCCGATCTTCCGGGTGGGTGTGCACGATGAAGTCGTACTCGCCCTTGAGGTCGTCCGGAATTCGGGTTCTTGTCGTTCCGCCTCGGAACAGCCTCAGGTCGCCGTTCTTGTTCTGCGCTATCGCGTGTTCGACCCCGGCGAACTTCTGCAATTCGGCGAGATGGGCGATGCTCACCTCGCCCGGACTGATCGGGATGTGAGCGTTCTCGGCGAGCGCGTTGACCAACTGCTTCGCCTTCGGCGAGAGCTCACCGAAGGTGATCTGCCCGCCGGGCAGCGTGGAGTTGGCCTTGAAGTTCTTCGCCATCTGCCGCTCGCTCTGCGGCTCGGCAGTGGTGTCGGCAGGTGGGGTGGGGGCGGGTGGGTCGACGCCGATCGGCAGCATCGGCACCGGGATAGGCACGGCCTGCTCGGCATCCGGACTCGACTGCGGCCCTTGGTGTTCGACGGCCTGTTCGGTCTTGGCGGCGGCCTCGACGCCGGTTTGCGCGGCCTGGATCGGGATACCCGCGCCGGGGTGCGCGAAGGTGGCGTCGCCGATGGATGCGCGGGTGGTCATTACGGGAGCGGCGACGGGGCGGGGGGCTCCGACATCGGCGCGTGGGCCGGGCGCGGACTTGGCCGGGTCGCCGGCGCGAGTGTCGGCGCTGTTGGGGGTGGTCGTCGAGGTCGAGGTCGAGGTGTTCGCGGTGGACGTCGTGGTGCTGGTATTCGCGGTGGTGGCGGTCGAGGTATTGGGCGCGTTCGTGGTTGGCGCCGTGGTATTCGGTGCCGTCGTGTTCGGTGTTGCGTTCGCGGTGGTGGTCGTCGTGTTCGTCGTGTGATGCGACGTTGTGGTGTTCGTATCGAGCGAGGCCGCCGTATTCGGTTGTGAAGAACTGTCTTTCAGCGCAGTGCCGGTCTGATCGGCCTTCGTGTCCGCTTCGCTCCGGGTCTCGGTCCTGTTGTCGGAGTTGGTATCCGGACTCGAATTTTGCTCGGTTTTGCCGTCGGTGGTGGCCGAGTCATCGGTCTTGCCGTCCGTGCTAGTTGTGCTGTCGGACTTGGTATTCGAGTCGTTTCCGGTTGTTGTGCTATCGCCCTTGGTGTCCGCGGCCGGACCGTCGCCGCGCCCGCTCGAGTCCCCGGATTCCTTGCCATTGGACGGCGCGGATTCGCCATTGTTCGACGGCGCCGATTCGCTGCCCTGGTGGTTCGCCCCGGAAGTATCGGAGCCCTTGCCTCCGGAGTCACCGGAGTTGGCCGGTTGGTTAGATCCGCCGTTCTCCCCGTTGGTCGCGCCGTTCTGGTTCGCGCCCTGCGCGTTTGCGCCGTTCTGGCCTGCGCCGGGGTTGTTGTTCGCCCCGTTGGTGTCGGCGGGGCTATCCGAGCTCGGGTTGGTGCCGGGCGTCGTGCCCGGGGTGTCGGTACCCGGAACCGTGGTGGGATCGGTACCGGGAGCCCGCACCGGTCCCGCATCCGGGGACATTCCCCGGTAGCCATGAATGGCGCTGGGAAGCGCGCCGGACAGCGCGCCGCCGGTCAGCGACCGGGGGTCGAACTCGCCCCATTCGCCGGTGACCAGACGACCGCCGCCGTGGGCGGCCAGCGCACCTACCGCACCAGCGGATGCGCCGGTGAGCGCTCCGTTCAACGTACCTCGGAAGCCACCCATGTTCGTTGGGAACAGCTTGTTCGCGTGAAATCCGGCGGCACCGCCCGCAGCGCCCGCGATGGCAGAGATTTTCGCGTTGTCCCGCACCGCCTGCCAGTTGTACTCATCGATGTGGCCGCCCTTCTTCTGGATGTACTGCACCAGCATTTCCTGCGAAGTGCCCTGCAGTGTCTCCTCGAGGGACTCCTGCACGATCTCGTAGATCAATTTGGGCGAAATCTTGCGCAGGACAGAAGAAGTGATGCGGTTGGCGATATTCGTAAGAATTCGCCTGATGAAGGCGTTGGTAAGGGATTTGAACACAACGCGTCCGGCCGCGATCGCCGCCGCGTGCAGGGCGGGCGCGAAGGGACCGCCGGCCAGGGCCCACAGAATTTCGGCGACGAGCCAGCCGCCGGCGATATAGAAGTTGAGTTTCGCGGCCTGGAGTTGGTCACCGTGGCCGTCCGCCGCGGTGGCGAGCTTCTGAAAGTGCTCGGCGAGTTCCTGTACCGAGCCATTCTTTTCGGGGCCGGTGCCGTCGCGCAGTGGCTGCAACCAGGTCAGGATCTGCTCGCCGCCGGTGCCTTCCGGATATGCTTTGCGGACATCGGACAGTAGGTCGTCGATGTCACCGAGCAGCAGATCCGCTTCGTCGGCGGCCGCCTGCAGATCTCGGCCCATTTGCCACATGAGATCTTCGTTGCCATGTGGCCAGTCCGAGCCCACGAGCCATTCGAGTGGCTCCATCCACGACGGAAACTGCAGTGCCATCGAACACCTCAGCCGTCAGAGCGGCGGACAGCACGGCATCGCATCACCGGCGGCTGGTCCGGGTCTGTTCGTGCACGAGTCCCCCTGTGTCACTGTCGCCCGTCCGCTGGCCCAGGCTGATCTTGGCGAGACCGACTGTGCCACATCACCGCAACTGAACTCAACATGTACGGGGTGTGACGTGCCGGGGTCGGATTACCACCGCCGGTCGGTGATGCCGCTGGATTGTCCGGACTGCCAATCCTCGTAGTCCAGCGCACCGTCGAACTCCGGCGCGGGTTCGGCCTCCGCAGCGAGTCGCTCCCGTGAATTCGGTGCAGCCAGCGAGGCGGGCAGCGTCAGCGGCGCCTCGTCGACGAGGTCCGGCATGCCCTCGAACAACTCGGAGAGTTTCGGCATCTTGGCTCGCTCGTCCTGGAGCGGCGCCATCAATTCCGCTGCTTTGCGTTTCATTTCGGTTGCCGCGTTTTGTGAGGCGGCAGTTACGGCCTTGGCGATCTCATCGTGGGTGAGTTCGTCGATCTCGGAGGAGAACTTCGTGGCGATGACAATCATGTCGGCGTTCACGGTAATCGTCACTCGCCCGCTCGATGCCGTCCCGATCGCGGTGAGTTGAGCGCGCTTGCGGCTCATTTCGGCGATGGCCCGCATCTGCGCGCTGAATTCCTCCATGATGGAGGCGGCCTCGGCCTCCCCGTGTTCCCTGACCACCTCGGCTCGCCTACTTCTTGAACTTGTCGGCGTTCGCCAGCTCCACCGCAGCCAGGCGATCCGCCGTGGTTCCGAAGCCATCGCTCAAGGTCTGGAACGACTCGGCCAAGCTCGCCGTGCTGTCGGCGGTGTTGCCCGCGCCCGTGGCGAATCCGTTTTCGCCGGAGGCGAACTTGCCGCCGAACTTGTCGTCACCCCAGGCCGAGGAGCCCGGGGACACGGCGGTCCGGGCCATCATCGCGATGCGCTCCAGCCGATACGCCAGTTCGCCCGCCGAGTTGCCCGCCTGACGCACGTTTGCGGGCGTCACACCAACCTTGTTACCGGACATGGAATCCCCCTCCGAGTCTGCCAACTGTGTCCGGCGTTCGGCCAGCTCGTCTGGGCCGGACACGGTGATTCGAACTCTGCCATACGTGTTTTGACACCGCAACAAGGCGGATGTGCTACTCGGAGGAACTCAGGACCCCGCGCTCGTCCTTGATCGCGCGCACGACGGCCGCGACACGCTGGTTGATCAGCGCCACCGCACGCCGGCTGTCCGCGGACATCGCCATCTCGGGTGGCGCCAGGCTGATGAGGTACCTGCCATCATCCTGGAGATCGCGCCACCAGAGACGATGCGCGGTGATACCCCGCGGGCCGAACTTGGAATGTGCCTGGCGTACATCGATCGTTCCGCTCGACACCGTGGGGATCGAGAAAAATCGATTCTGGCGATTGGTGACCGAGTCCGCCATGTCCGCGCTCACCAGCGAGTGGCGGAATTCGTGATCGGTCGTATCCTCGTCGGTCAGGGGGATATCGCCACGCTTGCCCGCGGCCATCTCCGGCAGTGCTGCGACCACGGCATCGGACAGGCGCAGGGGGTCGCATTCGGTGACGGTGAAACCGCCGCTGTACAAACGGGATTCGCCTGGAGCCTGGTTCACGACGAAACCTTCGCCACCGCTGCGGAGTGCCAGCAGGCGGATCCTGCGTTCGGGCTTTTCCGGATCGCTGCTGTCCACACCATCGACGACGATGCTTAGATCCTGTTGTGTGATGGCGTTTTCGACTCTCTCGAACGACCGATCCGTGTTCGCCTTCAATCGCTCGGATACTTCACGCTTTTCCCGGAGAAAGTCGAAGAAATCCGGATTCCGGCTCGTGAAGAGAAAGGGCGATGGAAGATCGTCCTCGCCGGTGATCCGTTCCCACAGCGACACGAATTCGAGATCGCTGAAACTCCACGTGGCGCTCATTTCTCGGCCACCGGGAGTACAGCGGCCGGTCCCTGCTCGAATACCTCGTCGAGATTGGTTCCTGAGCGCAAGAACTCCGGCCGCTTGTGCTCCTTGCCGCTGCCCGCTCCGGCTTGGCCGGCGCCCATACCTCCCATCGGCATACCCGAAGCTCCGGTCATGCCGGTTCCCGTTGTGGTACCTGCACCTGTCGCCAGCCCAGCGCGCGCGGTAGAGACGGTCTCGGTGGTTTCGCCCGCCACGGTGGAACGTGGGAACAGGCGGCTCTGCGGGTTGGTCTCCTTGGGAACGGTCGCGCCGGGGCTACCGCCCCCGGGCGAACCTCCCGGAGAGCCTCCGGGGGAGCCCCCCGGCGAATTGGGGTTCGCACCGGGGGAAGTGATGTCCGTCGGGGCGGTCGGCACGGTCGTCAGGGACGTAAGCTGCTCTTGCAGTTGAGTTGCCAGGTCCTTGGCAGTGGTCTCGGCTGCCTCGATCGCCTTCTCGACCAGGCCCGAGCCTGTCGACGCGAGCGACTCCGCCAATGTGGCGCCCTGCTGCGCCAGGGTGGACAGCAGCGACGTGAGCTGCGAAGTCTGATCGGTGGTGGTGTTCGCAGGATTGTTGGTGACCGGTTGCTCTTCTGTTTCGAGCTCCTGGATCTTCGCTTCCAGTTCTTCTTTCAGCTTGGCCAGTTCCGCGTCGTCGGTCTTCTCACCGGGATTGGTCGCGGGTGAACCACCTCCGCCATTGGAAACGGGCTGTGTGCCGAGTCCTGCATTCGGGTTGGTATTTGGCTCCGGAGCCGGCGCAGGCGCCGGTGCGGGAGCCGGCACCCCGGCTTGAGTACTCGGTAGGGGGAGGATCAGCTTCGAAAGCGAGTCGTTGTACTCTATGATCCCAGCGACGTAGTACTGCTTGAAGTGTTTTCTGCGCAGCTTCAGTGCGTCATCCAGGCACTGCTGCTTCGTGCCACTGTAGTAATGATCAGTATCATTGAAGTTGGCGTCGTAACCAGTCCAATCGTCGTTTTTTCCTTTGAGGTTGATGGCCCGTTCTCTATCTCTGTCCTGAGGCATTCCCGCACTCGTGGCCCTCAGCCATCCGGCCGCCGACAGGAGGGCGTTTTCCACGTCCTCTGTCTTCGTCGCCAGCTCTTTGCCATCAGCGGCGAACTTGGTTACGGCGCCGCGTGCGTCCTTTCCGGATAGCCCTTTCCAGGAATTCTCGGTCTTCTGGATTTCGATATTGAAGGCCGTGTATGCCTTCGTGAGCTCGCCGCCCATCCAACACCATTCCGCGGCTGCGACGACGGCGCGGGTAGCCATGATGTGTGTACGCAGATCGGCGAGATTCTCCCAGCTGAGACTGTCTGGGTTCTCCGGCCGAGTCGCTCGATTGTCATCAGGGAGGCGGTAGTCGACGAGCTTATCGGGAGTCTTGACGTTTCGCCGTTGGACATCCGGAATGTCGGAATTTATTTTCGATACTGAGGGTCGTTCGTGTGCGGGGCTGCTCGCCTCTGTGGTCAACTTCTGGTTCGTGATTCCGTCGATCTTCTGCTGAAACTGTTCTTGCGTCAGCCGGCGAAACGAATCCTGCGATTCCTGTTCCGTGCGTGCGAATGTGATCGCCGCCGCACGGAAGGTCTCGGCCATCGCGTTGACAATTGCGATGTGTGCCTCGATCCGTGACTGCATATCGCGACCGAGGGATCGGAACCCCTCGGTCCATTGGCGGCCGGAGCGGAATGGGTCGTGGGGACCAGCGAAGTCAGTCAGTGTGGCTGCGCCGTCCACGGATCCATTGTTCAAAGTATTTTTTACGGCGAGCAGGTGACCGAGCAGGGTCGAGCAGGCGTCGAGCGCTGTTTTGACGTCGGCGGGATCGAACTTCAATTGGTTCGCATCTGTGGTCTTGGCCTGAAATTCTGTCCACGTAGTGCCCACCGCCGAGTCTCCCTCCCGTTGCCTTCCCCAGTCGAGGCGGTGTCGAGCATATCTATCCGACGCCGAGGTGTCTCCCCGGTACTTGGACGTCGTCGGTGCGGCCCGGCTCGATGCGGACGTCCGATGCGAGAAGATCGGTGCCGGTGAGGAGGGCGGCTGGATCGGGCCCGACGATTGGCATGGGTACGGCGGGTGCGGCAGGATCGGTGTGTCGATCATCGTGGGGTGGAACGAGAGCGGGGAACCAGTGGCAGCACCGAGCATTTCGACCGGGCCCGTGCCGGATTCGCTGAGTGATGTCGTTCACCGAGTGACCGGCGCCCTGCTGATCGTCGCCGGTGCGCTCTCGTTCGTCGGCTCATTCGCAACCTTGATCAGCACTGAGAAAGCTGTTCCGGCCGCTCGCTGGACGTCGTGGCGGATCTACTCCGAACGTGCGGCGGGGGGATTCGAGACCATTTCCCCACTGATCGGGGCCGCCGCGGTATCCGCAGCAGTGGTCGCCGTGGTCTCGGGATTGTGGTGTCTGCTCGGCTCCTCGAATCCGCTGGCGCGCTGGCTGGCAGCCGTCGCCTCAGGTCTGGGATTCGGAGTCGCATTGAGCATCCTCATGCTCGCCGGGTCCTTCCTCGTCGAGGACGACGTTTTCGAGTACCAGCTGGGTGCCGGGTTCTGGCTCATCGGCGCGGCGGCTCTTTCTTCCCTGCTCGCGATGGTTGCGAGCGTAGCCGTTTCGTCGACTCCCGGATCTCGCGGCGGACGTTGGCCTTTGGTTTTGGGTTCACTGCTGACTCTCACCGCCGTCGTGGCCTTCTCCAGCTCGTTCCCGGAGTTCTATGGCGGCGAAGGTGAAGCCGGCCACTGGGGCTTGTCGGCTTGGCAGCAGCAGTGGGCCTCTTCCCGCGGCAGTGTCTACAATCCGCAGCTTTTCGGCGTTCCTCTCGTGCTGTCCAGCGTGGTCGCGCTGGGTGCGGGGGTCCTGCTTTGTCTCAGAATCGGCGCGCGGAGCGGTCGGGCTCAAATAGCTGGAACCATCGCTACCGGAATAAGTTTCGGCGCCACTGTGACCATAGCTTTCGTTCCGTTGAGGAACGTGCTCGACGAGGAGAGCGCTGTACTCGGTCCAGGGCTGTGGCTGCTCACCGCCGCGGCTGTGCTGTCGGTGGTCGCGTTGGTCGTAGCCCTGCTCGTAATCAGGGCGCCCAGGGGCGCGGCTCCGGTCCAAGACATGTACGGGAATTGGATTCCAGGACAGCACCTATGACCACACGGTTCGAACAACAGCTCCGCCTTGCGCGGGTGCACGACGGTCAGGATGCCGGCGGCCGCCCGACGGTAGTCCGCCCCTTCGTCGATCCACGAACTCGGGACCAACTGCTCGCCTACCTCGACTCCGCCCCGGTGGTGGTGTCCGCCGGCGGTTTCGGAGCCGACGCATTTGTTCCGTCCGACATCGATGTGCCCCTGACCTACCGCACGGACGGAACCTGGGTCTGGTCGGACGCGGTGCCGCACTACTTGCGCAAGCACGGCCTGCCGCCGGAGCCGGACCTCGTGCAGCACATCATCGCTCGCGACTTCCGAACGCCAACGCCCTCCGAATCACAGCACGCCGCGGCGCGGGTCCTGCTCGGAGTCGCCGCGGAACCGACGGGGCCGAAACGGGCTTCGAAGCCCGTCAGGATCTTCGATTCGTCGAAGCGCCGCACGCGGCTGACAGCTGCGATCGTGGCGATCGCACTCGCGGCCGTCGCCGGTGTCGTGGTCGCATCGACGGTAATGACCGATGATTCGCAGGACCCGGTGGCCGCCAAGACCATTCCGGTCGGGGGCGGCGGTGAAGGCCTGATGGCCATCGACCCCAAAGGCCGTGTGGCATACGCGGCGAACGCGTACGACGGCACGGTTACCGCATTCGACACCGAGACCAACAGCGTCACCGCCACGATCGAGGTCGGTAGCCGCCCGCTCGGTGTCGCCATCGACGCGACCATCGGCAAGGCCTACGTGGTCACCTCCGATGCCGAGTTTCGCAATCGCAGTGAGCTCGTCATCATCGACACGGTCACCAACACGGTGGCGGACACCGTCGCCATCGACAAGAACGCCTGGGGAGTGGCGGTCGACACCGGAACCCATGAGGTCTTCGTCGTTTCCGTATCCCAATCCGGTTCCAAGGATGCGAACGAGAGCTACGTGACGGTCATCGACCCCGTCAAGAAGGCCGTGACCGCCACGATGACCGCCGGATTCGGCTCGATGCGCATTGCTGTGAACTCGTGGACGCACACCGCGTACGTGTCGAGTTACTCCGACGCCACCGTGCGAGTCATCGACACGGTTACCCGGTCGATGGTGGCCTCCATACCGGTTCCCGGTATGCCGCAGGCCATTACCGTCGATGAGGAAGGCCACACCGTTTACATGGCCACCGGCACCCGGATCGTCACGGTGGATACTCTTACCCACGCCGTGACCGGTGAGATACCCGTCGAGTGCGATACACAAGATGTCGCCGCGGATCCGACCGCGCGCAAGGTCTACGTCACCTGTGACGATGTGAATCGTGTCGTGGAAATCGACGTCGCTTCCCGCCGGGTGACCGACTCCATCGATGTCGAGGTCACTCGCGGCCTGGTCGTTGATCCGACCACGCGGATCCTCTACGTCAGAAACGGTGGTGCGGTCAACGTGATCCAGCGCTGACCTCATTCCACCGAGGCTCGGCCGCCGCTCTCCACGGTCAGGCGGTCGAGCAGATCGTTCCCGGCGATGTACCCCTGTGCGTTGTTCGGCAGCCACGGAATGGAGTAGGCCACCGTGGTTTTCGGTCGCAGTTCGGTGGCGAGGCGTGAGCCGCAGGTCACGAAGCAGGGTTGTCGCTCGCTGAACAGCGAGGTGATCTGGTCGACCTTGAATCCCTTGGCGGCCAACTGATCCAGGATCTGATTCTCCGACTTGCCGGTCGCGTTCTCCGATTGACCATCGGCGATCCCGATGACCATGTCGCCGTTGGTCGGGTCGTTCCATCCCGGTACCAGCGCCACGACCGTGTTGCGCCAGGGGCGGCCCCGGACATCGAGCCGGGCGCGGTTCGCTGCCCGGCTCAATGAATCACTGCCGTAGGCGATCTGAGTGTAGGTGCAGGCCGGGCCGCAGGTCGCCGCGCTGCTGGAGATCGCTCGCGCGGCGCGTAATCCGGCGACGAATCTGTCTATTTCGGCCCGGGGCAGCGGCTGAGCCCGGACATCCACCTCGGCGGCATAGTCGATCCTGGCGGGCGAGCCCGTCAGAGCCTGTTTGCGCTCGGCCGCCGTTATCAGGGGGCCGACGCTGGTGTCGTTGCACGTCAGCGTCACCTGACGGTTGATGGGGATGCTCTGGACAGCGGTGCAACCCGCGCTGGGAACACCGTCGACGGTGACAGCGGCCCGCAGGACGACAGCGATACTGCCCGGCGTGCGGGCCCCGCTGGCCTTGGTCGCCAAGTTGGTGACAATCGCATCGACAGTGCAGATTTGGTTCCCACACCGCACGGTCCCCGAGGGTTTGTAGTCGAGCCTGACACCGATATCGACAGCGGCGTCGAGGGTTTGCGTCGCGGCCACCAGGTCATCGAACATGCGAGAACGTTCGTCGGATGACATCGGTACGAACGTGATGGAGTGGCGCAGCAAACTGACAGGTGCGGTTGGCTTTTCGCCGCCTCGCTCGGTAGTGGACGGTGCGGCGCTCGAAGAAGCATCGGCATCGGGATTCGGCGTGAACATCAGCATTCGGTACGGGGCGTTCGCCGCCACGGTGAGCCTGCCCGCCGGAGTCGTGACCTCGAGTGCCCTGACCGCGCCGACCTGAAGGGCGGGATCGCCTATGCGGGGAAAGTCCCGGGTGCGGTCGAGTGCCCTCGTGAGCTCGACGGCAAGATCTCTCGGAGCCCACACGCCATCCGGAATGCCTTCGGCGAGTTCGTCCGAACCGGTCAGCCAGCGGCCCTCGACGGCCGAGAGCTGGAGTCCAGGAGGGAGATTCGCGCCCAGGGTGGCACTCGGTGGTTTGGCGTACACGCGGCCGTCCACGGCCAGCAGGTCGGTCCGCCGGCCGTACTCGGTCACCTGCCCGAGCATCTCCCCGCTTGCGGTGGCCCGTACATCCCAGGTGCCGCCTTGAGTTCGCGAACCGGTGAGATGAACGGCGGACTGGGTCAGCAGGTCGACGATCGCACCGTAGAAGGGCGAGGTTTGCTGCCGAGCCACCGCATGACCCGGTATCGGTTCGCGGCCGACGACGACCAGCACGCATATCATCACCAGCACGCTCGCCGCCACGGCGATCCGCCGGCCGGGTAGCCGGATCTTGATCGTCGATCGTGCGGGGGCAGGTCGAAAATGCTTGGCCGGCATCGACTTCCCCCTTAACGCCCTGATCAACAAGCTTGATCAGTAATTTTATGCTGATCTTGGCCGGAGGCGCTTCAGAATTCGTATTGCTCCGTCCGAGTCGGATCTACCCGGTGTTGGCCGAGTGAAAGCACGCTGCAGAACGGACTCGGTTTGCCCGCCCGGTCACCTGCCGATAGCGTCCTGGCCGAGTGATCGCGTCTATGCGGGGGTGTGCGATGAACCGGAAGCGTGTCGTCTTCGGCGGCAGATCGCCCGGCGGCTGGGCCGGGCTGATCGGCACACTGCTGTCGGTAGCGGTCGTGGCGGGATGTTCATCGGTGCCCGGAAACCCCGTCGCGGTGTCCAACGAGGGACTGTTCTACGCGGCGGTGCTGGACCTGATGACGCAGCCCGTGGCGCACGTGGTGAGTCCGGATTCCGATGGCAAGGAATGGGATCTGCGAATCACCTCCGATGGATGGTCGACGGGGACCGTCGGTACGGGGGACCAGCGGACCGAGCTGCTGCAGACCGGAACCTCGCGATACGCGAAACCTCCCAGGACGGTCTTGGCGTCGAATCTTCCGCGCGGCAAATCGGCCGCAGATCTGGAAGGACGGTGGCTCACCGGCTCCGAGTCGTTCTTCGAAGGCGTTCCTGGCCGGCTGGAGCCGGATGAGCTCGCGGAAGAACTGCTGACGGCTCTCGGCGAGGCCGAGGAGTTTCCCCGTGCCGGCGACCGCACGATCCAGATCGGCGCCGATCTGGCATACGAAGTCGTCACCCCAAAGGGGACGCTGGCGGTTTCCGCCAATCAGCCGTATCGGGTGCTGCGGTTCATTCCGGCCGCCGACTCCCCGAGCGCGACTCTGACGCCGGACGCCACCGTGCCCTCCGACAATGAGAGTGGGGGAGTCGCACCGCGATTCGATCCGCTGGCGGTGCCGCTGAATTTCGTTCTGATGACTCCCGCGGCGCGTGAGCAGACATACAACGACATCGCCGCGCAGTTACAGGGGTTGAGCAATGTTGCCGACCTCGGCGTGCAGTTCGACTACAACTCGTCGGCTGAGATGAAGTGCGCCAACGACAGTTGTGTGGTCACCGCGACCGTGAGGACCTCGACGACTGCGGCCGCCGGTACGAGGTTGACCGGGGGCGTCGATACCGTGATGAAGGCGTCGATCACCGTCGATGGCACGCCCAGCGCGGGATGTGTAGCCGCGCAGAAGATTGCGATCAACGGCAGCGCAACCATGACGTGCACCGATGTATCGGTCGCGGCGCTGGTGGCGGCGATCGGTGCGAGGAAGCAGGCCGAGGCCGATGCCCAGGCCCGAGCGCAGGGGCGCAGCGTCACAGTCGAATATGTGATCAACTACAAGGGTTCGGTCGACTTCCAGGTGGCGCCGATGATCCAGGCAGATATCGATCGGGTCGTCAAACAGGTGCGCGGCGATCAGGACAAGGCACGCAGCGGTACGAGTTGTGGGCCGAACTGCAGCTATCAGCTGGTTCCCTACGGCGGCGATAGCCTGAGTCAGGCTGCGGGACGTGAGCGACAGGTAGCCGGAACCGCTCCCAACAACAACATTCTGGTGGCGTTGGTGCCCGGCTGGAACGATCCCGAGACCGGCGATCTGGTCGTCGGTAGCGGAGCGAGCGAGAACAGCAGCGCCACGGCGGGAGCCGAGTCCGATGTTCGGGATCAGTTGACGGCGCGAGGCTACAACCCGAGCCAGATCACCGCGATGTACAGCGAACGCCAGCCCTGCTTCGCGACTTGCGGCTCCAAACTGCAAGGTGTGAAACCGGATACGCCGGTGAGCTACAGCGTGCCGTGGAAGGACAATGGTCCGAGCACGAGTTCGGCGGCGGATAAGGCGGTTGTGGCCCTCAGTAGCGGAGCCGGCGCACAGTGAGCTCGTCGAGCGGGTAGGCCGACACCCCTTCGCCCGTCGGAGAAGGCACCTTCATAGCCGATCAGAAGTAGACGAGCAGGTCGGCGTGAAGTTCCGGGGTGAAGTCGACCTGGGCGGGGGCGCGGTACTTCCGTTCCCGGACGTGGCGCAGGAAACCCTCGGGGACGGTCAGGGCGTAGCGGCTCAGGTAGTGCATCGAGTCGACTCGCCAGATCCACACGCCGTCGCACACCAGCGATGACGCGCTCATGATCCGGTCGGTCCCGTTGATCAGATCGTTTGCCACGTCGAGAACGTCGAACGCGACGGGCGCGGAGCGCATGTAGGTGAGTACGGCGTCGCGGTCCGCGATCGGGTGGTCGCTGCGGGAGTCGAAGATCGAGGGCAGCTCGGTGTGCTTGCCCTCGTACATCTCTCGGTAGATACCAACCGGGATCAATGGCATCGGATGATCCTAGGCGGGCTGAGCGAAACGCGGCCCTTCGACTGAGAGCCGAAGGGACGCTGCGGGCTTCGCGCGCGAAGCGCCGGGTGCGACTCGGTCAGGCGCTGCCGGTGGCCGGTTTCGGCTCGGTTGTCGCCGGAGCGGTCGTGGTGGGGACGGTGGTGGTGGGGGCCGTCGTGGTCGGTTCCGTTGTCGTGGGTTCTGTCGTCGGGACGGTGGTCGTCGGGGCCGTCGTCGTCGGTTCCGTGGTGGGGACGGTCGTTGTCGGGACCGTTGTGGTGGGAACCGTTGTTGTCGGGGCGGTCGTGGTGGGGTTGGTTGTCGTGGGGGACAGGACCGTGACGGTCAGCTCGCTACCGCTGGAGTAGTAGCCGTTGGTGCAGGACAGGGACCTGCGGAGGAGGTACTCGCCGGGCGTGGCGGGAGTCCACTGGACGGTGGCGACGGCGGAGCCGTAGCTACCCTGGCCGAGGGCTTCGGCGATGAAGATCATCTTGCCGTCGACGATGCGGTGGAGTTTGGCCGTGCAGATATCCAGGGTGGCGGAGAGGGTGACCGTGTAGGTGGTGCCGGCGTGGAGGGTGTCGCCGGCGATGATGATGCTCTTGTCGAAGCTGACGATGTCGGCGGATGCCGGTTGCGCCATGATGATTCCGGTGGCTGCCACCGCGGTGGTCGCCGCCGCCACGAATCCCCCGCCGATACGAGCCCAGCGGGCCCGAGTGCTGTTCAACGCACTGTCTCCTATTTCGTGTGCACATTACTGAAACGCCTTGTTTCCAAATGCGTTCACGGATGTGACCACGGTCACGGAGCGTGTGTCAAGCGGGCTGAATCGGTGGGTTGATCGGTTGGGTCAGCGCTGCCAGATGCTGCTGTGTAGAAAGCTGTTCCACTGGTCGGCTGTGAACCAGAGCTCCGGGCCGCCAGCATGTTTCGAGTCGCGCACGCCGGTCCGGGTGCCTTCGTGGCAGATCTCCACGCATTGATCCGCCCCGTCGGATTTACTCGACTTGAACCACGCACCTCGCGGCGTCTGTCTCATGGCTCGTACTCCCTCGCGATGTCGAGCACGAACTGCCGGGTGTGCTCCGTGCCCAACGATACCGCGCGCAGGCCGTCGACAGCTTCTTGATACTGCTCGACCTCCTCGCGCTGCTCATGGAACGTACTGCCGATCGCACCCTCTGCGTAAACGACCGGCGGCAGGGACATTCCGCTGCTTCCCTTGGGAAAACGAAGCAGCGTGAAAGTGAGCATCGACAACCCCGGATGTGCCCCGTGGGAGAACGGGATGACGTGGATGCTGGTGTTCTCGCGATCTCCGGCTGCCGCGATCGAACGGAGCTGGGCTGCCATGACCGGTGGACTGGCCGGCTGATGTCGCAGCACCGCTTCCGACAGAAAGACTTCGAAGCGAAAGTCACTGTCTTTGAAGCGATTCTGCCGATGAGTCGTGAGTTCGAGGCGGCGTTCCATATCCGCGTCCGCGAGGTTCGGCCTCTTCAATCGCACAATGGCCAGGCGGTACTGCGGGATCTGCAGTAGCCCGGGCACGATTGTCAGCTGGTGCGCGACAATGTGGCTCGCCGCACTCTCGAGTCGAAGGAATTTCGGGATGTTCGGTGCGACCTGATCGCTGTACGCGTGCCAGAAGCCCTTCGAATTACCCTGTGTCTTGGCGACTTTATCCTGCTGGCGGACCTCGGCCCAAAGCCTGAGCGCTTCTGCGCGTTCCTCCGCATTGGCCGCGTAGTGATCCAGCAAGCTCTCGAGCTGTGGTGTCGTCAGCTTGGTGGCGCAGCCATCTTCCATGCGCATCAGCACGAATCGCGTCACTTCGAGATGTGCCGCAGCTCGGAGGAGTGCTGTTTGCGGAGCCCGCTTGCGTATTCCCTGCATGAAGTTGCCGAAATCCATCCGCGAAACCGTCAAACCGGCCATTTCGTTAGCCTTGCTATCCGGGGAGTGTTTGTAGCGCACACGTGCGTGCCGCACTTCCAGAATAGTTTGCGCATTCAGCATGCGAACTGCGATTCGGCAGGAAAATTGCGTTCATCGAAAGGCTCGGTCGGGCAGTGACATTCAGTCCGTCAGTCGAGATCGCATTTCCTATCGAATCGGAGGTGGTTCAAATGTCGTGGGACACATGGGCTCTGCTCGCCATCAACCTGCTGTGCGTAGCCGTCATCGCATGGGCCGCATGGGGTTTCCATCAGGAGTCCCGTGATGCCCGCCCTCTACGGATCGCGCTCGCCGGCGGCGGCTCGCTCCTCGTGCCGCCCGCGAGCGGTCGCGGCGGCCGGTGGCATCGCGCCCAGCATCGGGGCCGGGCATGACGAACCCGTTTGCCTACATCCCACGGACCGACCGTCCCGCCGTCTATCACGGCGAGCCCGCATCCGACACCCGGTTCCCGGACCGGGACATCGAGCGCAGGCTCGAGCAGCACGGCGACGAATGCGAGGAGAACGACTGCCCGATGCTGCGGTACCTGCAGCGGCTCCGGGACCGGCGTGACGGGCGTGGAGAAGCCGGATGACCCCGACGACCAGGGTGCGGCGCTGCTCACACGGGTGCCCCGGGGGCGGAAACAAGATTGCTCCCCGGTCGTGCCGTATGGTACTTCTACGCAAGGTAGTTCCGGGGGAGGGAGTTCTGTATGGCCGAGGCGGAGGCGGTGACATCGGGCACTGGGGAGTGGCCCGCGGTCAACGCGATCTCGCGCAACGGCGGCATTCGGATGCGGATTACCGAACAGGGGATTCCGCTGTCGGTGAAGATCGATCCGGCCGAGCTGCATCGGGACCCGGCGCATTTGGCGGCGGAGATGCTGCGGATTTGTCGGCGGGCCGCCGACGAGGCCGGATTGGCGACCCGTAAGAAGCTCGAGGCAGCGGGTATGAGCCCGGCCGCCCTCGCTGCCACGGGGTTGCCCACCGAGGCCGACCTCGCTCGACAGGAGATTGTCGAGGAGCAGGACTACGATACGGAACCGCAGAGCTGGCTTCGGACTGTGTGAGAGGGGGGCTCGATGGTCGGATCCATGGATGAACTCGAGGATCGGGTTCGTCGGCAGCTGTATCGGTTTCAGGACCTGGCCGATCAGATGAAGGCCGTGCGGGGGCGGGAGACCTCCGAGGACGGCGCCGTGATGGCAGAGGTCGACGGTAATGGCGCGCTGCGTGATTTGCAGTTCAGCGGCGCCATATCGCGAATGACGCCCGCCGAGTTCGAACAGGCCGTCGTGAGCACGGCCGCCGCCGCCGCTCGAAATGCCTTCATGCGCAGGGCCGAAGTGGTGAATCGGTTCAACGAGGAGATGGCCGGCTGAGCCGTCCGTTTACGCAACCGTGCGTCAGTGTTAGCGCTTTACTTACTGGCACAACCATTTTCGTACTTGTACTGTTATCCAAGATCGATGTACTGGGAGGGACCACCGATGGCTGATCTCGTGAAGGCTAATTTCGTCGACATCGCCGCCTACGGCACGTCCGAAGCCACCACCGCCGTGCAACTCGCGGGGGCGGCAGCCGCTGATTCGATCAGCGCGCTGGCCGCGGCGGTACCGGTGTTCGGACTGATCGGGCAGGACTTCCTGCTCGCGTTCGCGGGCGCTCAGGCGAGCTACCTGTCCTCGGCGGCGGAGATCGCCGCGGTCCACGGTCAGACCGCGGTCACCGCCTACTCCGCGGTCGGCATCTACGAGGGCAATGAATTGGCCTCGGCGGCAAGCTTCATCTCGACCCTGTGAGCGAACAAGTCGGCGCGGCGGCCGGAGTCGCCGCCAACCCCACCGTCGCGGATGTGCTGTACAACAGCCCGGTTGGTCCCCTGATGGACCAGCCGGTCAGCGACGTGCTCAGCAATCTCGGCCTGCCGCAGTTGCCGACGCTGCCCGAGATCACCCTGCCCGACCTGTCGGGTCTGGAACTGCCCACGCTGCCGACGATCGACCTGACCACCCTGATCGAGCCGATCACGTCGCTGCTGTCGTCGTTCGGCTCGGGAAGTCTGGGTGACGGATTCGATCCGTCGTCGATCTTCACGGCGGTCACCAGCGCGCTCACCTCGGCGGCGTCCACCAGCCAGTCGGCGATCAACCAGGTCTCGACCAGCTGGACCAGCGACGCTTCGGAGAAGGCCAAGGCCAAGAGCCTGGCGGTGCAGGCGGATTACCCCAAGGTCACCGCGCAGGGCAATCAGCAGAAGATGATTCTGTTCGATGCTCAGCGCGTGGTCGCGCAGGGTTACGCCGAACTGACGGCGCTGATTTCGCGGTTCATCGCCTCGGCGTCGGCTGCCGGTGCGTTCATTTGGACCCCGGCCGGTCTGCCCACGCTGATCGCGCTCGCGACGGAGGCGATCTCCGAGGGCACCGCCATCGTGGCCAAGACCCGTGTCGAGCTGTCGGTCAAGACCGCCGAGATCGCGGCCGCCGGCGTCAAGATCCCGATCACCGGTGCGCCCAACCTCGCCGATGCCGCGACCCTGGCGAACAACGTCATCTCGGCGCTGGAACCGTACGGGAACATCGCCAAGACCGTCGGCGAGAAGGTGATCGAGAAGGGCGGTGAGGTCGTCTCCGCCGGCTCCGAGGTGGTCAGTGAGATCAGCTCGACCGGCCAGGAGATCCTCAGCGGCCTGACCTCGACCACCACCGACGGCAAGACCACGACCGATCCGAAGACGACCACGACCACCGAAGAGAAGAAGACCGAGGAGAAGGTCACCACCGAAGACGGCGGCGCCGGAGACGGTGGCGGCGGTGGCGGCGGCCTCGGGCTCGGCGGGGTGCCGACCACCACCTCGCCGCTGAACAACGTTGCCGCGCGCGTGCCGACCGGTGAATCCAGTCCGTTGTCCGGCCAGCCGCGCACCAGCACCACCAGCGCGGTGCCGCAGACCACCCGGGCCGGCACGACGCCGATGATGGGCGGTATGGGTGCCGGTGCGGGCCGGGCCGGCGATGCCGGTGAGTCCGGGTCGGGCGCGGATCGCTCCAACCTCGTCACCGGTGCGCACGGCGATGAGGTCGTCGGGCAGATCGAAGGCGTATCCATTCCGGTCGTCGGCGCCGTCGAGGTTGTCGAGGAATCGCCGGACAAAGCTCTCACACTCTGAAATATCCGGGGGAACAGGAGAATTGACATGACCACCAATGCATTCGAAGGTGTGCGGTTCGACGCGGCGACGGCGCTGTCCGCTGCCGCGCAGCTGGACGCGCTCGCCGACCGGATCGAGAGCAGCCTGGGCGCGGAGCAGTCCAAGCTGGGCTTCGTCGCGGCCGGCGCGGATCAGGTCTCGGTGCGCGCGGCGCAGACGCTGACCGCGGTCGCGGACTCGTTCGGCGTCTCCACCGGCGCGGGTGTCACCGAGGTGCGGCAGCTCGCCGCGGCCCTGCGGGCCCAGTCGGTGCAGTTCGGCCAGGTCGAAGAGCAGAACTCCCTCGGCTTCGCGGTCTGATCGGACAACCGCCGATGCTCGAGCCGACGAAACCCGGTTTCACGGGGGAAGTTTGGGAAGCCAAACCCCCCGAGGAACTGGCCCGGGATCTGGTGACGGGGGCGGGCGCCGTGCCCGCTGCCGAAGCCGGCCTCGCCTGGGCCCGGTTGAGTGCGAACCTCGGCGCGGCGGCCATCGACTACGAACGCATCCTCGGCGTGCTGAGTGAGGCGTGGGAGTCGAAGAACAGCACCGCGTTCATCGAACGCATTCGCGCGCTGCGGGATTGGCTGACACATTCGGCGGCTTCGGCGGCCGGGAACGCGGTGCAGGCCGAAACACATGCCGCCGCTTACGAAATCGCGCGACTGGCCATGCCGGACGCGGGTGACGTGGAGAAGTTGCGGCAGCTGCAGGAGATGCTGGAGAAGGTCGGCACCGCCATGGGCGCGCCGATGCTCGCCAAGCTCGCCACCGTCGACGGTGATGCCGACGCGGCGAAAGCCGTTGCGACACGGGTGATGCGCACGTACGAGGCCGCGACCGAGTCGCTGGCCACGCCGTGGGAACACCAGACGCCCCCGCCCATCACCGAAGGCATGAACACCACGGCCGCCCCATCGGCCGAGCCCGCCGCGGAAGCGCCTGCCGCACCGTCGTTCCCCGGCGGCATCCCGAGCCTGAGTCTGGGTTCGGTGCCCCTGGTGCCGGTGAACCTGACGGCCCGGACCGCGACCACCACCAACTCGACGACGAAACAGACGGTGGTGCAACCGGTTACGGTGCAGCAGGTGGGTTCGTCGATGCCCATGGCGCCCATGGCCGGTACGCAGAACAGTCAGGACGACGAGCACACGACCCGCGAGGGCCTGGCGGGCCCGCAGGCCAGCGATGCCGAACTCGGCCTCGCCTCGGGCATGCAGGTGGCGCCGTCGGTGCTCGGCGGGGTCGATCCGAATGCCCAGCGGGCGCCGGACATCGCGTTCACGGCCGGTAGCACCGGCACGGAGAACGCGGGACCGGGTCCGGCGGCGACGCGGACGGAGTCGGCCACATGATCACCCTGACCAACGAGGGCGTGATGGCGCTGGCCGCCGAACTCGGCGTGCAGACCCTGCCGCTGGTGCTCGCGGTAGGCCCGCGCCAGACCACCCACGCGGAATGGAACGCGGCCCAGGACCGTGCGCGGGCCGAGATCCGCGCCGCCCGCCTGCTGGACGCGCACGGTGACGTGAACGCCGATGCGGCCGAGTCTCTTTTCGTCCTGGCCCAGCCGGACCGGGAGTTGGCCGCACGCATAGTCACCCCCGATGGCCTGGTTCGCCTGTGCGTAGCCCGCCGCGGCGAGGCGAACGCCGTAGCGGTCCGCCGAGACGACAGGTTCGCGATCAGCTCGCTCTGGACCGACGGCTCCGGCGCGTCCCTGGCCCGCCCGATCCTGGACGTCCTGGGCCTTTGCCCACCCGCCGAGGTTGCCAACTTCAGCGCCGCCGCTTCGGAATTGAGCGAGCGCCTGGACGCGGCCGAGGCTTCGGCGGACTACACCAATGCCTGCTACGCCCTGGGCATGAACGAAACCGATGCCACCGCATACGGTCTCGCGCTCGGGTCGTGCCATGCCTACGCCGAGGTGGTGGCTTACGCCTACACCGACGGCGTCACTGAACGATCTCCGGGAGCCGTGGTGGTGTACGACACCGCAAGGGGTCGCATTGCTTCGGCACCCGGGGTCGCTGGGGACCAGCAGATCTGGTCCACATTGACACCGGGCACCGATCACCGTGTCGCACAAGCGATTACGGGACTGATCGATTCGATGCCTGGGCGGAGGTGGCTCTCTTGAGCCGCTGTGACGGGGGCCGCTGGTCCACTCCGAATGGGCGATGCAGTACCGCATCGTTCGACAAATCAAGGAACTACCAGAGGTAGGGAAAATGTCCGAAGAGAACGCAGTCAAGTCTAATCACGACGCCGCGACCGCGGCGCAGAACGAGATGGCCGATGTCGTCGCCACGGTCAAGGCGATCCTCGCCAAGACCACCGATTCGGTCGACGGCGCGCGCCGGGGCTTCTACGGTCAGGCCGCCGTTGCGTTCAACGCGGTCGCCAACGAGTGGGACCTGGAGAACAAGAACCTGAACGACCGGCTCGACGAGGTCGAGAAGCAGGTCGGCGTCGGTGTGGCCAGCTTCCGCAACCTCGAAGCCGAGAACGAGGGCGGCTTCAAGCAGCTCACCAATCTCTGATCCCTTGACCACCCAGGTCGCTGTTGTACCCACAAATCTTGATGGAGGAATGAATCATGGCTGCTGATGATGGAATGCTTTATGACCCCGCGGTGATCAGCCAGCTGGTCAGCGAGCTGCGCGAGAACTTCGGTCAGCTCAAGGCCGCCGGTACCGATATGGAGACCGCCGCCGGCAAGCTGCAGCAGGCGTGGTCCGCGCAGGCTTGGGCCGGCTTCTCCGGTGTCTACACGAAGTGGACCACCGAGTACAGCGACTCGCTGCACAAGCTGAACGCTGTCGCGGCGGCCGTCGAGGACGCGATGGGTCGCGCGCTCGGCGCCGACCAGAAGATCGGCGACGGCTTCGGCGCGTTCTGAACCTTGGTTCCGCACCGCGAAACAGCGCATCTCTCCACGGTGGAGGGGTGCGCTGTTCGCCGCTCGCTGCCGAAGTAACCTCGTGCCTTTAGTCTTTGTCCCCACGGAGGATCTGTGCCAGCCCAATTGACCACTCGTGCCCAGGTCAATGGGTACCGCTTCCTGCTGCGCCGCCTGGATCACGCGCTGGTACGTCGTGATGTGCGCATGTTGCACGATCCCATGCGCGCGCAATCGCGTTCCTTGATCTCCGGTGCGATTCTGGCGCTGTTGGTGGTCGCCGGTTGCGCGATTCTGGCCTTCATCAAGCCGCAGGGTTCCATCGGTGACGCCAATATCGTGATGGGTAAAGACAGCGGCGCGCTGTATGTCGTGATTCGGGACAAGAGCGACAAATCCAAGATGACCCTGCACCCCGCCTTGAACCTGGCATCGGCGCGGCTCATCGCCGAGTCGGCCGATTCGCCGAAGTCGGTGAAGGACAGCAAGCTCGATTCTGTGGCGCGGGGGCCCATACTCGGGATTCCCGGCGCGCCGGGAGCACTGCCGGGATCGGATCAGGGCGATCGCTCACGCTGGACGCTGTGTGACACCGTCCAACTTTCGGCCACCGGCGGCTCGGCTTCGACTACCGGGTCCACGACCACCGCCATCGCCGGAGCTCTGGAACTTGGTGACCGCATCAAACAGGCGGATTCCGGCACCGCAATTCTTGCCACCAAAGACAACAAGACCTACCTGATCTACGACGGCAAGAAGGCCGAAGTGGACCCGCAGAACGCGATCATGAAGGACTCACTGGGCTTGAGTGGCGTTCGGCCCCGGCCCATCTCGACGGGTCTGCTCGACGCCGCGGTTTCCGTGCCCGCGCTGGCGGCGCCCTCGATTCCGCAAGCCGGACAACCCGGCCCGGGACGTTTGAACGGTGTTCCCATTGGCGGTGTCATCAAGGTGACCGGGCTCGATGGCTCCGCGGAGCCCGAGTTGTATGTCGTACTGGCCGAAGGCCGTCAGCGAATCTCTTCCTTCACCGCGACGGTGATTCGCAATGAGAACTCGCAGGGAATGAGCGAGATCAAGTCCGTAACACCGGATCTGCTTGCCAGCGTGCCTGTCGTGAAGTCGCTGCCGGTCGAGGATTTCCCGACGACGGCGCCGAGAATTATCACCGCGGAAGATAATCCGGTCGCCTGCATCGCGTGGGCTCGTGAGAGCGGTTTCGGGCGGTCGGCATCGGACGCCGCCGAAGGTCCCACCGATCGCGCCACTGTGAATCTATTGGTGGGCACGCGTCTTCCACTGCCGGACAAGGCCACGCCCGTGACGCTGGCGTCCACGGACACCACAGGCGATCGGATCGACGCTGTCTACGTACCGCCCGCCTCCGGTGAGTTCGTACGCGTAACCGGCGTGGAGCCCGGCAGTCAGCGTCGCGACACTCTGTTCTATGTCACGGATACCGGAATCCGCTATGGCATAGACGATTTGGAGACTGCGAAGATCCTCGGCCTCGGTACCTCACCGCGGCTCGCACCGTGGGCGATCATCGGCGAACTCGTTCCGGGGCCCACGTTGTCCAAAGCCGAGGCACAGGTACAGCACGACGTACTACCCACCAAGTAGCGCCACGGCCCCGCGCCCGTGTCGATCGTGCGCGGGGCAGCGACTACTTCACATTTCTACGCAGTACGGGTACCAGCTTCTCGAGCAGGACCTGTTCGGATCCGTCCGACCACTGTCGCATTGCGGCGACAGCCGCCGGGTCGTCGAGGACCAGAACAGTTGCCGTGGTAGCGGAAATGCCACTGGGCAGATTCACCAGGCCGCCTCCACCTGCATCGCTGTCGCTACGGACTGCGAGCACATATCCGGAGGTCGCGCGCTCCATCGCTTTGTACTGAGCCGTTGACGACGATTCGACAGGTCGGGGGTTGGGCTCGTCACCTTGGCGTGAGTAGCCCGCGTTGTAAATGAAACCCAGACCTTCCAGGAACTGTGCCTGTGGCCCCGGGCTGAGTTGGATATTCACGGTCGCGTTGTAACCGCTCCTGCCCGAAATATCGACGATCATGATGGTCTTGCCCGCGAAGGCGGGATTTTGAGCCTTGGCGTCGGGCAGCGTCTTGGGTGCGGCGACGACCGTCGAGGTTGTGGATCCGCCGGTCGTGGACGGAGAGTCGCCCTGCATTGCCCAGATCCCCACTCCTGCGGCAAGTGCCAGTGCCGTAGCCGCGGCGGCGCCGATCAGCAGTGGGCGCTTCGCGACCGCTGCCTTCGGGGGCTGAGTAGTGGCCGTTCCGGTTCCCGTGAACTGCGCGCCCGTTGTCGTGCGTGGATCGGTCGTGGTGGTCGGATGCCGTGATGCGAGCGGTAGCGTTTGCAGGTTGAGACCTGAAACGCCGTATTCGAGAGCAGATTTGAGTGCAGTCGTGAACTCGTGGCAGTTGTCGAATCGATCTGCCGGATCCTTCGCCATCGCGACCGCCAGCACTTCGTCGACCGCTGGCGGCAAGCTGCTGTCGACGGCGGTCGCACGCGGAACGGGCTCGTACAGGTGACCCATCATCACCATCGCCGGTTGTGTTCCGGGGTAGGGGTTTTGACCCGTCACCAAACGGAAGAACGAACAGGCGAGACTGTAGACGTCGGCGCGATGGTCTACATGCTGGCCGCTGAGCTGCTCCGGCGAGGCGTAGGCGATTGTCGCGACGAAACTGCCGGCCTGGGTGAGCTCGTTGGTGTCCTCGGTGGACTTGGCGACGCCGAAATCGGTGAGCAGCACCCGCTCTTCGCCGCCGTCACCGTGCGAGAGCAGGAAGTTGGCTGGTTTGATGTCGCGGTGCAGCATGCCTCGGCGGTGCGCATGATCCAGACCGCGCCCGACTTCGCTGACGATGTGCAGTGCACGCCACGGAGTCATGGATTGCGGCTGCTTCTTGGCGGCGTCGGAGGCGTCGATGCCGTTGACATACTGCATGGCGATCCACAGCTGGCCGTGGTCCTCACCGCGGTTGTAGATCGAGACGATGTTCGGATGATCAAGTGCCGAAGCGAGATTCGCTTCACGCTCGAATCGGGCGCGGTACTCGGCGTCTTGGCTGTACTGGGTACTCAGCACTTTGAGCGCGTCGCGTCGTGGCAGCTCCGGATGCTTGGCCAGATAGACCGTTCCCATACCGCCGGCGCCGATCACCCGCTCGATGCGATATCCCCCGACCAGAGAACCCGGGCCGATGCTCATTTTCGATTCCTACGATCGTCGAACCGCATGTCTGACTTCCCCCACCGTTACCGCTGACTGGTCGAACGTACTACTGGTCGGAGAGTGTACTGGCCGACACTGGTCGGCTGTGCAGTGTGCAATCTCCGCTGCCGTTCGGCATTGCTACTTGACCGATGTGCTCAGAATAGGAACGAGCTTCTCCAACAGGACGTCTTCCGAGGCCGGGGTCCACTGCCGGAGGGCTGTCACCGCGACGGGGTCGTCGAGAACGATGACGGTCGCTTTCGAGGAGAGCAGAAAGTCCGGGAGATCCACCAAGCTGCCGCTGCCCGCCTTCGGGTCGCTTCTGGCGATGAGAAGGTAGCCGGAGTTCATGCCGTTCAACTGCTTGGTCGTCGTGTTGGAAACCGGGCGGGGGTTCGGCTCCTCACCATCACGACGGAAGTCAGGGTTGTAGCGGAAGCCCAGCTTCTCCAGGAAGTCCGACTGAAGGCACGGGCTCAGTTGGACGGTCAGAGCGGCAGCACGATCGTCAGGGTTGCTTTCCGACACGTTCACCAGCGAGATCCGCTTTCCATCGAACGCGGGATTCTGGGCACGTGCCTGATCAATGCTCTTCGGAGGGGTCGATGTGGCCGAAATCGTTGTGCCGGTGTCGTCGCTGACGTTCGCCCAGATTCCGATACCTGCTACCACAGCGACTGCCATCCCGACGGCAGTGAACAATAGCCGTTTGGCTGTTCGGGTTTTCCGAGGATCAGGTCCGGGGTGCTCTGTCCCGTTCGTGCCGCGCGAGAGTGGAGGAGCATCCGCGAAAGCGGGTACGTCCCGGGGGACAGTTCGCTCATCGAAGGCCGAAGGCCTGTGCTCCAGCGCGGATTTCAGCGCGGCGGTGAAATCGTGGCACGTGTCGAAACGAGCCGCGGGATCTTTGGCCATGGCGGTGGCCAGTACCCGGTCGACGGCCGGTGGCAGGGCGGGATTCAGAGCGCTCGCCTGCGGCGGCGGCTCGTTGAGGTGGCCCACCATAACCATGGCGGGCTGTGGGCCGGGATACGGGTTTCGCCCGGTCGCCAGCCGGAAGAACGAACACGCCAGACTATAGATATCGGTGCGATGATCGAGGTGGCCACCACTCAGCTGCTCGGGTGAGGCGTATGCGATTGTGGCTACCAGGCTGCCCGCCTGCGTTATTTCCGTGGTGTCGTCGTTGGCTTTCGCGACTCCGAAATCGGTCAGCAGCACTCGCTCATCGTTGCCGTCTCCGGCCGAGAGCAGGAAGTTCGCCGGTTTGATATCCCGGTGCAGCATGCCCCGGCGGTGTGCGTGATCGAGACCACGCCCGATTTCACCGACGATGCGCAGGGCACGCTCGGGTGTCATCGTCTGCGGGGACCGGGCCTGGGCGTTCGCGGCGTCGACCCCGTCCACATACTGCATGGCGATCCACAGTTGACCCCGGCACTCGCCTCTGGTGTAGATCGAGACGATATTCGGGTGATCCAGTGCCGCAGCGAGATTCGCTTCACGTGCGAATCGCGCTCGATAGTTCGGATCGCGACTGTACTGCGGGCTCAGCACCTTGAGGGCATCGTATCGAGGCAGTTCCGGATGCCGAGCCAGGAACACGGTGCCCATACCGCCAACACCCAAGGGCCGCTCGATGAGATACCCGTCGACCAGGTCTCCCGGTCCGATGCCCATGTGATTCCTCAGAGATACTGGCTTTTGGCGAGCAACGCGTACTGTGCCGCGGCTCGTTGTTGAGCGTCGGCCAACTGGGTGCTGGCCACCCTGGCCACATAACGGTCGTAGCGGATGTTGCAGTAGAAGCGGCCGTTGTCGTTCCACGCCGGACGCAACCCTCTACTGCGTTCGGGCTCGGGATTTTCCTTGCAGACCACATCTCTGGTGTTGGCGGGGGGATCCACCGACTTCGGCAACTGATCATTGATCGCGGACCACAGGGCTTCCGCAGCCTCGCTGTCACGGGCGCGCAGTAGCAGCGCAGCCGAAACCGCTATGTGGTCTACGCCGGAGTCGTCGAGCAACTGCTTCCAGGCTCGTTGATCTGACACGTAGTGCAGCCAGCCGCGGGGGGTGCGGGTGATCTGTCCGTCGGGGTCCGGTGCAGGGTTGTCGCCTTCGGTCAGGGTTCGGCGCAGCATCGACTGCGGATCGTAATCCTGGTGCAGTGAGTCGCGGGCACTGAGCGGTGGGGACTGATTCAAGAGCGCCAGCTGAGCCGTGAATACTCGCTGGATCAGGTCCTTGAGGCCGGACTCTTCCGGATTTGGTTGCTGGGCATAAACATTGATGAAGTACTGCCCATACGCCATGGTGGCCGCCATGGACGGCACACCGGGCCGCCAATGGGCTCTTGCGGCCGGCTGCCCGTCGAGGGTGACACGGACATTCTGACTCGCTGCGATGTCGAAGTCGGCCTGCTCCACCTGTTCGGCAGCAACCTTCGCGCGTTGATCGTCCGGGAACTGGAGCACCATCACGCTGAAGGACGTCGCTTCGGGACGATTGGTCGTTCCCAGTCCGAATGGGCTGAATACGTCGGACCCATCCCACGCCTTATCGACGATCGGCGGGTGTGTGCTCGACGATGCCATGAACCCGAACATCATGCCGTTGGTTGCCAGAATCGTTTCGGCCGCCGATACCAGCAGAAATCGTGTCAGGGCGGGCTGGGTGATCGATCGGGCCGAAAATCCATTCGTGAATTTCGGGTCGACGTCCGGGCCGATGACGACGGAGTCGGCCAACCGTCCCAACGCAAGAGAACGGCCGTATGCCGCGCTGTGCTGGTAGGTCCCCCGATACTCCAGCGGATCGGTCTCGTACTTTCCGACGACCAACGAACGTATGTCGACTTCTCCGGGACCTGCGGCGCCGTCGATCTCGCCGCCGCAGGCCGCGAGAACAACGGCGAGGGCGAAGGTGACAATCGTGTTTCCGGCTGTGCGGCAACGCTTCCCGATGCTCAACTCGATCGTCCCTACTTGTCGTTCGCGAGGATGGCGTACTGCGCGGATATCTGCTGGTACGCCTCCTGCACCTGATCGGCCCTGGTATACGCTGCGTACCGGCCTTGCGAGACGTAGCAGTCGAAAGCGAACACATTCCAGGCTGGACCGTGGTACTTGAAACACCGCGCTGTCGGTAGACCCGGTGGCGAATCGATCCGCACTCGGAACTTGTTGACCGACACTTCGTCGATATATGTCTCGGCAGCCGCGGCATCACGGGTGCGGACGAGCATGCCCGCGCCATAGCTGACGCTGTCTACCCCCGTCCTGTCGAACAAGGCGCGTGCCTTGTCCTGGTCGGTGCGGCGATGGAGTTCGCCGACTGCGCTCAGGACGCCGTTGAACTTGGTTTCCACCGCCTCCCTGGGGAGGATCGGGAGAGTGATTCGGACCATTTTCGACGGGTCCAGCGCCTGGCTTGTCAGCTTGTCCGGAGCGGTAGCAACGAACTTGCTCAAGCGGTCGGCGGTGGCGGCGATCGTTCTGTCCGACAGGGACAGCAGTCCGGGTTGATCGGAGATTTCCAGCTCGAAATTCTCCGGGTGCCGCACAAGCGTGTTGATCACGAATCTGCCCGTCGCGTACCAGGAGGCAAGAATCTGGTTCTTCGGCTTCCAGATGACCTGGGCGGTTGGATACTTCGCCGAAGCGGTCGGCTCGGGGGGAGTCTGATTGTTGTTCTTGTCGTAGTCCAAGCTGGTGAACCCGGAGCGGGCCAGCGCGACCGCAGCGGCAGCAGCGGCGCTGTCACTCTCGAAGATCATGACATTGTTTGTCAGCGCGTACGAGAGACTTTCGCTCTGATTCGATTGTGCGGTGGTGAGAAACCCGCCGATCAGGCCGACCGTATCGGAATCGAAGTTCTTCCCGTCGATCCAGCTCAATTCCACCGTGGGAGTCAACGATGCCAGATTCGTGTACGACTTTCCTCGACCGGATCCGTAGGTCAGCGCGGGATCGATGTCCTTCGGTAGCGGTATGACCTCGCCCAATCGGAGGGCTTCGAGATTTCGGGCCGCGGCTGTGGGGTTGAAGGGTGCCGGGTCCTGCGGTG
Organism: Nocardia sp. NPDC055321; assembly: GCF_053645575.1. Lineage (NCBI taxonomy): Bacteria > Bacillati > Actinomycetota > Actinomycetes > Mycobacteriales > Nocardiaceae > Nocardia > Nocardia sp. NPDC055321. Next base: position 59,937 of record NZ_JBSHMS010000006.1, read on the forward strand.
TCGTTGTGTAGCCACCGGTGTCCAGCTTGCCGAGGTCGATCGCGGGAAGTGCTGCGGACGCATCGGAATCCGAGCCGCATCCTGTGCTGACAAGCACCGACAGCGCGAGGGTTGCGCATCCCAGGGCACGTAGCGCTCTGCCCGCCAGTTTGTTCGGGCCATGGTCGATCAGCATGTCGAGAATCCCCCCACAGGTACCAGACAATCGGCACTTTTTCTTATGGCTTGCAGAGTGTACTGGTCGGTACCGATGCCCTGCTCATCGTGTTCCGCGTCGTCCGTCGGACTGGATGTCTTTCGTCTGATGGCAATCGCACGAGCCCCTCACATGTACTCGCTCTTGGCCAGCAGCGCGATCTGCGCGGATGCACGCTGCTGGGCATCGGTGAGCTGGGCGCTGGCCACCCGGGCCACATACCTGTCGTAGCGAATGGTGCACAGGAATCGGTCGCTGGCGTCCCAGGCCTGCGAGACGTTCACAGCAGGTCTCGGCTTCGGGTTCTCTGCGCACGTGACATCACGGGAGTTCGGTGGAGCTTCGACCGGCAGGGCTTGCAAGGCGTCGATCGCCGTGTGGAGAGATCGCGCCGCATCGGAGTCGAGCGCCCGGAACAGGATCGCGGTCTTCTTGGTCGTGGCGATGTAGTCCACGCCGCTGGACTCCAGCATTGGCTCCCACACCCTTTGCTCCGGCACGAAATGCAGCCAGCCACGGGGCGTTCGGATCGCGTTGCTGTCGGCGTCCACCGCGAGGCCGTCGTTCAGACTCAGCGTCCGGCGGGCGATACCGTGGGGATCGGGAGGTTGGAGCAGTGAGTCGCGGGGGCTCAGAACCGGCATCCGCTCCAGCAGGGGGATCTGGGCCGCGAAGACCCGCTCGGCGAGGCTCTTCAGTTCCGGCAGGTCCGCGGTCGGCTGTTGGACGAACACGTTGATCAGGTGGCTGCCGTACGACACCGTCGCGGCCAGGGACGGGACGCCCGGCCGCCAGTGCGCTCGGGCCGTGGGCACGCCGTCGATGGTCACGCGGGCATTCACGTCGAGCGCGACATCGAAGTCGGCGGCCTCGATCTGTTCGGCCGCGGTCCGGGCACCGTCGTCATCCGGGAACCGCAGGACAGTGATATTGAACGACTTCGCTTCGGGATTCGTGTCCGCGCCGCCGAACGGCTTGAAGTTGCCGGTGCTGTCGTAGTACGTGGTGTCGACCAGGGGGTGGGTGCTGGCGGCCGCCGAGAAGCCGTACAGCATTCCGGTCGCTTCCAGAATGGGCTTCGCCGCCTCGGTCAGCACATTTGTCGTATGTGTGGGTGTGGGAAGGAGTTTGGACAGCAGGCCGTGTGCGAACTTCTCGTCGACATCCGAACCGATGACGACGTGGTCGACCAGGCGGGAGAAGTCGAGCATCTCGCCGGCCGCGACCGAGTGACGGGACTTGCCTCGATACTCTGCCGGATCGGTGTTGTAGTTACCCACGTCCAGCTGCCGGATGTCGATCTCGCCGGGGGAGGGGAAGCCCTCGATGTCGCTGCCGCAGGCGGCTAGTGACGCCGCTAGGACGAGCGCGCCCACGACCCTGACGTGCCGCCGATGTGCGTGAATCCACATGGGTTCGCCCTACCTGTCGTTCGCCAGGATCGCGTACTGCGCGCTGACGCGCTGGTACGCGTCTTGCAGGTGGTAGGACCACACCTGGGCCGCGTAGCGGCCGTAGGAGACGTAGCAGTTGTAGGGGAACTCATTGGTCGCCGGGCCTCGATACTTGAAGCACAGGGCCGTCGGGAGGCCCGGTGGCGGGTCTATCCGTTGCTGGAACTTGTTGGCGGAGAGTTCGGTGATGAACGTTCGGGCGGCCGGGGTATCCCGGGTTCGGGTCAGTTCGCCCGCGCCGTAGCCGATGTAATCGACTCCGGCCCTGTCGAATATCGCGGATGTCTTCGTGTCGTCCACCCAGCGGTGCAGGGCCGCGCGGGCCGTCAGCGCGCCGTCGAAGGCGGCGGCGGTCTTGTCGCCGTTGGGGCGCAGCAGAGTCAGGCGCATCATGCCCTGGGGGTCGATCGGGAGGGCCATGAGATTCTCGACCGGTGTCGGTTCGAACCTGCCGAGGCGGTCCGAGGTGACGGTGATGGCTTTTTCGGTGAGTGCCACCAGCGCCGGCTGGTCGGAGATCTTCAGCTGGTAGTTCACGCTGTCGCGGACCAGGGTGTTGATCACGTATTTCCCGGTCGCGTACCAGGACGCCAGGGTCTGCGAACTGGGGATCCAGGACATCCGGGCGGCGGAATACTGCTGGGGGACCGCCGGTTCGGCCCTGCTGTTGTCGTCGAAACCCTTGTGGGCGAGCGCGATCGCGGCCGTCTCCGCGGCGGCTTCGCTCTCGAAGAGCATGGCGGCCACGGTGATCGAGGACGCGACATCCGAGTCCTCGTGAGAGCGCGCCGAGGTGGAAAACCCCCCGACCAACCCCGCCGTATTGGCGTCGAACTCCGTCTTGTCCAGCCAGCCGAAAACGTACTTGCCGTCGAACGAATCGGCGGCGGTGAACGGCCCGCCGCCGGTCGAGCCGTAGGTCATGGCCGGGTCGATCTCCTGCGGCAGCGGCATCGCGTCGCCCAGGCGCAGGGCCTCCAGAGTGCGGGCCATGCGGGCGGGGTTCTTCGCGGCCAGTACCTGGGGCTTGGTGTCGTAGGCGCCGGTGTCCAGCTTGCTCAGGTCGATGTCCGGAACCGGTTCGGCCGCAGTGGAGTCCGAGCCGCAGCCCGCTGTCGCGAGAACCGAGGCGGCCGCGGCGCACGCGAGAGCCGCGCGCAGACCTCGTCGCGCCGGCCCCCGCCGGGCATCGGTGTACCGCATGTGTGTCTTCCCCCGAACCGCTTATCCGGTCGTTTGTCCTACCGGCGTCGTGAGTCTACTGTCCCGCCCCGAGATCAGTACCGAGCCGCCGGCTGCGCCGCCCCGATGTACCGCTGCTCCGCCGGAGTCGTGACCAACTGCGCGGTGGTCTTGGTGGCCGGGGTGTGCACGGTGACCGTGTGGGGTGCGTTGCGGTGCTGCATGATCGTCACGTCCGCGTCGGGCTGGTAGCCCGGGGGAACGCCCTGGTGCAGGGTGACCACGGTCGCCGAACCCGGGGGAGCGGTGGCCGGGACGCCATCGAAGACGATCACGGTCGCGGCCGGGTTGGGGGTGCGGGCGGTCATCGTGCTGTGGCGCGAGCTGTGGGTGACCGAGGAGGCGAGCGAGAGAGCGTGGGAGGCGCCGACATTGGCGATCATGTGCTGCCACGCGCCGGGGCGCGCGGTGTGCACCACCGCGCCCGCGCCCAGGGCGATGGCGCGCAGGATGACCTGCTGCGCCAGGTGCAGGTCGGAGATGATGTCGATGCGCCGCGAGCCGTTGCCGATCAGGGGCACGGCCACGCCGCTGCCGGTGGCATCCGCGCCGATGAGCTGACCGCAGCCCGCGGTCGGCACCGCGATCTCCGACAGCGCCTCGATCGGGCCCTGATAGCCGCTGGGCCGGATCTCCTGTGCGCCATAGGAAAGGATGTCGGCCAGGGCCCAGAGCTGGCGGCGGGGGAGTTCGAGCAGACCCGGAACGGGCGGCTCCTCGACCGGCTGCTGGGTGTCGTAGCGGACACGGGCGTCCACCTCGATGGCCTCGAACCGCGCGTCGGCGTCGGCGGTCGGGCGCAGGCGCACGGTCACCGTGGTGGCCAGGCTGCGCACCGCCCAGATCTTGGCCAGGCCGTCGAGACTGAACAGCTGCGGATCGATCTGGAAGCTGGTGAGGTGAATGCCGTTGTGCTCGAGTGAATCCGGGTGCTCGGTGAACTCCTCCAGCGGAATGCCGCGGGTGAGTTCACGACTGGCCAGGGTCATTTCGGCGGTGGTGAGCACCGAGGCCGTGATGCCGCGGGCGGCAAGGCGATTGGCGACCCGGCGGGTGCCGATGATCGCCGAGCGCAGCGCGCCCTCGGGGCCGCCGCCGCGATTCTGCACCGCCTTGTTGTTGGTGAGCGGGTTCAGCCGCAGCACCAACCACACCGTGCGGTGCGCGATAGCCGGTAGCGGGCCGAGGATCTCGTCGTACAGGTGGCCCAGCGGGGCGATGCTCGACGCGTAGCCGGACAGCACCGCCTCGGTGCTCGCGGTGCGGGTGCCGTTGCTGATCACGTCGACCGAATCCAGCTCGACGTCGTACTGCCGCAGGCACGAGGCGATCTCGGCGAGCGGCAGCACCTGGTCGGTGCTGAGCGAGCCGCGGCGCAGCAGCGTCAGGGTGTCCGGCGGATTGTCGATGCGCAGCATCGTGGTGAGCAGGGTTCCGTCCCAGCGCAATCCGTAGCTGCCGCCGTCGGGCAGCGGCACGTCGAACTGGGTGCCCTCCTCGAAATCGGCGCGCATGGCCTGGCGCCAGCGGAAGCCCGCCCAGCGGCCCAGGCGCAGCCCGATCGGCACACCCCGGAAGGGCGCCAGGAAGATCAGCGCCGGAATGATCCCGGCGAGCGCCGCCGCCCACCACGGGCCGTCCAGCATGACGGCGATGAGCGAGGTGAGCACGCCGAACAGCGCGACCGGAATCACCAGTCGCAGTGGCAGATTGCGGAACAGCCACATCTCGTCCGACCGCAGTTCGGCCGGCGGCCGCGGCGGTGCGGGCGGCTGTTCCGGAGGCGCCTGCGGCGCCGGACGTTCAGGTGTAGCGACCCCGGATCCCCGGTTCGGGAAGTCGTTCACAGGTGTTCCCCCCTAGCTCTAACCTACTGCCGAGGCCAAGCCGAGCGAGGTGAGCATGGTGGCCAACGCAGCCTTCATATCCGGTGCTTCGATTCGCATGAGCACCGCCTCGTCGACCGCGCTCAGATCGATGGATTCGTCGTTGGCCAGCCGGAATTCGCGCTCTTCCTCGGCTGCCTCGATGAGGTTTCGAATGAACCGGCCGTTGCCGGCGACGTCGACGCCCCGGCGGGGCTGGCCGCTCTGATCGGTGCTTTCCAGCTCGTACAGCCGGCGGCAGGTCTGCACCAGCTGTTCCAGCGCCTCGTCCGAGAGCTCGGAATCGCGCTTGTTCGAGATGACCCGGCCGATGTCGCCGAGCTCCTCTGCGGAGTAGGACGGGAACTGCAGGCGCTTGGCGAAGCGCGAGGACAGACCGTCGTTCGCGGCCAGGAAGCGGTCGATCTCACCGTCGTATCCGGCGATGATCACGACCAGGCGGTCGCGGTCGTTCTCCATGCGCGCCAGCAGCGTGTCCACCGCCTCGCGGCCGAACGCGTCACCGCCGGACAGACCCTGCTGGATCAGGGTGTACGCCTCGTCGATGAACAGCACGCCGTCCATGGCCGAGTCGATCAGCTTCTCGGTCTTGATCGCGGTCGAACCCAGGTGCTGGCCGACGAAGTCCGAGCGCTTGGACTCGATCACCTTGTCGGTCTTGAGGATTCCGAGTCCGCAGTAGATCTTGGCGACCACGCGGGCGATGGTGGTCTTACCGGTTCCGGGCGGGCCGGTGAAGGCCAGGTGCTGGCCGCGCGCGGAGCTCGACAGGCCCTTCTCGGCGCGGATCTTGGCCAGCTGCGCGCTCGACTGCAGCTTGGCCACCTGGGTTTTCACCGCGGTGAGACCGATCTGCTTGTCGAGTTCGGCACGCGCCTCGGCGAGCACCCGCTTGGCGCGATCCTCGTGTTCGGCCTGCTGCTTCTCCGCGAGCGAGGGCGCCGACGCCGGATCCCACTTGTCGGTGCGGGCGTCGATCACCTCCTGGGAGGTGATGGTGATGCGGTAGGTGCGGTCGCGCATCGCCGCAGCGTTGGCCTCGAAGTCCGGGGCCTGGGAGTAGACCTTCTCGAACAGCGACTGCGCCTCGTCGGCGTTGCCGGATTCGCGCAGGCTCAGGCCGCGGCAGAACATGGCGGCGGTGCGCGCGGCCGGAATCGGGCCCGCCTCGGCCTTTTCCATGCGCCGGATGGCCTCGGCGAACAGGCCGAGCTGCGCGCAGGCTGTGCCGACCATCACATGGGCGCCGGCCGCCAGGTACGGGTCCTCCCACTCGGCCGAACCGGCCAGAATGGTCATGACATCGGGCCAGCGCTGGGTGTTGTAGTGCAGGATGCCGCGAATGTAGCTGGTGATTCGCCCATCGACCGCGAAGTCCGGATCCGAGGTGCGCCCGCGCCGGTATTCCTCGAGCTCGTCGAGCACGCGCTCGGCCTCGTCGAACTGCTTGTCCGCGATCAGATGCGCGGCATAGGCCAGGTGGATCTCGGTGTAGCTGGCGAGGGGGTAGTCGATGTACAGCCCGGGCAGGAAGCGCCCGGCCATCACCCGCGGCTGCAGGCCGAGGCGGCGCTGTTCGCGCGACAGGGTCTCGGAGCTGGTCTTGTAGAGGTTGTACAGAACGTCCTTGGTCACCTCACCGGCGACGGCCCGGCCGAGCCAGGCGTCGCACATGGTGGGATCCCACTCGGTCGCGCGCTGGAAGGCCAGCTTCGCGTACTCGAGGTCCCGATTCGATTCCTGTCCGTCGATGCTCAGCCCCAGAGACAGCACTCCGGCATCGAAGGCGCGCTGGGCCTGGCGAGTGTCGATCATGCTGCTCGAACCCCGAATTCGTTGAACCTGGTTAGGCTTTCGTTCACAATCCCCAGCCACACGTGCTCTTCGCACAGTTGCGGACAGTCGGATACATTATGGTTATCCGCCCGGGGTGGGCAACTGTGGAGACGTTAGGGGCAGTTCAGCAAGTGACAACAGCACCTTCGCTCGGCGGCCTGGGAGCCGCCGAACCCGAATTGTGCCGAGTGTCCGTCATCGGGGGGAATACCCAGCTCGACGTCGGGCTGCCGGCAAACACGCCAATCGCAGCATTCATCGACGATCTCGTAAAATTGATCGAATCCCGCAACCCGGAGCCACTGGGTAGCGAAGACGGGGGAACACCACTTCAGCCGCAGCACTGGACGCTGGCCAAACTGGGCCGCGACATGATCTCGCCGAGTCAGACGCTCAACGACGCCGAGATCTTCGACGGTGAGCTGCTGGTGCTGCGCGCGGTCGCCGCGAAGGAAGCGCCCGCGCTCTTCGACGATGTGATCGACGCCGTATCCCGGCTCACCGCAGAGGAATTCCGCGGCTGGTCGGCGGGCTCGGCCCGCTGGACCGGCCTGGCGGCCGCGGTCTTCGCGACACTGTTCGCGCTGGTACTGGGTGCTTTCGCGCGCGGCGCGGGTGACGCGTTCGTGGCCGCGGCCATGTTCATGGGCGGGGCCATCGCGGCGCTGGTGGCCGCGGTCATCACCGAGCGCAAGTACCAGGACGAACTCACCGCCACGGTTCTGACGCTGCTCATGCTGCTGCTCACCTTCGGCGGCGGTGCACTCATGGTGCCCGGCGACCTGGGCAGTCCGAACGCCCTGCTCGGGGCCACGGCCACGCTGCTCATGGCGATCGTCGGATACCGGCTGATCCGCGTGGGCGCGGCCGTCGTCGCGGCGGGCGTGACACTATCGATCCTGATCGGCGGCGCCGCGGCGGTCCGCATGATCTGGGACGTCGGCATGTCCCAACTCGGCGGCGGCGCACTGGTCGTCGCGCTGATCGTGCTGTCGTCCGTGCCGCGCCTGGCCGCCACCCTGGCCCGGCTGCCGGTGCCGCCGGTGCCCACCGCGGGCGCCGCCATCGACCCGGCCGACCACGAACCGCGGCCGACCATCGAGGGCATCGGCGCCATCGGCGCGACCGTGCTGCCCTCGGCGCACGGGCTCGGCATTCGCGCGCGCACCGCCAACCAGTTCCAGACCGGCATGGTGATCGGCAGCACGCTCGGCGCGGTCGCCGGAGCGTTGCTGGCGGCGGATCCGCTGGGATCTCCGCGCTGGCAGGGGATCACGCTGGCCGTCGTGGTCGCCATCATCCTGTGCCTGCGGGGGCGGTCCTTCGCCGACCTCACCCAGGCCTGCGTGCTCATCGTCGGCGGCATGAGCACCTTCGCGGGACTGCTGGTGCTGCTGGCGCTCAGCGACAATCACAAGCTGTTGCTCTCGGCCGGATTGCTGCTCATCTTCGCGGTGTGCGCCATCGGGTTCGGGGTCATCGGCCCGCACATCGAGGTGACCCCGGTGCAGCGGCGCTTCAACGAGATCTTCGAATACGGCCTGATCGTATCGATCATCCCGCTGGTGCTCTGGCTCACGGGCGTCTACTCGATGGCGCGGAACATATGAGCGGGCGCTTCACGAACTGGGCCCGGGTGGCCTGCGCCACAGCCGTTCTCGGCGCCGCCCTGATGGGGCCGGCGGCCGGGGCCGGTGCGCGGCCGCTCGCGACGGTCTCGCCGCCCACCGCCGATCTCGGGCTGCTCGGCGAGGCACAGGGCTTGAGCGGCAAGCCTGCTCCGCTGGTCACCACCGAGAAGCACGGCATCTGCATCGAGGGCACGGTCGGCACCGCGGTCGACACCAGCGACGGCCGAAAGGTCAAGCCGGACGGCATCGTTCCGCGCGACGAACCGGTCTCGCAGAAGGTGCTCAACCTGCCCGCCGCGTGGAAGTTCGCCACCGGCAAGGGGCAGAAGGTCGCGGTCATCGACTCCGGGGTGAACCGGCATCCGCGCCTGCCCGCGCTGCAGGCCGGCGGTGACTACGTCGCCGACGACTCCGACGGCACCTGGGACTGCGACGGGCACGGGACGCTGGTGGCCGGGATCATCGCCGCCAGGCCCAGCCCCGACGACGGTTTCGTCGGCGTCGCACCCGACGCCGAGATCCTCTCGATTCGCCAGTACAGCATCGCGTATCGGGAGAAGGACAAGAAGGGCGACGCCGCGCCGGGCAGCATCACCGACAGCGGATACGGCAGCACCCTGACCATGGCCGCGGCCGTGGTGCGCGCGGTGGACATGGGCGCGACCGTCATCAACATCTCCGAGGTCGCCTGTTCGGCGGCGTCAGGCGACAGCGCGGACGGCTCGCTCGGCGCGGCCGTGCGCTACGCCTACGAACGCAACGTGGTCGTGGTCGTGGCGGCGGGCAACACCTCCAACAAGGGGTGCGGCACACAGAATCCGGGCAACGGCGGCTGGGGACAGGTGAGTACCGTGGCCACCCCGGCCTGGTTCACGCCGTACGTGCTCAGCGTCGGATCGGTGCAGGACACCGGCGGGCCGTCGAGCTTCAGCCTGTACGGGCCGTGGGTCGGGGTCGCCGCGGTCGGCACCAACATCGTCTCGCTCGACAACAAGCCGGGTGGCACGGGGCTGATCAACGGATTGCCCGGGGACAAGGGCGGATTCGTGCCGATCAACGGCACCAGCTTCGCCGCGCCCTACGTGGCCGGGCTCGCCGCGCTCATTCGCGAGCAGCATCCCGAGTACTCGGCGCAGCAGGTCATGGATCGCATCACCCGCACCGCGCACGGTCCCGGCACCGGCCGGGACGATCGCATGGGCTACGGGCTCATCGATCCCCTCGCCGCGCTGACCGCGAAACTGCCCGCACAGCACGTGAGTACGGGCGCCGATCAGGCCTTCATCTTCCCGGAGCCGCAGACGCCGGAGGGGCCCGCGCGGTTCCCCCGTCTCGTGGCCGTCATCGGGTCCATCGTCTGCCTCGCCGCGCTGGGAATCGGTCTCGCGATCTCGATTCCGTTCCGCCGCGCGCACCGCGACGACGAGCTGCCCGACCTCGATTAGCAAGGACCGGAGAAACATCCATGGCTACCGAAGGATTCGTACGCAGGCCACGTATCGCCCCGCCCCGCGCACCCGGCGGTGAACTCGCGCTCACCGCGCCACCGGAGATTCCGCGCGCGGTGCCCGCACCACTGATCCAGAAGCTCATGCCGGTGATCATGATCATCGCGATGATCGGCATGATCGCCATGATGGCGATGATGGGCCGGTCGATCCTGACCAACCCGTTCATGATGATGTTCCCGCTCATGATGGTCATGTCCATGGCCGGCATGTTCATGGGCCAGCGCGGCAACAACAAGGGCTCGGCCGAGCTCAACGAGGATCGCAAGGACTACTTCCGCTACCTGGACCAGACCCGGCGCGAGGTGCGGCGCACCGCGCAGAAGCAGCTCGAGACGCTGGTCTGGAGTCACCCGGAACCGGCGGATCTGCCCTCGGTGATCGGCACCCGGCGCATGTGGGAGCGCAGGCCCAACGATCCGGACTTCGGGCACGTGCGGGTCGGCATCGGAACCCACCGGCTCGCGGCCAAACTCGCGCGGCCCGAGACCGGGCCGCTCGAGGACCTCGAACCCGTCTCGACGGTGGCGCTGCGCCGGTTCGTGCGCACCCACTCGGTGGTGCACCACCTGCCGACCGCGGTGTCGCTGCGCGCGTTCCCGGCGATCAATGTCGAAGGCCCCGTGGAGGATTCGCGGGCGCTGGTGGCGTCGATGATCATGGAGCTGACCGCGTTCCACGGACCCGACCACGTCGCGGTCGCCATCGTCTGCGCCGAACCCGACGATCCGGCCTGGTCCTGGGCGAAATGGCTGCCGCACATTCAGCATTCGACCCACCGCGACGGTATGGGCGCGGTCCGCATGATCTATCGCTCGCTCGGGGAGCTGGAGACCGCGCTCGCGGAGGATCTGCTCGAACGCGGGCGGTTCATGCGCAACCCGCAGCCCACCGCGGGACGCCTGCACCTGGTCGTGGTCATCGACGACGGCTACGTGAACGGAACCGAGCGGCTCATCAGCGAATCCGGGCTGGACGCGGTGACGGTCATCGACCTCAGCGCCGTCGACAACAGCCTGGCGGCGCGGCGCGGGCTGCAGCTGGTCGCCGCCGACGGCGACGTGTTCGCCAAGAGTGCTTCCGGCACCGAGAAATTCGCCACCGCGGACATCGTCACACGGGCGCAGACCGAGGCGTTCTCGCGCAGTCTGGCGCGCTTCCGCATCGCCACCGCCGCGCAGATCGTGAGCCTGGGGGACAGCACCGGCGCCGCCGATCCGGGACTCATGGCGCTGCTGAAGATTCCGGACGCGGCGCAGATCGACGCCTCCAAGGTGTGGCGGCCGCGTGCGGGGCGTGAGCGGCTGCGGGTGCCGATCGGCACCACGCCCGACGGCACCCCCGTCGAGATCGACATCAAGGAATCTGCCGAGAACGGTATGGGCCCGCACGGGCTGTGCATCGGCGCGACCGGTTCGGGTAAATCCGAATTCCTGCGCACCCTGGTGCTTTCCATGGTCGCCACGCACTCGCCGGATCAGCTGAACCTCGTGCTCGTCGACTTCAAGGGTGGTGCGACCTTCCTCGGTCTGGACCCGCTGCCGCATGTCGCGGCGGTCATCACCAACCTCGAGGAAGAACTCGATCTCGTCGACCGTATGCGCGACGCGCTCGCCGGTGAGATGAACCGGCGGCAGGAATTGCTGCGCACCGCGGGCAATTTCGCGAACGTCACCGACTACGAGAAGGCGCGCGCGGCCGGTGTCCCGCTGGATCCGCTGCCCGCGCTGTTCGTGGTCATCGACGAGTTCTCCGAACTGCTCTCGCAGAAGCCGGATTTCGCGGACCTGTTCGTCATGATCGGCCGCCTCGGGCGGTCGCTGCACGTGCATCTGCTGCTGGCCTCGCAGCGCCTGGAGGAGAACAAGATGCGCGGGCTGGACGCGCATCTGTCCTACCGCATCGGCCTGCGGACGTTCTCCGCCAACGAATCCCGCGCGGTACTCGGTATCACCGACGCGTACCACCTGCCGGGTGTCCCGGGTGCGGGCTATCTCAAGAGCGACGCCTCGGATCCTTTGCGGTTCAACGCCACCTACGTGTCCGGGCCCTACGTCGCGCCGCGCGCGGTGCGGCAGGCCGACGGCACCGCCGTGGCCGAAGCGCCGCCGCGCGAGTTCATCGCCGGGCCGGTGGAGCAGCTGGCGCTGCCCGCGCCCGAACCGAGCCTGGACCCGCTGGATCTGCTGCCCCCGCCGCCCGCGGCGGACGAGGGTATTCCGGACAGCCTGCTGCAGGTGGTCGTCAAGCGGCTCACCGGGCACGGGCGGCCCGCCCACGAGGTGTGGTTGCCGCCGCTCGAGGAATCGCCGACCGTGGACATGCTGCTGCCCGACCCGGATTGGCGCTCGCCGGTCAACCGGCACGGACAGCTGTGGATGCCCATCGGCATCATCGACAAGCCGTACGAGCAGCGGCGCGATGTGCTGCAGATCAATCTCGCGGGCGCACAGGGCAATATCGCCGTCGTCGGTGGTCCGCAGGCGGGTAAGTCCACCACGCTGCGCACCATCATCATGGCGGCCGCGGCCACGCACACCCCGGAGCAGGTGCAGTTCTACTGCCTCGACTTCGGTGGCGGCAGCATGGCGGGTCTGTCCGGACTGCCGCACGTGGGTTCGGTCGCCAACAAGCTGGATGTGGATCGGGTGCGGCGCACCATCGCCGAACTCAGCACGCTGCTGCACCAGCGCGAGGAGCGGTTCGCGCAGCTGGGCATCGAGTCCATGGCCGAGTACCGGCGGCGCAAGCACGCGGCGCTGGCGCAGGGGGCACACGATGATCCGCTGCTCTCGGACAAGTACGGCGACGTGTTCCTGGTCGTCGACGGCTGGGCGGTGCTGCGCGAGGAGTTCGACACCCTCGAATCCGCGGTGACCCAGCTCGGCGCGCAGGGTCTGTCGTACGGCATCCACGTCATCCTCGGCACCTCCCGGTGGGCCGAGATCCGGCCCGCCATCAAGGACCAGATCGGTACCCGTATCGAGCTGCGCCTGGGTGATCCGTCGGATTCGGAGATGGGCCGGCGCATCGCGGTGAACGTGCCGCTGAACCGGCCGGGTCGCGGTCTGACCGCGGACCAGCTGCACATGCTGATCGCGTTGCCGCGCTTGGACTCCGACACCAACGCGCAGAACCTCGGTGAGGGCGTGGCCGCGGCCAAGGCGCAGATGCAGGCGATGTACGGCGATCGGCGGGCGCCGGAGGTGCGCATGCTGCCGCAGAACATCCACCGCGAGCAGGTGCTCGAGATCGCGCGGGCGCACCGCGTGCAGCAGGGGCCGACCAAGATCGTGGTCGGGCTCGGCGAGGCCGAATTGGCCCCGCTGGTCCTGGATTTCGGCGCCGACCCGCACCTCATGGCCTTCGCCGACGTGGAGTCCGGCAAGACCACGCTGCTGCGCAACATCATTCACGGCATCGCGGAGAGCTCCGACGCCACGCAGGCCCGGGTCATCCTGATCGACTACCGCCGCACGCTGCTCGGTGCGCTGGAAGGCGATCAGCTGGCCGGGTATTCGACCTCGTCGCAGACGTCCGGGCCGATGATCCAGGAGGTGGTGAACTACCTCTCCAAGCGGATCCCCGGCTCGGACATCACCCCGCAGCAGCTGCGCGAGCGCAGCTGGTGGAGCGGTCCGGAGATCTACATCATCATCGACGACTACGACATGGTGGCGACCGGCGGCCTGACCAATCCCCTTGCCCCCCTTGTCGAGTACCTGCCCCAGGCCCGCGACATCGGCATGCACGTGATCATCACCCGCCGGATGGGCGGTGTCTCGCGCGCCCTCTACGACGGCGTCCTGGGCGCGATGAAGAACATGTCGGTCGACGCGCTGCTGATGAGCGGGCCCCGCGACGAGGGCAAGCTGATAGGCGACGTCCGCCCCTCGAAGCTCCCCCCGGGCCGCGGGATCCTGGTGTCCCGCTCCCGCGGGCAGGAGATGGTGCAAATCGCCGAGCTCCCGGGGCTGTAGGCGTTGATCATCCGACCCGGCGCCACCCTCGGCGGGTACTACATCGAACGGGTGCTGGGCAGCGGTGGGATGGGGACGGTCTATCTGGGCCGCCATCCCACCCTGCCCCGCTACGACGCGCTCAAGGTGTTGTGGCCGCATCTGGTCGACGATCCGGAGTACCGGGCGCGGTTCGAGCGGGAGGCCAATCTCGCGGCGGCCCTGGATCATCCGAACATCGTGTCGGTGCAGAACCGGGGCGAGGATGCGGGCTGCCTGTGGATCGCACTGCAGTACGTGAACGGCACCGATGCCGCCGCCGCGCTCGAAACCGCACCCGCCGGGTTGGCCCCCGCACGGGCGTTGCGCATAGTCACCGAGATCGGCCAGGGGCTCGATCACGCGCACCGCGCCGGGCTGCTGCATCGCGATGTCAAACCCGCCAACTTCCTGCTGGCGCCCCAGTCGCACGGTGACGAGCGGGTGCTGCTGGCGGACTTCGGCATTGCCAAGCCGTCGGGCGACGCCACCGAGTTGACCCGGACCGGGACGTTTCTGGCGACGGTCGCCTACGCCTCGCCGGAACAGCTTTCCGGGGGCGATTTGGACTCGCGCACCGACGTTTACAGCCTGGGGGCGTCGTTCTATCGGCTGATCACCGGGCAGCCGCCCTTTCCCGGGACCCAGGCCATGGTGGTGATGACCGCCCACCTGCAGAAGCCGCCGCCTCGAATCACCGCGCTGCGGCCCGATCTGCCGCTCGCACTGGACGACGTCCTGGCTCGTGCTCTAGCCAAGGATCCGGCAGACCGGTATGGCACCTGCCTCGAGTTCACCGATGCAGCGGCGGCGGCGCTGGCCGGCGCGCCCACGGGCACGTCGGAGACCGCGTCCCCGCCCAGCCCGCGTGCCGGCTCGAACGGAAGCGCATCCAAGGGGTCCTCTGCCCCGGCACAGTTCGCTGAACTCGCCACCGAGCGAGCGGCCGCGCAGCAGCCGGCAGAGCCGCCCAGAACGGGTGTGCGCCCCTTCGCCAGGTTGGTCAGCGCCGACGATGTACACGTGCAGCCCGATCCGGACCGCACGATGCGCAATCCCGACCAGACAGCGCTGAATTCGGCATCGGGAGATTTCGATCCGCTGCGCACCGTGATCCGCTCGACTCAGATGGGATTCGGCTCGGCCGGAACAGGGGTGGCCGATGCCCCTCCGCCATCGGTTTCGGCCGCACCCGCTCGTACCCGCGGGGTCCGGTGGGCCTGGGGGCTCGGTGCGGCGATTCTGGCTGTCGCGGTGGCGATCACGGTGGGCACCCGGATGTCCGCTGGCAACGACAACGCGGTGACGGAGAAGTCGCCGAGCTCGGTAGCCCCAGCGGAACCGACCGCGGCGCTCGCGTCGATGGTGCTGCAGAATCCGTGCCCGCTCCTCACGCCGTCGTTGCGACAGCGCTTCGGTCTGGCCATGAACGCGTCCGCGGTCAATACCGAGACCGAGCGCAAGTGCTCATGGCAGACCAATTCGGACACACCGGCCGTCACCATCATCATCGGCCTGCCGGATCCCGTGCTCTCGGAACGGTTCCGGCCCAATGTGGTGGTCGCGGGCAGCGCCGACGGTGCGCGTGCCTTCGCCGCCGCGAGTACCAGCCCGCGCAGATACCCGACCTGCTCCATCGAGTGGCTCGCGTCGTTCGGTTATGTCCGTATAGCGATGCAGGACAATCGGACCAGCCTCACCGAAGCCGAACTGTGCACGTCCGTCGAGGATCTGACCGACCAGGTGTACCCGGCCATCGGTCGCTGATCCGCCGTTCACCCCGCGTGCAGCTGTTGCTGCACCGTCGCGGAGATCGGGAGGGGGGTCAGTCTGCGGGTCGAAACCCAGCTCGACGTCGGGCGTTCGAACAGGGCGCCGGACGGGCCAGTCGCCTCGGGGCCGGCGAACCGGGCCTGGCGGAAGCCTGCGCGGACGTAATAGTCGTGCAGGGCCGTGTTCGTCGTCCAGGCGTCCAGGCGGACCCAGTCGCGGTGGGTGCGGGCGGCGATCATCGCGGCGTGCTCCAGGAGCGCGTGGCCTATGCGATGGCCCGCGAACCGGAGGTCGACGATCATGTAGTGGACGATCACGGCGTCGGCCAGTTCGCCGGGGGACCAGAGACCTTCGTCGGCGCGGTCGTTGACCGTGATCGTGCCGGCCACCTCGCCGTCGATCTCGGCCATCCAGGTCTCGCCGTTGCCGACGGCGCGGGCCACCGAGCGGACGAAGGTCTCTATGGGCAGGCCTCGGCCCGCACGGGTCCACTGGTCACTGCCGCGAGCGGCCAGCCAGGACGTACGTTGCAGGCGGAACCGGGTGATGGTCCCGATATCGGAGAGGCGGGCCGGGCGGATCAGTGGGGTCATGAGGAGCCGGGTAGCAGCGAACTCTCGAAGGAGTGGGAATTGGCGGGAGGCGGCGGGGCGCCCAGGGTCTTGCGTATGACGTCGGTGCCCTCGTCGTCGCCCAGCTCGTAGGCGAGGCGATTGCGGGCCGCCGTGGAGCGATGACGGGTCACGCGGGTGATGCGTTCGTGGTTCGCCCCGATACGCAGATGGTCCAGCAGGATCGTGCCGGGACCGACGCCGAGCACGGCCGCCTCCTCCGCGGTCGCCGGGCGCGCCACGACGGTGTCGCGATGCGCGGTCTCGGCGTACCCGCGCTCGGACAGCCGTCGCGTGGTGCCCTCGGGGATGTCGTGCGGTACATCGATGCCGGTGGCCTCGGCGAGGTCGCGTGGATAGAAGCTGACCTCCCAGGACCACGGCTCATTGTCCAGGTACTGCATGACGGTTCGTGACACGACCCAGGCATCCCTTTCCACGCCGAGCCAGTGGGCAACCTCCGGACTGGCCGGTTCCATTCTGGCAGTGAACTGTTTGGATGGTTCGCGCCCGGCTGCCCGGGCGATCTCTACGAAGATATCGTGTGCGGCCCGCGGCCGGTCGGGTCGAACATGGTTGGTGACAACCGATTCGAGCACCTCTTGACTGCGGACGATCGTGCCTCTGGAAGTTGCTGTGTAAACCAAGTTCTCGGCGACCAGGAGTTGAATCGCGTTGCGAGCGGTTGTGATCGAAACCTGCATCTGGTCGGCCAGCTCGTTGTGGCTCGGAAGTCGATCGCCCGGCTTCCACTTACCGGCACGGATCTCCTCGCGGAGGAGGTCTGCGATCCGTTGGTATCTCGGACCGTCCGCCATCTCGCTCCTCGGTTGTTGCTTCAAGGCCCCGAAGTCTACTCCGGGTGCCGAATCGCCGCGTAAGGCTTGACAGGGACATTCGGAGGTTTATTGTAATGAACGTCCTGGATGCGTGTTGTACGTTCATGAACGCGAGGCAACGTGGCAGGTTCGGAGACATCAAATACGGTAGTTGTGGCGCTGCCCGACGTGTGCGAGCAGTACGCGGACGTCGTCGATACGCAGGGCTTGACCTCCGGGCTATTGCCGACCTCCGACCTACTTTTGCGCGCCTGCCGCGGTCACCGCGTCATCGGCGGGCCACTGCTGTGGTTCGCCCATGACCTCGCGGTGCTGCACGAGCGGCGCATCGTCGGTCGCGGCGGCGTCGGTCAGGAGATGGATCCGGCCGCGATAGTCGAAAACAAGCGTCGGCGTGTCGAATTGGTCATGGCCATCGACGACTGGATCGTGCGCTCGGTACCCCAGCACCGGCTCGGGGCGACCCTGCACACCGAAACGGTCGGATCGGTCATCGATCGCTTGGCCGAGGCGTCGATCCGCGCGCACCACGCGCTGATGACGCTCGACGCCAACGACGAGATGCTGCATGGTGCCTGGCACCATTTGGCTGAATTGTCTGATGCTTACGACGATCTCGTGCGCGACGTGCTCGCCGGCAGACGTCGGCTGCCCGCCTGGTAAAGGCCCCTGACGGTCCCGTCGGAACCTCGAGGGTGGGATCCGGCGGGACGATTCACCGCGCTGCTCGTTCGGCTCCCGGGTGTTGGGCCCGGGAGCCGAACGGTCAGCCGTGTCTGCGGTGGTCCGTCGCGAAGTCGTCGGCCACGGTCGCGGCGAGCTCGACGTAGGCGCGCTTGGTCTCCTTGCCGAGGCGGGTCAGGTCGATCTCCGCGCCTTCGGACAGGTGGCCGTCGTAGGGGATGATGTGGACCGCGCGGCAGCGGGACAGGAAGTAGTCCCGAAGCTGGTTGATGCCAACGGTTTTGGAGCCGGGGCGCGGGAGGTTGATCACCACCACGGCGTTGCGGACCAGGTGGTCGTGGCCGTGCAGGGACAGCCAGTCCAGGGTGGCGGCGGCGCTGCGGGCGCCGTCGATCGCCGAGGACGAGATCAGGACCAGCGAGTGCGCCAGGTCCAGTACGCCGGCCATGGCCGAATGCATCAGTCCCGTACCGCAATCGGTGAGGATGATGTTGTAGAAGCGCTGCAGGATGCGGGCCACCGAGCGGTACTCGTCCTCGCTGAACGCTTCCGAAGCCGCCGGATCACGCTCGCTGGCAAGCACTTCCAGGCGGCTGGACGCCTGCGAGGTATGCCTGCGCACGTCGGAGTAGCGCGTGATCGAGGGGTCCAGGAGCAGATCCCGCACCGTCGAACGGGTCTGCAGCGCCACCCGCTGCGAGAGGGTGCCGAAGTCCGGGTTCGCGTCGACCGCGATGACCCGGTCGCCGCGGATCGAGGAGAAGATCGAACCCAGGCCCATGGTCGTGGTCGTCTTGCCGACACCGCCCTTGAGCGAGAGCACCGCGATCCGGTAGTCGCCGCGCACGGGCTGCCTGATCCTGGCGACGAGTTCCTGCAGTCGGCGCTCTTCCGCGGACATACCGGGATTGATGGCGCCGCCCGAAACATGGTGCACGGCTTTGCGCCAGCCCGAGCCGGGGGCCTTCTTGGCGCGCCGCAGCGGGACGTCGTCCAGCGACGGTGGCTGGGCGCCGCCGTACTGCACGGGCGCGCCGGGCGTGGCGTATCGCGGGCCCTGCCCGGGGCCGTGTGCTCCGGAAGCGCCCGGGCCGAAGCCCACCTGCCCACCGGGGCCCTGGTAGCCGTGCTGCGGCGAATTCGACTGTGGTGCGGCGGCATCCGGCCCGGGGCCGTACTGCTGCGGCGCGAACTGGCCATCCGGACGGCCGGAGGCACCCGGCCCGTAGGACGGCTGCCCGTTGGGTCCCTGGCCCGCCTGCGCGGGATCACCGAACTGCTGTGGCTGTCCGGCGCCGGCTGTCTGCCCGGTGGCCGGATCGGCCGACGGGCCCTGCCCGTAGCCGACCGGTGCGCCGGAAGCGTCCTGTGCCGCCTGCTGGCCCGGAATGCCCCAATTGGCCTGTGCCGGATCGGGTCCCGGTTGCTGCGGCGCGGCTCCGGTCGCCGCGCCGTTGGGCTGCGCCCAGCCCTGGGACTGGGGCGCACCCTGCCCGCCGGTGGCTGGCATCTGGTGCTGCCCCTGCTGCCCGTCGCCGGGCCCCGGACCGTACGCGCCGCCCTGTTCACCTGTGGGAGGCATCTGCTGCGCGGCCGGGTGCGGACCCTGCGCCCACCCGCCGGTCGACGGACCGCCATGCGGAGCGGGCGCGCCGCCCTGCTGCGCCCAGCCCTGCTGCGGCGCGCCGTGGGGCTGCTGCTGCCACGAACCCTGCTGCGAGCCACCGAAACCCGGGCCCTGGCCCGGTCCTCCGGTCGCCCCCGGCCCGTACCCCGTCGCGGGGTCGCCGGGCCAAGGCTGCTGCGGCGCACCCGGGAATCCGCCCTGCGGACCGTACGGTGCACCCGAGGCGCCGCCCTGCGGCCCGCCGTCGGGACCCGGTGCCTGCCCGGGGATTTCGCCCCACTGACCGCCGTCGGGGCTGTACGCCCCACCCGGGAATCCGCCGTGCGGGCCATACGGTGCACCACTCGTCGGCCCCTGCTGCGGCGCACCGGGGAATCCACCCTGACCGTCGGCCGGCTGCTGCTGTCCCGGCATGACGGAAGACTGCTGCGCGGCAGGCGAGCCCGCCTGTCCTGCGGAACCACCCGCGGGATTCGCCCAAGCCCTGTTTCCGCCCTGCGTCCCGTCTCCGGACTCGGACCACGAATCGTCCCGCCCCGGCGCCCGGTGCGACTCCGCACCCCCGGGGCCGTGCACGGCCCGATGCCTGCCGGTACTGGTAGACGCGTTCCCGCCGGTGGCCCAGTTCTCCGCCGCCACACGCCCGGCCTCGGGCGATCCGGCGGTGGCGGACGCCGGCCGCGGCGTCTCGGAGGCGTCGGCTGGAAGGTTCGACTCAGGGGTCCGGCCCTCATCCGCTGATGATCCCGATGCGTCGTCGGCCGCAAGCGGATCGAGCGGAGCCTGGCCTACCGCGGTGCCAGAAGAACCGACCGGGGTCGACGAGTTGGTGTGGCCCGTCGTTCCGGCGTCGGGTGACTCGGAGGTGCCCGACGCCGCGTCGTGGTGCCGGGTCGCGTCGGACGGGTCGGCCGACACGTCGTGGACAGAAGCCGCAGCCGAATCCGCTGCCGCCGCGGGCCGGCCGGGAAGTTGTGCCGCCCCTGACGAGTCGACCGCTGCGCCTCCTGAAGCGGAGTCGGCATCACCCGTGACCTCGGCCGCGGGCGGGACCGTTGCGCCGGAGTCTGCGGGCGAATCGCCTCCCTGCGAGGCTGTCTCGCCGGGAGTGCGCTCATCCTGCGCCGGGGGGAGCGGCGGTCGAGCCACCCGCGTCGCGTCCGCACCGGCCGGTGTGGCGTCCCGATTCGACGACGGTGAGGCAACGGAGCCTGCCGATTGCCCTGTGTCCGTGGTGGTTTCCCGCGCGGACTCGCCGGGGGTGGGAATCGGCGTCGGGCGCCCGGTCGGATCGACCGCGCCGTGGCCTTCCGAGCCCGAGGTCTCGGAGAGCGGCCTGCCCAGCGCGTCTTCGGCGGGAGCGGTGGGTGGCAGCGGCATACGCGGGGTCGCCGCGGCAGAAAGAGCCCCGCGTTCCTGATCACCCGTGGCGGAATCCGGGGTGCGTTCGCCCGTGTAGCCCTGACCGCTCGGGGCCGGGGGCAGGGGTGGACGTTCGGGCGACGCGGCGTTCGGGCCGGGTGCCGGGAGGTCCGGTGCCGGGGGCAGCGGGGGGAGCCCCGGGGGCGTCGGGCCGGTGAGGGGCCTGGTCGAACCGGTGGGTGCGTCCGGGGCCGGAGGGAGCGGTGGGACGCCCTGGCGCGCCTCGGGGGCGGGCGGCAGGGGCGGACGTGAATCATCGCTCGGCGCAAGCGGGTTCGGGCCCGTGGCGGAGGCGGGAGGTGCGTCGGGGAGTGGGGGCATGCCCGGCGGCACAGGGCGTGCGACATCAGGAGCCGGGGGCAGGGGTGGGCGGCCGGACTGTGGGGCCGGAGCGGGGGCGACCGGCGGCGCGGTGAATCGACCGGCACCGGACGAGCGGGGGTCGGAGGGGGCGCTGTCGGGTGCGTCGGGCAGCGGGGGACGTTGCGGGGACCTGTCCGCCGAATTCAGCTGCTCCGCAGGCGAACTCGGTGCCTCGGGGAGGGACGGACGGGCAGGGCTCTCGGGGAGCGGGGGCCGCTGTGCCGAGGGGTCGGCTGAGCTCGGTGCGGATGGTGCCTCTGGGAGAGGCGGACGTGCGGGGCTTTCGGGGAGCGGGGGCCGCTGTGCCGAGGGCCCGGCCGAGCTTGGTGCTGATGGTGCCTGGGTCGGAGCGTCCGGGAGGGGTGGGCGCGCGGGGCTCTCGGGGAGCGGGGGGCGCTGCGACGGCGGGACGGCCGAGTTCGGCTGTTCCGCAGAAGAATCCGGCGTATGGGACGGTGCATCCGGCAGCGGAGGACGGGCGGAGCCCTGGGGTGCACCGCCGTGTGTGGGGGACTCGGGCAGCGGGGGGCGGGCTGGCGGGGGGACGTCGAAGGGGCCGGGGGCCGGGCCCGTCGTGTTCTCGGGGCGCACAGGGGGCGTGGCGGGGAAATCCAGGGGGCCGGGGGACGGCGCGTCCAGTGGGGGCAGGCGTGGGGGAGCGACCTGGTTCCGGGTGGGGGCCGGGGGTGCGGTGTGGGGGCCGGGCGGGGGCGGCGGGAGGTCCGGGTGCGGGCCGGTGGATTGCGGTGGGGTGGTGGGGAATCGGGTCGTCGCGTCGGCCGGCGCGGGTGATTGATCGCGGGCGCTCGGGCCCTGCGGCTGGGCGCCGTGCGCGTCACCGGTGGCGGGCTGCGGGGGAATCTGGGGGCGGGGGCGGCCGTTCGCGGACGGACCCTGGGGCTGCGGGTGGGCGTCGCCGGGCCGTTCGAGTTCGGGGCCGTTCCCGTGTTCGCCACCGGGCGGGCGGTGGCCGTTCGCGGAGGTGCGCGGATCGACTGGGTGCTGCGGGCGGCCGTCGGCGCCCGGGTGCCGGGGGACATCGCCGGCGGGGAGGCCGTTCGTCCGGGGGTCCGCGGACTGCTGGAACGCGGGGGACCGGCCGGTGCCGGACGAGGCCGTCCGGCTCGGGCCGCCGGCGTTCGGGCCCTGGCCGGTCGGCGGCGGGGTCGCGGGGCGCGGCGGGTCGGGGGTGAACTCGAGGGGAGAGCTCACGCCGGGGCCCGGGGACGGGGCGGCGGCCGCGGGCGGCTGCTGCGGACGGCGGGCGGGCGGCGGGGAGTCCGGCTGGGGCGCGGTGTCGGTGTCCTTGCGGGGTTTGCGGCGGCCGAAGAGGCGGCGGGAGGCCTTCTCCTCGGGGATGAAGTCGTCCTGGGGGAGGTTCTCGACGGGCGCTTCGTAGCCGGATTCGGAGACGTCGCTCTCGGAGAGCCATGGCGGAAGCATGGGGAGACCGTCGTTGTTGCGGCTCACATCAACCCCCGATGTGCTGGACGATCTTGCAAGGACAGGCCGTAGTTTAGCGATCGCCCCGGCCGGCGTGCTCAGCCCGCTTGCACCTCGCACGCTTCGGGTGGGTGCGGCGAGTGTTCCCGCACACCCCGGACGACCCTGGTTTGGCCGGATCTACGCGACCGGGTAAAGTTAGTCGGCGGTGCATCTACACGCTGGTTGTGGCATGTCCGCATACTTACCTCCAGCGAAGTATCGCACCGCCTCGGCTCTCGTGCAGGACAGCGATGTTCCCGCATGCGTGCCGGGTGGAGCCGTAATGAGCTGCAACCAACCAGGTTCAGCCCAACCGGGATCGCGGAGGATATGGCGAAAAAAGAAGGGGCCATCGAGGTCGAGGGCCGGGTTATCGAGCCGCTGCCCAATGCGATGTTCCGGATTGAGCTGGAGAACGGTCACAAGGTTCTCGCGCACATCAGCGGCAAGATGCGGCAGCACTACATCCGTATTCTGCCCGAGGATCGCGTCGTCGTGGAGCTTTCGCCGTACGACTTGACCCGCGGTCGCATCGTCTACCGCTACAAGTGAGCCCCCGCAGGGGGACAACCGAGTTTCCGGGGCCCTGAGCCCCGGTCTTCCCCGGCCATTTCCGGCCGGGGAAAAACTGTGTTCACGGCCAGTGGGCACACGGAACCAGATTGGAACTGACGTGAAGGTCAACCCCAGCGTCAAGCCGATCTGCGAGAAGTGCAAGGTGATCCGCCGTCACGGTCGGGTCATGGTGATCTGCGAGAACCTGCGCCACAAGCAGCGTCAGGGCTGATCTCGGCCTAGCCGGATCGCCGGAGGAAACTCCGGTCGTTCACCAGCCAAGCACCGAACGCGATTCGGATTGGCAGACACACAGAAGTAACTCCCAGCGCCAGTCGCCGTTGTCGAGCCCAGCAAGTGGGCGGATGGCGGCCTTCCCCCGGTACGGAGGCCGGGGCCCCACACGAGGGGACGGTCAGGGAGCAGACCTCCGCAACCATTAAGGAAATGCCACATGGCACGTCTGATGGGCGTCGATCTCCCGCGCGAAAAGCGCATGGAGATCGCGCTGACCTACATCTTCGGCATCGGCCGGACCCGCGCGAAGGAGATCCTGGAGGCCACCGGCGTCAGCGGTGACATCCGTTCCAAGGACCTCACCGATGAGCAGGTCACGACTCTTCGTGACTACATCGAGCGCTCGGCGATGAAGGTGGAAGGCGACCTGCGCCGCGAGGTTCAGGCCGACATCCGTCGCAAGATCGAGATCGGCTGCTACCAGGGTCTGCGCCACCGTCGTGGCCTCCCCGTGCGCGGCCAGCGGACCAAGACCAACGCCCGCACGCGCAAGGGTCCGAAGAAGACCGTCGCCGGCAAGAAGAAGTAGGGATAGCGCATGCCTCCGAAGAGCCGGGCCTCGGGCCCGAAGAAGACTCAGAAGTCGCGTCGCCGGGATAAGAAGAACGTCCCGCACGGCCACGCGCACATCAAGAGCACGTTCAACAACACCATCGTGTCGATCACCGACCCGTCCGGCAACGTCATCTCGTGGGCGTCCTCGGGCCACGTCGGCTTCAAGGGTTCGCGTAAGTCGACCCCGTTCGCCGCGCAGCTTGCCGCCGAGAACGCTGCCCGCAAGGCGCAGGAGCACGGTGTCAAGAAGGTCGACGTGTTCGTGAAGGGCCCGGGTTCGGGCCGCGAGACCGCGATCCGTTCCCTCCAGGCCGCAGGCCTCGAGGTCGGCACGATCTCCGATGTCACCCCGCAGCCGCACAACGGCTGCCGTCCGCCCAAGCGGCGTCGCGTCTAAGCGGGAAGGAAAAGGTAGAGAATCATGGCTCGTTACACAGGCCCCATCACCCGCAAGTCGCGTCGTCTTCGTGTTGACCTCGTTGGAGGCGACCAGGCGTTCGAGCGTCGTCCTTACCCGCCGGGCCAGCACGGCCGCGCGCGGATCAAGGAATCCGAGTACCTCATGCAGCTGCAGGAGAAGCAGAAGGCTCGCTTCTCGTACGGCGTCATGGAGAAGCAGTTCCGCCGCTACTACGAAGAGGCGAACCGCCAGAAGGGCAAGACCGGCGACAACCTGCTGCGTCTGCTCGAGACCCGTCTGGACAACGTCGTGTACCGCGCCGGTCTGGCCCGTACCCGTCGTCAGGCTCGTCAGCTCGTCAGCCACGGCCACCTCGTGGTCAACGGCGTGAAGGTCGACGTCCCCAGCTTCCAGGTTTCTCAGTACGACATCATCGATGTCAAGGAGAAGTCGCTGGGCACCCTGCCTTTCCAGGTTGCGCGCGAAACCGTTGGTGACCGTCCCGTTCCGGGCTGGCTCCAGGTCGTTCCCGGCCGTCTTCGCATTCTGGTGCACCAGCTCCCCGAGCGTGCGCAGATCGATGTTCCGCTGCAGGAACAGCTGATCGTCGAGTTCTACTCGAAGTAATAGGTGCGCTGACGCGCGCCGCTGGTTGCCGCCTCGAATTGTTCGGGGCGGGAACAGTTCCCATCGTGAGCGTCAAATAGCGGACGCTCGAAGGAGGAGAAAT
Source organism: Nocardia sp. NPDC055321 (assembly GCF_053645575.1). NCBI lineage: Bacteria > Bacillati > Actinomycetota > Actinomycetes > Mycobacteriales > Nocardiaceae > Nocardia > Nocardia sp. NPDC055321. The sequence goes on from NZ_JBSHMS010000006.1 coordinate 85,029, forward strand.
CCATGCTGATTTCACAGCGACCGACACTGACCGAAGAGGTTGTGTCCGAGAACCGGTCGCGGTTCACCATCGAACCGCTCGAGCCGGGCTTCGGTTACACCCTCGGCAACTCGCTGCGCCGCACGCTGCTCTCGAGCATCCCGGGTGCCGCTGTCACGAGCATCCGCATCGACGGCGTGCTGCACGAGTTCACCACGGTTCCGGGCGTGAAGGAAGATGTCACCGACATCATCCTGAACCTCAAGGGCCTGGTTGTGTCGTCCGAAGAGGACGAGCCGGTCACCATGTACGTCCGTAAGCAGGGCCCGGGGGCCGTCACCGGTGGGGACATCGTTCCGCCGGCCGGTGTCACCGTGCACAACCCGGACATGCACATCGCGACCCTGAACGACAAGGGCAAGCTGGAGATCGAGCTCGTCGTCGAGCGCGGTCGCGGCTACGTTCCTGCCGTCCAGAACAAGGCGTCGGGTGCGGAAATCGGCCGGATCCCGGTGGATTCGATCTACTCGCCGGTTCTCAAGGTGACCTACAAGGTCGAGGCGACTCGTGTCGAGCAGCGCACCGACTTCGACCGGCTCATCCTGGATGTCGAGACCAAGAACTCGATCTCCGCTCGGGATGCGCTGGCGTCGGCGGGTAAGACTCTGGTCGAACTGTTCGGTCTCGCTCGCGAGCTGAACGTCGAGGCCGAGGGCATCGAGATCGGCCCCAGCCCGGCCGAGGCGGATCACATCGCTTCGTTCGGTCTGCCGATCGAGGACCTGGACCTGACCGTGCGGTCCTACAACTGCCTCAAGCGCGAGGGTGTGCACACCGTCGGCGAGCTGGTTGCCCGCACCGAGTCCGATCTGCTGGATATCCGCAACTTCGGCCAGAAGTCCATCGACGAGGTCAAGGTCAAGCTGCATTCGCTTGGTCTGTCCCTCAAGGACTCCCCGGCCTCCTTCGATCCGTCCTCCGTCGTCGGTTACGACGCGGCGAGCGGCACCTGGAGCGACAGCGGTTCGTTCAGCGACACCGACAGCGGCGAGCAGGACTACGCCGAGACCGAACAGCTTTAGGCCGTCACGGGGCGGGCGCCCCGACGGTCTTAGACACAGGAGATTCCAATGCCCAAGCCCAAGAAGGGTGCCCGCTTCGGCGGGTCGGCGTCGCACCAGAAGGCGATCTTCGCCAACCTGGCCACGGCGCTCTTCGAGCACGGTCGCATCACGACCACCGAGTCCAAGGCCAAGGCGCTGCGTCCCTACGCCGAGAAGCTTGTCACCAAGGCGAAGGCCGGCACCCTTGCCGACCGTCGCGAGGTGATGAAGGTGATCCGCTCCAAGGACGTCGTGCACGAGCTTTTCGCGAACATCGGACCGTCGTTCGAGGGTCGCGAGGGTGGCTACACCCGGATCATCAAGACGATCCCGCGCAAGGGCGACAACGCTCCGATGGCGATCATCGAGCTGGTTCGCGAGAAGACCGTGACCAACGAGGCCGATCGTGCCCGTCGCGTCGCGGCTTCGCAGAAGGCCACCGAGACTCCGGCCGCGGAGACCAAGGCCGACGAGGCCGTCGAGGTTGCTGCCGAGGCTCCCGCCGAGGCCGCTGACCTGGAGAAGAAGGAAGCCTAGTCTTCCCGCTCATTCCATGAGGAAGCCCGCCGTCCCCTCCGGGTCGGCGGGCTTCTTTCATGTTAACCAGGAGATCGCTGTGACCGTGGACGATCAGGCGGCCGCGTCGCCGGCGCCGGAATCGGACCCCGCGCGGGTTCGGCTCGACATCAGCTACGACGGCACCGACTTCACCGGCTGGGCCCGCCAGCCCGGGCTGCGCACGGTGCAGGGCGTGCTGGAGGAGTCGCTGAGCAAGGTGCTGCGCGAGCCGATCCAGCTCACCGTCGCCGGGCGCACCGACGCCGGCGTGCACGCGCAGGGGCAGGTGGCGCACTTCGACACCCGCACCGCGGTGGACGGTCCGCGGCTGGTGCACCGGCTGGCGCGCTTCCTGCCGAAAGACGTGCGCGTCAAGGACGTTCGGCTCGTACCGCCGGAGTTCGACGCCAGGTTCTCGGCGATCCGGCGGCACTACGCGTATCGCCTGACCACCGCGCCGTTCGGCGCCGAGCCGCTGCAGGCCCGCCATATCGTGCCGTGCCGTCCCGGCGTGGATCTCGAGGCCATGCGGGCGGCGTCCCGAAAGCTGCTGGGCCTGCACGATTTCGCGGCCTTCTGCCGGCGGCGCGAGGGCGCGACCACCATTCGCGAGCTGCAGCGCTTCGACTGGGAGCTCGAGGGCGAGTTGCTCACCGCGTACGTCAGCGCCGACGCCTTCTGCTGGTCGATGGTCCGCAGTCTGGTCGGCGGGGTGCTCGCGGTCGGCGAGGGCCGCCGTACGCCGGAGTGGATCGGTGGTTTGCTGGATGAACGCGAGCGGGCCAGTGCGGTGACGGTCGCGCCCGCGCACGGGTTGAGTCTGGTCGCGGTGGACTATCCGCCGGACGCGGAGCTGGCGGCGCGGAACGCGGAGACCCGCGAGGTGCGTTCGGTGCCGGGGCCCGCGAGCGCGGGGCAGGGGTGCTGCGGCGACTGAGTCGCGGGGAGAAAGACAGAGCGGGGCGGGGTTACGAGCGGCTCACCCCCCCCCACGCGGGCCCCCCCCGCGGTGATAAAAAAAAGAAGCGGCCCACGCAGGGGTTTCCCGCTGCGTACCCCGCCCCCGCTCGCGTCCGCCCCCGTCGATCGGCGGGGTGAAGTGAATTGTCTTAGGGCCGAATGCCGTTCGAGAATTCGAGAGAATTGTTTTCGTTTTCTCCGCCGGTGACAGCCCGTCGCGGTCGGGCATGGGCACTGCCGAGCGAAAGCTCAACTCCGCCGTATGGATTCGCGGCGGGGCGTGCGGTTCGGTTGGTACTCGCCGACCGGTCTCGGTTTCTTCGGGCAACTTACCTATTTCGGGCGCGTCTTCCGAAAGTTGGAAGATGTGAAGGGATTTCGGCTTTCTGGAACACCAATGGTGCGACAATCGGCCCATGAGCGGCGGCTCCGATCCCGCGGTGGTCGATGTCAGATCAACTCCCGAGGTTTCCGAACAGCAGGCATTCGAGCAGTGGGAGGCTGCGGTCGCGCAGGCGTATGTACCGCTGGTCGTCACCCCGGTCCACCCGGGCGAGTTCCGGGCTCGCATAGTGCAGTCGCGGTTCGACGAGATGGACGTGTCGACGGTGACCGCGACGAGCCAGCACATCTCGCGCCTGCCGCGGCTGATCCACGAACCCGACGAGCCGTACCTGTTCGCCAGCATCACCACGCAGGGGCGGGGCTGGCTCGAACAGGACGGCCGGGTGGGGGAGATGGCGAATCGCGGGCTCATGCTCTACGTGAGCTCGCGGCCCTTCACCGCGCATTTCGAGCAGAACTGGGGCCTGGTGGCGGTGCAGGTGCCGCTGTCGCGGGTGGTACGCGCCTCGGGGGTCGCCTCCGACCGCATCCCGACCGCGGTGCGCTTCCCGCCCGAGGGCGCGGCGGGCATCGTCGGCCGATTCTTCTGCGGGCTGGCGCAATTGCAGCAGACGGCGCCGGAGCAGGCCGCCGAACTGGCCAGGCACGGGACCGGGCTGCTGGCCTCTGTGGTGCAGCTGGCGGCGGGGCAGACCCCGCACGAGGAGGCGGGTCAGGCCCTGGCCAGGCAGCACGCGCTGTCCTACATCCAGCGGCATTTCGCCGACCCGGGACTCACCGTCGACGATGTCGCGGCCGCGTGCTCGGTCTCGCGCCGCACGCTCTATCGCCTCTTCGAGGAGGGCGACGACGGGGTCGCGGCGGTGCTGCGCCGACTGCGGATCGAACGGGCGCTGGCGCTGATCCGGACCGACCAGACCCGGCCGCTGCTTTCCATCGCGCGCGCTTCGGGATTCGTCTCCGAGCGGCAGTTCTATCGCGCCTTCCGGCGTGAGATGGGAATGACGCCCGGCGAATTCCGGACCGAGTACGCCTGAGCCCTATCGGATTCCGCGCACGGGTCGCCCGTAAACCCGATGACGTGAATGGTCAGTGATCTGGCACGGCCGGACAGTCACAGCATCGTGCCCGATGTGAATACTTGTGGGGGCATCCGGATCACACCGCTGATCTTCTCCAACCAAATCGCTGACCCCGTGCACCGCCGGTCTTCGCGTCCCGATCGTGTGCCTCGGGCGAAGCGCCGCTTGCACGTCAGGCGCAGTCGTCGACGTTGCCGACCGGCCGGGTCATGCGAGGAGGAGACGCCGCCCGGTCGTCGTCGAGCCGCCGACGACCGGGTTGCGTGTTGCCGGTCCCGCGCTCGTGCGCGGCACGGACCGCCCATCGAGGCGAATTCCGCCAAAAATGGACGCAGGCACGTCCGGTCGGTAGCTCGGCACGGTATGTCGCTGCACCTCGCGGCCGTTCGGCGAAGGGTGATTGCACAGATCTTCCCGAGCGTGTCGAAGGGAGCCCAGGTGCGGACGAAGGTGCGGGTGGCGGCGGTCCAGGCCGAACCACGATGGCTGGACCTGCGGGCGGGCGTCCAGCAGGCGATCGAACTCATCGAGACCGCGGCGGCGGGGGGCGCGCAGCTGGTGGCCTTCCCCGAGACCTTCCTGCCCGGCTACCCGTGGTGGCTGTGGCTGGATTCGGTGAGCTGGGGACAGGGCTTCTTCGCGCGCTACCGCACGAACTCGATGACGGTGGGCCGCACCGAATTCCGCCGCATCGCCGATGCCGCGCGCCGCAATCGCGTGCACGTGCTGCTCGGCTTCAGCGAACGCTGCGGCACCTCGCTGTACATGTCCCAGTGCCTGATCGACGATCGCGGCGTGCTGGCCGGGGTGCGGCGGAAGCCGGAGCTGACGCCGCTGGAGCACAAGATCTTTCGTTGCGGTGAGGTGACCGCGCCCTACGTGTTCCGGACCGATATCGGCCGGATCGGGGTGCAGGGTGGATCGGAGCAACTGCACCTGCCCGCCCGGCGCGAACTCGAGCGCACGGGCGCCCAGGTGCACGTGGTGTCGTGGCCGGGGTTCATCATCGCGCGGGACGTGGAGTGGGGTGTGCGAGTGAACAACGCGGCGACGCTCTGGTACGCGGTGGTGGGGCAGTTGAACGTGGTCGCGGCGTGCTCCATCATGGACGTCGCCGGCAGCGAAAGTCGGCACGGTGGAACGGAACCCGCGAAGCAGTTGGTGCGCGGCCCGGGCGGGCATTCGCGCATCTTCGCGCCGGGCGGGGAGGAACTGGCGACCCCGCTGGGCGGGCACGAAGAAGGCATCCTGTACGCCGATCTGGAACTCGATACGAGCTGTGAATCCGCGGCGTAGGGCTGCGCCGTCGCTGGCTGCCCACGGGCGGATCTGACACACTGCCCGATATTCGGCCGGGTGGCGGCCGTCGATGGTTGTCGAGGGATGGGGAGTGGAAGGGTCAGAAGCGATCAATCGGTTCGAAGTGCGAACCGGATCGGAATCGCCGGCGGTGGAGGCATTCGAGCGCTGGGAAGCGCAGGTGAGTGCGGCGTATGTGCCGCTTGCGGTTTCACCCGAGCCCAGCGGAAGTTTCGGGGGTTTTCGCGGTCATATCGAACACGGCAGATACGGGGATCTCGAGCTCACCGTCGTCGGGTCGACGCCGCAGCAGATCCGGCGCACGCCCCGGTTGATCGCGCGGACCGAGGACGAGTTCCTGCTGGTGAGCATTCCACTATCCGGCACCGCGCGGCTGCATCAGGATGATCGAGTCGCCGAAGTGGGGCCCGGCGGCATCGTCTTCTACGACACCTCCCGGCCCTACCACTGGGAATTCGGGCAGGAGTGGGAGCAGGTGGTACTGCAGGTCCCGTTGAGCCGGCTGCGGGAGCGGCACGGTGTTCTCGGTTCGGAAGTTCCTACGGCTACGGCTTTTTCGGGAGATTCGGCGCCCGCGATCGTGGCGCAATTCTTCCGGGGTATCGCGAGATTGCAGGGTACCGATCCCGGAGGGGCGGCGCTGCTCGCCGAGCCCGGACTGGATCTGCTGGCAGCGGCGGTGGTCGCGGCCACCGGCGGGGTGGCGCGGGAACGCTCGGCCGACGCGCTGAATCGTCAACGCGTGCTGGTGTTCATGCGGGACAACTGCACCGATCCCGAACTCGGAGTTGATCGAATCGCGGCCGGTTGCCGAATGTCGCGGCGTACGCTCTATCGAGTGTTCGGTGAGTTCGAGGGCGGACCGGGAGCGGTGTTGCGGCGCATGCGAATCGAACGGGCCTGCGAGTTGTTGCGCAGTGCGCCACAGCTTCCGCTGTCCGCGGTCGCGAGCGCTTCGGGATTCCTTACCGAGCGAAGTTTCTACCGTTCCTTCCGTACCGAGACTGGCACTACACCGGGTACATTCCGTACATTGCTTTGAACAGTTCATTGGTATGAACATCGCGGTGGCATGAAGAGTCCGGAATACGGCACTTTTCGGCATGGTGTGATCGGAAGGCATTCGCGAGCATCACCTCTCATGAGGGTTGTCCCATGAGAAAAACGGTGCGCGTCGCGGCGGTCCAGGCCGAGCCGAAATGGCTTCGGCTGCGTGAAGGCGTCGAGCAGGTCGTGGAACTCATCGGCGCCGCGGCCGTGTCGGGTGCGGAGTTGGTCGCATTCCCGGAGACGTTTCTTCCCGGCTATCCCTGGTGGCGCTGGGTGGAAACCAATCAATGGAACGTCGAATACTCGGCCCGCTGCCGCGAGAATTCGATGCCGCGCGACGGCGCCGAAATGCGAACCGTCGCCGCGGCCGCGCGCCGCTACGGCATCCACGTGGTACTGGGTTTCGGGGAACGGCAGGATCGCCGAATCTATATGTCGCAGGCGGTGATCGACGATTCCGGGCAGGTGCTCTCGGTGCGGCGCAAGGCCGGGCTCAACGGGGTGGAGCGCAAGGTGTTCGCCTCGGGGGCGCCGAATCTGCCCGCCGTGCATCGCACGCCGTTCGGGGCGCTGGGCGCGCTCACCGGGCAGGAGAACCAGCGGCCGCTGCTGACCCGCGCGCTGCGCGCGGACGGGGAGCAGATCCACGTCGCGGCCTGGCCGGGCGGGATGGCGGGCGATACGCCGGGACCGGATTCGGGACCCACCGTGAGCCGGATGTACGCGCTCGAGGCGGGCGCGTACGTGATCGCGCCGTGCGTGGTGGTCGGGGCGGGGGAGAACGGCGGGCAGCGGCCCACCGGGCGGGCCCGCATCTACGGTCCGGACGGGATCGAGGTCATCGCGCCGCTGGCCGAGGGTGCGCAGGGCCTGCTCTACGCCGAGCTGGAGCTGCGCGGCGGAACGGGGACGGTGGACGTGGGAATCGCCCATCGCCCCCGCGAGCGGCGCGGGCAGACGGCCGCGCGCACCGCGCGGGCGGGGGTCGGCCGGATTCCGAGTTCGGATCGCTGGGCCATGCCGCTCACCATCGGCTCGACGGCGACCGGCATGGCGGCCTGCTGACGGTCAGGATCGGACCAGGCGCGCAATGGCGTCGGTGGCTTCCTTGATCTTGGCCTCGGCCTCGGGACCGCCGGCGACGGCCGCGTCGACCACGCAGTGGCTGATGTGATCCTCGAGCAGGCCCATGGCGACCGCCTGCAGGGCCTTGGTCATGGCCGAGACCTGGGTGAGGATGTCGATGCAGTACTTCTCTTCCTCGACCATCCGCTGCAGGCCGCGGCTCTGGCCCTCGATGCGGCGCAGCCGCTTGAGGTAGTCGTCCTTGGCGGTGATGTAGCCGTGCGAGCTGTGATCGTGGCAGGGTTTGTCGGCCTGATCCGCCGCCGTCGTGGCCTGCGCCACATCGGCGGTGTCCGTCACCGCTGCGGCCGTGCTGATCTGATCCTTGGTCACCGACGGTTTCCTCACTCCCGGCGTCAATACCCCCCTAGGGTACAGCGTCCGCCCTGGTACCACCACTCACGCGCAAATGGGCGAGAATTGGCCGCATGAGTTCGGATACTCGGGCCACACTGGCCATTATCGGCGGCAGCGGTTTCTACGACTTCTTCGGTGACGACGCGACTGCGGTGGAGGTCGAGACTCCCTACGGCGCGCCCAGTGCGCCCATCACCATCGGCACCGTGGAGGGCCGGTCGGTGGCGTTCCTGCCCCGGCACGGCCGCAAACACGAGTTCTCCCCGCACACCGTGCCCTACCGGGCCAACATGTGGGCCCTGCGCTCGCTGGGCGTGCGGCGGATCTTCGGTCCCTGCGCCGTCGGCAGTCTGCGCGCGGACTGGGGGCCGGGCACCGTGGCCGTGCCCGACCAGCTGGTGGACCGCACCTCCGGGCGGGATCAGACCTTCTTCGACGCGGGCGGCGTGCACGTCTCCTTCGCCGACCCGTACTGCGCGGAACTGCGCACCGCGGCCATCGGGGCCAAGGGCGACGAACTGCCGCTGAAGGATCACGGCACCATGGTCGTGGTGCAGGGCCCGCGCTTCTCCACCCGCGCCGAGAGCCAGTGGTTCGCCGGATTGGGTTGGGAGCTGGTCAATATGACCGGTCATCCCGAGGCCGTGCTCGCCCGGGAACTCGAAATGTGCTACTCCGCAATCGCTCTGGTCACCGACCTGGACGCCGGCGTGGAGTCCGGGCACGGTGTGAGCGCGGTCGATGTGTTCGCCGAGTTCGAGCGAAACCTGGTGCCCTTCAAGGGATTGGTGCGCCGCGCGGTCGCCGCCGTCGAGGGCGACGACACCTGCGACGCCTGCCGCGTGCACTCGGGCACCGGCGTGCAGCTGCCCTTCGAACTGCCCTGACCCCTCGCTCGCACAGGGCCCGGCCCCATCGGGGGCCGGGCCTTTGTCATGCCCGATGCGCCCGGATCGAGATGTGCCCGGTCCACACTCCGCCGTGGTCGCCTACGCTGGAGGAATGAGCTCGGGTAGACCTGTGGCGGGCCGGTTGCGAGTGTTGCTGACCGGGGCGGCCGGCTACATCGGTTCCCACGTGCATCGCGCTCTTCTGGAGGCGGGGCACGAGGTCGTCGCCATCGACGCCATGCTCGGCGCGGTGCACGGACCGGCATCGACGGCGCCCGAACGGGTTTCGCTGGTCGACATCCGCAATCCCGAAGCGCTGGAACCACTTCTGCGGGGGATCGACGTGGTGTGTCACCTGGCCGCGGCTGTCCCGCTGCCGGATCCGCCGCCGATGTCCCGGGGGCCGGAGCGTGTGGCTGCTCCGGGCGTGCGGGTGCGGGCCGAGGGGGCCGGCGGCCGCGCCGGGTCGGGCGCGAGTTCCGCTGCGGCGGTGGGGGAAGCCGCCGACTCCGCCTCGGGGAAGTCCGCAGCCGGGCGATCGCCAGGTTCGATCCAGCCGACGGGTGGTGCCACCCCGAGTGCGAGCGATTCGGTTGGGAGACAGGGTGAACCGGCCGGTCGACAGGAAGGCTCGGTAGAGCGCGCCGGCCGTGGCACTGGCGACGTCGGCCGCGCCGCAGGAGACGGTGCCGTAGGCGGTGCCGCACGCGACGGTGCCGCTGCGGTTCGAGACGGTGCTGTTTCCGCACGGGACGCTGCTGCTGTCGCACGAGACGGTGCTGCTGCCGAGCGCTCCGGCCGTGAAAGTCGCAGACTAGGGCGGGAACCCGGTTCTGCCGGAAGGAAGCCGAGCACATCGGGGCGGGGTGATGGCCCCGCCGTGGGTGGCGATTCGGCCGGCACAGGGGGTCGTGATGGTGACCCCGATTCGGGAGAGAGATTGGGGCGCAGCACAGTTCCCACCCATAGGCAGCCGCCGGGTGGGCACGGTGGAGTGCGCGGCGGTGCCGAGGCCGGCGGCCGGGGCGCGGCCGGTGGGCGCAGCGAGGACGCCGGACACGGAGCCGGGCCCTGCGTGCGCGGGCCCGACGAAGCTCGGAGCACCGAGAGCGATGACGGGAGGAGCGCCGGTGGCGATGGTGGGCCGAGCACCGGTGGCGACGGCGGGCGGAGTGCCGCGCCGGCGCGGCGGGGCCCGTTGCAGATGCAGGCGGCCGCGGCCTACGCCACGCACAACGACGCGGGGACCGCGATTCTGCTGGCCGCCATGGAAAGAGCGGGGGTGCGGCGGCTCGTGCTCGCCTCGACGGTGGCGGTGTACGGGGAGGGGCGGTACCGGGCCGTGCGGAGCGGGCCGTTCTTTCCGGGGCTGCGACGGCGGGGTGATCTCGATCGAGGACTGTTCGATCACCGGGCGCCGCGCACGGGGGAGTTGCTGACCTGGGAGCCGTTCGGGGAGGACGCGCCGCTGCGGCCGCGCAGCGCCTACGCGGCGAGCAAGGTCGCGCAGGAGCATTACGCGCTGGCGTGGGCGGTCAGTACCGGATCGGCCGCGACGGTGCTGCGGTACAACCCCGTCTATGGTGAGCCGGTCGCGGGCGCGCGGGCGGTGCGGACGGCGGAAACCGGTGTGGTGGCGCGGTTTCGGGCGGAGCTGAGCGCGGGGCGAGCGCCGCACGTGTTCGAGGACGGCGGGCAGGTCCGAGATTTCGTGCAGGTCCGGGACGTGGCGACCGCGACGGTGGCCGCCGTGGAGCGCGGGCTGCCCGGCTTCGTGCCGCTGAATATCGGTTCGGGACAGCCGCTCACGCTGTGGGAGGTGGCCTCGACCATGGCCAAGGCGCTGGACGGGCCCGCGCCGGTGGTCACCGGGCAGTACCGGATCACCGATATCCGGCACCTGGTCGCGCATGCCGAGCGAGCGCGTCAGGCGCTCGACTTCACCGCGCGCACCGCGCCCGCCGAGGGGCTGGTGTCCTACGCGACCGGACGGGCCGGGCCGCACTAGGCTCGGCGTATGGAGAACCCGCTGCGGCTCGAAGTCATCGTGGCCAGTGTGCGCCCGGAACGATTCGCGCCGGTGGTGGCGGAGTGGTTCCTGCGCGCGGCCCGCGCCGACGGGCGCTTCGACGTGCGGGTCATCGACCTGGCCGAGACGCCGTTGCCGACGGATCTGAGCGTCACCGCCGAGTCCCGGGCCTACTGCGAAAGGATCGCCGCCGCAGACGCTTTCGTGGTCGTGACCTCCGAGTACAACCACGGCTACCCGGCGTCGGTCAAGACCGCGCTCGACACCGCCAAACGCGAATGGCGGGCCAAGCCCATCGGATTCGTGAGCTACGGCGGGCTCTCCGGCGGGTTGCGCGCCGTCGAGCAGTTGCGCCAGGTCGTCGCCGAGATCCATATGGTGTCTATTCGCGAGACGGTCAGTTTCCACGAGGCCAAACGGAAGTTCGACGCGGCGGGGGAGACCTCGGACGGTGCGGCTGTCGATGCCGCGGCCAGGCAGTTGAACCAACTTGCGTGGTGGGGACGGACTTTGCGCGCGGCGCGGGCGACCGACCCGTATCCGGGGTAGACCGCGCCCGCACGTGATCTGCGGGTCGGCCGCCCGGCAATTCCGGCGGAATCACGCCCTCCGCGTGCGCGGCCGGTACCCGGAATGCCGGGGTCCAGCCGAATGCATCGTGTCCGGCTCCGCGCGCTCGGCGTGATCACCGATACCTCCTGCCCCGCAGGCCTGCCCGCCCGGCTGTGTGGTGGCCGTACTGATCGGGTGCTACGGGTTATCGCCCCGGCGCGGCCGCTCTCCCGACCCGGCCTACACCTGGTCCGCGAGTGCCCGGGCGGCGCGGGGACGGCCGATGTACGTGGCCTCGCGCGGGATCGAGACCAGGTTCAGTTCCACCTCGGTGATGCCGGAGCGCAGGGTGATTCGATTGCCCGCCGCGCCGGGCTGGCGGATCGACAGGTCGGGGGCGGCGCCGGGCCAGCCCAGGGGATCGCCGGTGAGGTACAGGGTGGTGACGCCCGCGTGCGGGCCGGGCGCGAGCACGCCGTCCACCAGGACGGCGGTGAATCCCGCGTCGGACTGGTGGGTTTCGGCGGCGAGCGCCAGTCGCTCGGGATTGCCGATCGTGGTGAGCAGGTGGTCCCAGGACCCCGGGCGATCGGTGCGGATGAGCACCCGTTCGCCGATGGCGAGCGCGCGGAAGACCAGCTGCTGCGCCAGATAAAGCTCGCCGGAGATGTACACGGTCGAAATGCCCTGGCCGACAAGGCGTACGGCGACCCCGTTGCCCGCCTCGTCCGAGCCGAGGAGTTGACCGCAGCCCGCCGAGGGCAGCCGGACCTCGTCGAGCTCGGCCAGCGGGCGTTCGAGGGTCGGGACGGTGTGGTCCAATCCCGGTACGGCCAGGGGCAATTGGGCGAGCAGGCCCTCGCGCTGGCGGCCGTTCATGGAGATCATGCGTTTGTGCACCGGCTCGTCGGGCAGCTCGCGGGCGGTGAGTCGCCAGGCCGCGCCGACGCGCACGGTGTCCGGGGTATCGCCGGGACGCAGTCGCACCGCGACCGTGGTGCCGCGGGACGGCGGCACCCACAGCCGATCCAGCGCCTCGGAGCCGATCCGGCCCGGGTCCAGGGCCGCGCCGATGTTCACGCCGTTGCCGAGTTCGGCGTAGCGCCAGTGCTGGGTGAGATCGCCGGGGTCCGCGCCGCCGGTGATCTGCAGGGCGGCCTGGGTGATCTCGGGTGCGGTGAGAACGCGGGCGGCGCAGCCGGCGTCCTCCAGGGTGCGCACGATGCGCCGGGTGGCGATGGTGACCGCGCGGTATGCCCCGGCCGGGCCGCCGCCGCGCCGGGCCGCGGCGTCCGGGCACAGCAGGGGATCGAAGGCGATGGCCAGCCACACCGTGCGGTGCGCGGTGGCGGGCAGCGGGCCGAGCAGGGTTTCGTAGCTGGCCCCCGCGGGGGTTCCGGACCGGCTGCGATGACCGTGCGAAATGATGTCGATGCCCGCCAGCCGGATGTCGTGCTGGACGAGCCGCTCGGCCAGGGCGGCCAGGGGCAGCAGGTGCGAGGACCGCACGGTGGTACGGCCCAGGCGGGTGAGCCCGCCCTTGGGCGGCAGTACCTCCACGACGGCGACCACGCGCGTGCGGTCCGGGTACAGCCCGAGGGAACGGCCGTCGGCGGCGCTGAAGTCGACGGGGTCGGCGAGGGCGCGCGGGCGGCGGGCGCGAAAGCGGCAGCGGGTGGCGATCCACTCGGCAACTGAACGTTTGCCCAACGGCGCGAGGAGTGCCAGTCCCAGGGCGAGTGACACACCGACGGCGGGCCAGCGCGGCACGCCGGAGAGCATCGTGATGAGCAGGACGGCCACCGCGGTCGTCTGCGCGACCAGCAGGTTCATCAGTCGCACGCGGCGCCTCATATCGCTCCCCGATCGCCGATTCCCGGCCCGCCGGAGGCGGCCGAGTGCTCATCCGGATTCGGGGGAACTGTACTGTGTTCGGCGAACGCAATGACTGGTCGGGGGAGTTCGCATGCCGTCAAAACCTACGACGCGGTGGCAGGTCAGTGGCTATCGCTTCCTGGTTCGGCGCATGGAACACGCCCTGGTTCGCAGGGACGTGCGGATGCTGCACGACCCCATGCGCGCCCAGTCCCGCGCCTTCACCGTCGGGGTGATCCTCGCGTGTGTCGCACTGGCCGGTTGCGGATTGTTAGCCCTCCTGCGTCCGCAGGACAAGATCGGCTCGAACAAGATCCTGCTCGGCAAGAACACCGGCGCGGTGTACGTCGTCATCGACAACGTGGTGCACCCGGCGCTGAATCTGGCGTCGGCGCGGCTGGCGGCGGGCGAGGCCGCCAAACCCGGCACGGTCAAGGAATCCGAGCTCGCCAAGAAGCCGCGCGGGCAGTTGATCGGAATTCCCGGCGCGCCCGCCTCGCTGAACTTCGACGGCGGCGGTTCGGGCCGCGCCTGGACCGTGTGCGACGCGCTCGCCAACGACGGCAGCGCCACCCTGACCACCTCGGTCATCGCGGGCGCGCCCGATCTCGGTGACAAGGCCGCGCCGCTGGCCGCGGGCCGGGCCCTGCTGGTGCGCGGGCGCGACCACACGTACCTCGTGTACGGCAATCAGCGTGCGCGACTGGACATGAACGACCGCGCGGTGGTCGACGCCCTCGAGATCCGCGGGCACGTGCCCCGGCCGATCAGCGAAGGACTGCTCAACGCCATTCCGGAGGTGCTGCCGCTGACCGCCCCGGTCATCGCGGATGCCGGTGCGGCGCCGAGCTATTCGATCGGTGCGCATCGCATCGGTGACGTGGTCCGGGTGCGCACCGACAACAAGCACTACGTGGTGCTGTCGGACGGTTTGCAGCCGGTGTCCCCGCTGACCGCGGACATCATTCGCAACGCCTACCGCTCCACCGCTACCACCGACGACATCGCGCAGGCCGATCGCACGGGCGCGCCGGTCTCGGCCGCGCTGCCGGTCGGCGACTACCCGGCGGCCGCGCCCACCCTGGTGGACGGCAAAGACCAACCCGTCGACTGTCTTTCGTGGCGGCCCATCGACTCCGCCGATACCTCCGACGGCAGCCGGCACGCCGAACTCACGGTACTGACCGGGCACGCGCCGCCCATTCCCGATCGGGCGCGGCTGGTTCCGCTGGCGCAGGCCGACGGCGACGGACCCGAACTCGACGCGTTCTACCTGACGCCGGGGACGGGCGCGTACGTCCAGAGCACCGGGATCGAGCCGGACAGCCAGCGCCGGGACAGCCTGTTCTTCCTGTCCGACTACGGGGTTCGCTACGGGGTCAAGAACCTGGAGGCCGCGAAGGCACTGGGCATGGATCCCGAGTCGGTGCGCCCGGAACCCGCGCCGTGGCAGATCATCGGCCTGCTCGCGCCCGGGCCCACGCTGAGCCGCGAGGCGGCGATGGTCGCCCACGACGGGGTCGCGCCGGACCCGGATCCGGCGAAACAGCCTGTCAAGACACAGAACTGAGCGCCACGTGGGCCGGTACGGGCGGACGGTCGACGGTGCCAGGCCGGGCCGGCGTCCCGTTGCACAACGGATGGGATGCCGGCGGCTGTTGGTCCCGCGGGGCGATGCGGGTGATGGCCGTGAGGTTCGGACTGTCAGGGCGATAGGCAATGCGGATGCGCCCGGAATCGCCGCCCGGGAGCAGTACAGGGGTACGGTCCCGAGCGGTAACCACCGCCTTCGACTCCGGCCCCTTGGCGGTGGTGAACTGAACGGGCGGTGCGGGCTGTTCGGTTACGGCGACGCTGATCGCCGGACGGAAGTCGAGGTCGCCGAGATGCGCTGCGGATGAGTGACGTTCAGTCCTTGTCGCCCAGCCCGAACTTGCGGCGCAAAGGGAACGAGGCGAGGAAGCCCAGCGCGACCAGGAGGCCGACTATGCCTGTGCCGATCAGGGCCACGTTGCGCGGGGTGTTGTCCGGGGGCGGCGGCGGTGCGGGCAGGGGGAGCTGCTGATCGCGAGCGGCGTTGGGGCGCTTGGGCGGGAGCGTGCGGGGGACCTCGGCGGTCAGGGCGGCCACCGGATCGATCGAGCCGTAGCCCACGTAGGGGTTCCAGCCCTCGCCGGGGGCGTGGGCCGTGGCCTGGATGCGGTCGATCACCGCGCGGGCGTTCAGGTCCGGGAAGCGCGAGCGCACCAGGGCGGCGACACCGGAGACGTAGGGGGCGGCGAAACTCGTTCCGCTGTAGCGCGATACCTGGCCCTGGTTGGACACCTTGGCGGTCGTCAGCCCGGTGCTGCGGGGGTCCAGGGAGACGATGTTCTCGCCCGGCGCCGCGACGCCGACCCACGGGCCGGGCACCGTGAACGCCGACGGGCTGCCGAAGGCGTCGACCGAGCCGACCGAGAGCACATACTCGTCCCACCAGGCCGGAACCACGTAGGAGGAGACGCGATTCCAGAGGTCGGCGTCCGGGTGCAGCGGGTCCGGTCCGGGATTGCTCGCCCGGCAGGTGTCGGTGTTGCCCGCCGACGCGACCACCACGACGTCCTTCTCGACCGCCGCGTAGCGCACCGCTGCGCCGAGCCTGCCCATCTCCACGGTCTCCGGCCGGCTCGCGGGACAGGCGACGAGCGAGATGTTGATGACGCGCGCACCGGCGTCCGCGGCCCGGCGCACGGCCGAGGCCAGCGCGGAGATCTTGCCGTAGCCGTCGGGCATGTCGTCGGGGCCCTTGTCCCGGCTCGCGCCCTCGGCCTGGTACATGGCGCTGGTCTGGCGGATGGTCATGATCCGGGCCTCGGGGGCGACACCGGCGAATCCCTGGCCGGCGACGCGGGTGGCGGCGATGAGCCCGGCCACCAAGGTGCCGTGCGCGTCGCAATCCTCGGTTCCGTCACCGGAATTGGCGACGTAGTCGCCACCGGGAACGAGTCCGGGCAGGCGGGGATGCGGGACGACGCCGGTGTCGATGACGGCGACCAGCTGGCCCGCGCCCCGGGAGAAGCGCCAGGCGTGTTCGAGGTCGAGCGCCCGCTGCGTGGGTGGAATGGTCGGGCCGTCGCCGCCGGACTGCGTGCTCAGGCAGGGGGAGTTGGCGGGATGTTCGGTCCGGCCGGGTGGCGCGGCGGGGCCGCCGGGCGGCAGCAGCCCCGGATCCACGGCGGGCGGCCGGTCGGCATGGGCCGCAACGGGTTCGGCGCCGAGGCCGAAGGAGAGGCCGACGGCCAGCACGGCCGCGGCGGCACTCGCGCGCGGGAGCGGGTTCGGCGGGCGGGTCGGCATCGCGGAATCAGAGCCCGCGTACCAGGGCGAACAGACCCGTCACCCAGAACACGAGCGGCACGACGGCGGCGACGCATGTGTACTCCAGCAGTTCCACCGCCCGGCGCACGGGCGGGGTGGCCTGCCTGCGCGGGAGCACGATGCCGAACACCAGGGCGGTGGCCAGGATCAGCAGGGCCGCACCGAAAACCAGCAGCGGCGCCTCGTAGCGCACGGCCGTGCCGATCAACAGCAGCAGCACGATGCCCGCGCCGCCCGCGATGAGCATGACGGCCTGCTCCGCCCCGGCATAGGTCCGGCTGCGGAACATCAGGACCGCCGCGCACACCAGCGCGAGCGCGATCCCGGGCCAGTAGCGCTGTGCGGCAGCCGGATCGCACGCGGCCAGCGCACCGGCGACCACCACCAGGGTCGTCGCGGCGACCAATCCGGCCAGATACTCGCGTGCGCGTTCGGATTTCACGCGCAGCGCCTCCAGGGTGGGCAGCGCGCGATGATCGTCGGGATCGTCCTCGGTCGGGTCGATGGGCGTGCCGGGCGAGGGCACCGGCGGCAGGGGCAGCGCGGCCAGCAGAATGGAAAGCCTTGGCGCGAGGGCCGATCCGAGCAGTCCGGCGGCGGCCATGCCCGCGCCGACGGCCTTGTTCGGCACATCGGTGAGCAGCCCGACCAGGGCGGCGGGAATCGCGAACACCGCGAGCGTGGCCGCGCCGGCGAACAGGCCCGGGCCCACGCCGCTCACCCGCCGGGCCAGCACGGCGACGGCCCCGGTGAGCACCGCGCCGAGCAGCAGATTCGCACAGCCGTACTCGCCCGGGACGATGAGCATGCCCGCGGTGAACGCCGCCGGGAGGGCGCAGCCGCCCAGGACCAGCGCGGTGGCGGCGTCGTCGTACATGCGGGCCAGGACGGTGGCGGCGACCACCAGCAGCACGGTCACGAACAGGGCGATGGTCCTGCTCACCCAGCCGGGGACGGCAGCGGGCGCGGCCAGCAGGCCGAGGCAGCCGACCAGCATGGCGAGCACCGCGAGGATCGAGCCGGTCCAGCGCGCCGTGCGCGGGTTCCAGCCGCGGAAGTGGTCGGCGTCGGCGATGGCGACGTTGTACATGATGTCGTCGAACAGCGGGGTCGGGGCGGTGTGCCCGGCGTTCTCGAGCATGAGCAGTTCGCCGTCGCGCACGCCCTGCTCGGCCAGACTCAGCGAATTGGACAGGGGCGGTTCGCCGATGCGGGCCAGCACCCATTCGTGCGGTTCGAAGGTCTCGCCGTCGTTGTCGAACTCGTTGGCCCGGCTGTGCCGCGCGACCATGTCGACCACGCTCGGAATGAGCAGCGCGACCGGTACGTCGACCGGAATGGCCATGTCCACCTGGGTGTGCTTGGCCAGGATCGTCACCCGCGCGAGGTCCGGCGCCCGGACCGTGCCGCGCCCGTCGTCGATATGGTCGTTTCGCGCAAGCGTCACGCTGCCCCCAACTCGGGTTTGACCTCTGGTCCGCGCCGGCACGCGAGTCACCGCCGCCGCGCCGGGCATGTGCCGAAATGTTGCCCGCACTGTACGCGATGGCTATAACCCCACGTAAACTGAGCCCGCGAAAACCCTGCGGGCCGCAATTCCCATCCGCGACCCCGCCGATCGACCCCCGTCCGGACTCGAACCCCGAAGCACCACGGCACCCGTCCACGCGGAGACCTGAGCCTCGAAGGTTCGCGGCCGTCTCGTTCTGGACTGAGTGGAGCGGGGGAGCGAAGCGGAGGAGCGGAGGGAGGGAAGAACGAGACCGAAGGGCCGCGAACCCGCCCGGAGCGAAGCGGAGGGCAGAAAAATCCCCAGCACCATCAGGTTTCAGCGGCGCCCGCGGCGCGAGGTCCCGCGCTCGCCGGGCGGCGAGGTGACGCTGCAGGCCCCGCCGGAGATCCCGCGCGCCGTCCCGGCGAACCTGTTCACCAAGCTCATGCCGCTGGTCATGGTGGTCGGCATGCTCGGGATGGTAGCGCTCATGTTCACCTCGGGCAGCGGGTTCGCGTCCAACCCCATGAGCCTGATGTTCCCCATGATGATGGTGTTCTCCATGGTGGGCATGTACGCGGGGCAGGGCGGGCGGGGGCAGAAGGCATCCGAGGCGGACGAGGACCGCAAGGACTACCTGCGCTATCTCGACCAGGTCCGGCGCGACGTGGCCGAGACCGCCGCGCAGCAGCGGACCGCCATCGAATGGAGCCACCCCGCGCCCGGTCTGGTCTGGATGCTCGCGGGCACCACCCGCATGTGGGAGCGCCGGCCCGGGGACAAGGACTTCTGCCATGCCCGCATCGGGCTGGGCAGCCAGCGCCTCGCGACCCGGCTGGTGGCGCCGGAGACCGGTCCGGTGGAAGAACTCGAACCGATAGCCGCGGTGTCGCTGCGGCGCTTCGTCCGGACGCATTCGACGGTGCCGGATCTGCCGACAGCCATCGCGGTGAAGGGCTTCGCGAGCATCGCGCTCACCGGCGACCGCGCCCAGTCCCGTGAGCTGACCCGGGCGATGCTGCTGCAACTGGCCATGTTCCAGGGCCCGGATCAGGTGCTGATCGCCGTGGTCTGCGGTCCCGATACGGCCCGCGAGTGGGAGTGGGCCAAATGGCTGCCGCACACCCAGCATCCGGACTCGATCGACGGCGTCGGCAGTGAGCGCATGGTGTACGGATCCATTCGCGAGATGCACGCGGGACTGCATCCGCTGCTGTTCAACCGGGTTCGGTACTCGCGCAATCAGCCGCCGGATCCGAATCTGGTGCAGATCGTGCTGGTGGTGGACGGCGGGCTGCTGGAGTCCGAGGAAGATCCCCTGCGCGACAGCGGTTTCGAGGGCGTCACGGTGATCGATCTGTGCGGATACGCCCCGCGGCTGGCCGTCGCGCGCGGTATCGGGTTGGTTGTCGAGAACGGCGAATGCGCGGGCCGCGGCGCGAGCGGTGCGATGGAACGATTCGCGAGCATCGACCGCATCGGCGTGCGCGAGGCCGAACAGGCGGCGCGCAGGCTCGCTCCCTACCGGGCCGCGATCCAGCGCACCGGTGATACGGCGGGCGATGCGGGCGAGGTCATTTCGAGCTGGTCGCAGCTGCTCGGCCTCGGTGACATCGGCGCGTTCACGCCCGAGACCGCCTGGCAGCCGCGGTACGGGCGCGAACGCCTGCGGGTGCCGTTCGGCGTCGGCGCGGACGGCCTGCCGGTGGTGCTCGATATCAAGGAGGCCGCCGAGGGCGGTATGGGACCGCACGGGCTGTGCATCGGCGCGACCGGTTCCGGAAAGTCGGAATTCCTGCGCACCCTGGTGCTTTCGCTGATCGCGACGCATTCCCCGGACCAGTTGAATTTCGTCCTGGTCGACTTCAAGGGCGGCGCGACCTTCCTGGGACTCGAAGGCGTCGCGCACGTGGCGGCCATCATCACCAATCTCGAGGAAGAGGCCGATCTCGTCGATCGCATGCGCGACGCGCTGGACGGGGAAATGAATCGTAGGCAGGAAGTGCTGCGTGCGGCGGGCAATTTCGCCAATGTCTCCGATTACGAGAAGGCCCGGGCCGCGGGCGCCGATCTGGATCCCCTGCCCGCGCTGTTCGTCGTGCTCGACGAGTTCTCCGAATTGCTGTCCCAGCACCCCGATTTCGCCGAACTGTTCACCGGAATCGGGCGCCTGGGACGTTCGCTGCACATGCATCTGCTGCTGGCCTCGCAGCGCCTCGAGGAAGGGCGGCTCAAGGGGCTGGAAAGTCATCTCTCCTATCGGATCGGATTGAAGACTTTCTCCGCCAACGAATCCCGCCAGGTGCTCGGGGTGCCCGACGCGTACAGCCTGCCCGGCAACCCGGGCGGCGGCTATCTGAAATCCGATTCCGGGGAGATCGTGCGGTTCCAATCCGCCTATGTCTCCGGGCCGTACACCGGCGCCGGCGCGACCCACGATCCCGGTGCGGCCACCCGATCCGGGGATATCGAGGTGACGGCGCGGCCTTTCACCGCGGCCCACGTGGATTTCCGTGCCGCCGACCGGATTCCGCCGCCCGGACCGGCGGAGCCGGTGACGCCGCAGCCGCCCGCCGAGGAGATCTCCAACCTGCGCATGCTGGTCTCGCGGGTGCGCGGGCACGGTCGCCCGGCGCACGAGATATGGCTGCCGCCACTGGACGCGGCGCCGACGCTGGATGAACTGCTGCCGCGTTCGGTGCTCACCGGCGATTGGAACCGGACCGCGACCCTGCGCGCGCCCATCGGCCTGGTGGACCGGCCCTACGATCAGCGCCGCGATCCGCTGGTCGTCGACCTGTCCGGATCGCGGGGCAACGTCGCGGTGGTGGGCGGCCCGCAGTCGGGCAAGTCGACCGCACTGCGGACGCTGATCATGGCCATGTCGCTCACCCACACCGCCGAACAGACCCAGTTCTACTGCCTCGATTTCGGCGGCGGCACGCTGGTCGGGCTCGAGGGCCTGCCGCACGTGGGCGCGGTCGCCTCCCGGATGGAAGCGGACAAGGTTCGGCGCACGATCGCGGAGATGGTCGCCCTGGTGCGCCGGCGCGAGGCCCGATTCCGGCAGCTCGGCATCGAATCCATGGCCGAGTTCCGGCGGCTGCGCGCGCCGGATTCGCCCGGGGAGAACGCCGCGCCCGACGGCGCCGCGGCCCGGGCGGCGGCCGGCGCGCAGGAGGATCCCTTCGGTGACGCCTTCCTGGTGATCGACGGGTACGGCACCTTCCGCCAGGAATTCGACGCGCTGGAACAGACCGTCATGAACCTTGCGGTGCAGGGCCTTTCGTACGGCGTGCACGTGGTGATCTCACTGGCCCGCTGGCCGGAGGCGCGGCCCGCGCTCAAGGATCAGATCGGCACCCGGATCGAACTGCGCCTGGGCGACCCCATGGATTCCGATCTCGGGCGCAAGTTCGCGGCGCTGGTGCCCATGGGTCGTCCCGGTCGGGGCATGACCGCGGATCTGCTGCACATGCTCACCGCGCTGCCCCGCGTCGACGGCGAATCCGCACCGGAGACACTGGGAACGGGCGTGGCACAGGCTGTTTCGGAGATCTCCCAGCGCACGCCCGGTCGCGCCGCGCCGCGCGTGCGGATGCTGCCCGATCGGCTGCCGTACGCGGATCTGCTGCGGCTGGCGGAAGACTGGCCCGCCGCCGCGGACCCGGCGCACAAGAACATGCGCTTTCCTCTCGGCATCGACGAGGCCGAATTGGCCCCGGTGTACCTGGATTTCGCGGCCGGTCCGCATTTCGTGGCCATCGGTGATTCCGAGAGCGGCAAGACCACCCTGCTGCGGTCGATCGTGCGGTCCATCTGTGCCGCCAACACCCCCGATCAGGCCCGCGTCATCATGGGCGACTATCGGCGCACCATGCTCGGCACCGTGCCCGCGGGCTACCTCGCGGGCTACGGGTCCACCGCGCCGGAGTTCACCCGGCAGATGTCCGACCTGGCCGCCTACGTCAGCCAGCGGATGCCCGGACCCGACGTCACCCCGCAGCAGCTGCGCGACCGCTCCTGGTGGACCGGGCCCGAGCTGTACGTGGTCGTCGACGACTACGACCTCGTGGCCACCGCGACCGGCAATCCCCTGCACGCGCTCCTGGACCATCTCGCGCACGCTCGAGACCTGGGCTTCCACCTCATCATCGCCCGCCGGTCGGGTGGTGCGGGCCGGGCGATGTACGAGGCCACCCTCAACCGCCTCAAGGAGCTGAACTCCGCAGCCCTGATCATGAGCTGCAGCCGGGACGAGGGCGTCCTGTTCGGCAACACCCGCCCGTCCCTCATGCCCCCGGGCCGCGGCACCTACGTGACCCGGTCGGGCGAGGAGTTGATCCAGCTCGGCTGGTTGCCCGCAGACTGACCTACCCGGCGAGTCACTAACGCGGAACTCCCCCCGCCCGTAGTTCGCGGCCCGCCCGGTTCTGGACTGAGTGGAGCGGGGGAGCGAAGCGGAGGAGCGGAGGGAGGGAAGAACCGGGCCCAGAGGGCCGCGAACCCGCCGGAGCGAAGCGGAGGCAGAAAATTCAGATCAGAACAGCCCGGCGAGGGCGGTGTCTTTCGCCTGGAGTTCGGCGTTGCCCGTGCGGACCAGGGTGCCCGCGCCGCTCAGGGTGGCGTTGAGCTGGCCGACGTGGGTGTTCCACATGCGCTGCATGTCGGCGAACGCCTCGTTGGCGTCACCCTTCCAGTGGTTGGTGACGAACTCCTCGACGGCGCGGTGGAACGCCTCGAGCTGGTCGCGAATGTTCTCCGCGCGGCGGATGACCGAGTTCGCGCCGTCGGCGACGCCCTCGAACTGTGCGGAGATGATCTGACCGTTGGATACGGCTGCCATGGTGGTGTCCTTTGCTGATGGGTCGAGTGGGAGAGCGGCGGCCTAGATCGGCGGTAGATCGAGGCTCGAGGTCTGGGCCTTGACCTGCGCCTCGTAATCGCGGTCGTGCTCTTCGTAGTTCGACCCGACCTTGATCAGGTTCTCGGTCGTGACCATCAGCTTGTCGTTGAGCTTGTCGGCCTGGAAGTAGTACCGCTCCATGAACGCGTTGAAGGCGTTCCGCGCGCCACCCTGCCAGTTCGAGCCCACGGTCATCGCGTCCTCGTCGCGCTTGAGGTCGGCGATGAGATGCATGAGCGTCTCGTGGGTCTGCTTGAACTCCCGGGCCTTGGCCTGAATGAGCTCATTACTGGCTTCGAATGCACCGGCCACGGTGCCTCCTCTCGATGACGGGCGGACGAGCTCTACATCTTGATTGGACGTAGGTCACTGCCCGACGGTTCCACCCCTGTTCAGCAATTCGCCAGCACCCTAACCGAGGAGGGCTGTAGCTGACCAGAGCCGATGGGTCAGGGGTGAGAAGGTCGACTCGAGAGGCTGCTCACAACACCGTTACCAGGAACTATTCGCCATGAGGGCGTACTGGGCCGCCGCTCGCTGGTGAACATCGGTGATCTGGTCGCTCTGAACGGCGGCCACGTACTGCCGGTAGGCAACCACGCAGCGGTAGCGCTTCAGCCCGCTGGCGGAGTCCTTCGGGGCCTCACCGCACGTGGTGTCGGGGACGTTGGCGGGCGCCTCGGCGGGCCCGGTGTGGTTGGCCGACAAGATGGCCGCGCCGAACCGGATCGCGGCGTCCGCGTCCGCGGTGCGGAACAGCGTGGTGGTGCCCTCGTAGGACGCGCCGGAGATGGCGAAACGATCGACCCCGTTCTCCTGCAGCACCTGTCGCCAGTGCGCCTGGTCCGCGACCCGGTGTAGATACGCGCGCTGCTCGAAGACGGCCTGCTGCCCGAAGTCCGGGAGTCCGATGCCCTGGATGTTGAGCGTCTGGCGCAGCATCTTGTCCGGATCGTACGGCTGGCGCAGCACGGCCTCGGTGTCGAGCGGCCGCAGCGCGTCCAGCAGCGGTAGCTGGGCGTCGAGCACCTGCTCGGCGAGCGCGGTCAGCTGATCCTGCTCGGGATCCTGAACGCCGACGTACAGGAAGAGAACGTAGCTGCCGCGCGCGATGCTGACGCCCATGCTCGCCACTCCGGGCCGCCAATGTGCCAGGGCCGTAGGGTGCTTCGCCAGGGAGACCCGCTGATTGTCGGCGGCGGCGATCGCGAAGTCCGCCTCTTCCAGTTCGGTCGCGGCCCGGGTGGCGGTCGCCTCGTCCGGGAACTGCATGACGGTGACGGTGGTGAACGGACTGCCCTCGGGAGCCGCGCCCTTGACCGGCTCCTGCTCGCTGTGGCCCACCGCCACACCGAATTTCATGTTGTTGCGGGTGAGGACGGGCTCGGTGACGTCGGCCAGCACCTTGGTGGCCTTGTCCGCGGTCAGGAACGGGACTATCCCGGTGCCGTACTTGAACCGCGCGTTGATCTCGGGACCGGTGACCACCTGGTTCGCGAGCCGCATGAGCGCCAGGTTCAGGCCCTTGGCGAGGTCCGGGTTGTAGGTGTACCGCTCCTCCAGCGGACCGGTCGCGTACTTGCCGACATCGAAAGCGCGCACATCTGTTTCGCCCGGTGTGGCCGAGCCCGCGACGGTGCAGCCCGCGAGCGCGAGCCCGGTCAGCGTCGCCGCCGCGGCATGACGAATACGTCGTGAAAGCATGAGAAATCCCCCGGCACCGTGTCAGTGAGCGTTGACCAGAATGGCGTACTGCGCGGCGACGCGCTGTTGCGCGTCCTTGAGCTGCAGCGCGGACACCTGCGCGGCGTAGCGGCCGTGCGAGACGTAGCAGTAGTACGGAATGTCGGCCGCACCCGGGCCGGAGTACTTGCGGCACTGCGCGTTCGGCAGGTTCTCCGGACTGTCCGCGCGTTTGAAGAGCCGGGTGGTCGAGCTGAACTCGGTGACGATCTCGGCGGCGGCATCGGCATCGCGGGCGCGGAAGAGGTAGCCGCCGTTCCAGGCCACCCGGTCCACGCCGGTGCGTTCGAGCAACTCTGCGGAGTCGGCGCCCTGCACGACATGCCGTCCGCCGTGCGCGTCGAAGACCCCGGGCGTGCCGAGCTGCGCCGAATCCAGCGCCGTCGTGGCCAGCGTCCGGCCCAGGATCTGGTCGGGGTCGATCGTCAGATTCATGAGCTGATCCTTCGGCGTCGCCTGGAAAGCGTTCAGCGCCGGGGGAATCACCTCCAGGGCGCTTTCCACGCGGGTGGTGAGCTTGCCCAGATCCCGGGTTTTCGCCTCCGCCATGAGGTTGTCCCACACGTAGGTGAAGATGACGAATTTGCCGGTGGCGTACCAGGATCGGATGACGCCCTTGGCCGGATTGCTGTCGGCGTGCACGATCGCGCCGGGGTACTTGGCCAGTTCCACTCGTTCGTTGCCGGCGGTGGATTCGAAGTCCAGGCGGCCCAACGCCTGTGCGGCGGCACTCGCGGCGGCGTCATCCTCGAACAGCATGACGAGGTTGTCGTATTCGTAGGAGAGCGCCGGATATTCGTCATCGGATTTGCCGCTGCTGACGAAGCCCACGACGAACCCGGGCGCGGCATCGTTCAGCGCGGCGGGCGCGGCGTTGGTGCGCGATTTGATGGCGCGCGAGGAGAAGTCGATGAACGTGCGCACCACGACGCTCGCGGCCTGCGCCGGGACGGTGACCTCGGGAATGACCTCGGACGGCAGCGGCACGGTGTTCGCGAGCCGCATCGCCTCCACCGCCTTGGCCTGTTCGATGCTGGTCACCCTGTCGTAGGTGACCGGCTGGGTCGGCAGGCTGCCGACGTCGAGCGTGGCCAGATCCACCTCTGGTTCGCTCGCCCCCGAACCGTCCCCGGACCCGCAGGCGGCGGTGCATCCGAGTGTCAACGCGATTGCGGCGGCCACGACGGACCGCCCGAACTTACGCACAATTCCCTCCCCGGTAATCGGGGGTCACCCTACTCGATGCCGCCGCGCAGTACCGGAATCAATCGGGCGAGCAGCAGTTCCTCGGTACGCGGTCCCCACTGCTGGAAGGCGGTGACGGCGGTGGGGTCCTCGAGGTCGATCACCCTGCCGCGCGCGCCGATGATCTCGGACGGCGACACCACGGTGGGCTGCCCGCCGCGCACCTTCTGATTGCCGTGCAGCGCCAGGACATACGAGTCCGCGGGCGTGCGCAATTCGCTCGGATCCTCTGTCCGGGGCGAGATCTCGGCGTCGCGCGGGGCGTACGCCGGGTTGTAGACGAAGCCGAGGTTTTCCAGGAAGCGGGCCTGCGGAGATCCGCCCAGGTAGACCCGGTAGCGCTCCTCGGCGGTGTGTTGTGCGAAGTCGACGACGGTGATCGTCTTGCCCTGGAAAGCGGGGTTCTCCGCGCGGG
This sequence comes from Nocardia sp. NPDC055321, assembly GCF_053645575.1. NCBI lineage: Bacteria > Bacillati > Actinomycetota > Actinomycetes > Mycobacteriales > Nocardiaceae > Nocardia > Nocardia sp. NPDC055321. The sequence goes on from NZ_JBSHMS010000006.1 coordinate 111,412, forward strand.
CGGTCTCCAGCGGCGACGGGGTGGCGCTGGTGGCAGGTGTGGTCCCCGGACCGGAGTCACCCGCACCGCCGATCGCGTACACGCCGAACCCCGCGGCGGTCGCCACCGCGACGGCGGCCGCACCCAGGCCGAGCCGCAAGCCGACACGACGTTCGCGCGTAACGGCGGCCGACCGGTGCGGATCGATGTCCGAGGCGGCTTGCCGGGGCGGATCGATGTCCATGGCGACGGGCGCGGCGGGTACCGATCCGTTGTGTCCCAACGCCTGTGGTCCCGTGTTCCCGGTGACGGTGGGATGCGTGTGCGTCGACGCGGCCGGATCGCCGGTTCCGACCCGATGCGGGCCGTCGAAACCCGGTGTGCCCGGACCAGTGTGCCCGGCGGTGGTGTGTGCGGCGGTCTCGGCCGTGTGCGGGTCATCCGGCGCTGCCGCGGAAGTTGTTGCCGGTGCACCGTTTTCGCTCGGCCGGCGCGGGGGAGCGGTGTACCAGGGTGCGCTCGGCGACGTGATGTGGGAGGCGCGGTACCCGGGAACCAGCACCTCGGCGGCGGCCTCGGTGAACTCCCGGCAGGAGCCGTAGCGCGCGGCCGGGTTCTTGGCCAGCACCCGGGCGAACACCGCGTCGATCGCGGGCGGCAGGCCGGGGCGCACCGCGGTGGCCCGGGGCGGCGGTTGATGCAGGTGGCCGAGCATGACCAGGGACGGTTGCGCCGCGGGATAGGGATTCTGGCCGGTCAGCAGCTTGTAGAACGAGCAGCCGAGGCTGTAGACGTCCGAGCGCGGATCCAGCGGCAGGCCCGCCAGCTGCTCCGGCGGGGCATAGTCGATCGTCGCCACGAAACTGCCGGTCTTGGTGAGCTCGACGGTGTCGGCGGTGCTCTTGGCGACGCCGAAATCACCGAGCAGCGCCCGTTCCTCCTCGCCGTCGTGCTGGGCGAGCAGGAAATTCGCGGGTTTGACGTCGCGGTGCAGCAGGCCCGCGCGGTGCGCGTGGTCCAGGCCGCGGCCGACCTGGGACGTAATGGTCAGTGCGCGAAGAGGTGTCATACCCGCCGGGTCGCGCCGCAGTTCGGCGGCGGCGTCGCTGCCTCGGACGTACTGCATGGCGATCCAGAGGTGGCCGTCCTCCTCGCCGCGATTGTGCACCGCGACGATGTTCGGATGATCCAGGCCCGCAACGACATCGGCCTCGCGCTGGAAGCGCCCGCGGAACTCCCGATCGTGTGAGAGCTCGCCGGAGAGCACCTTGAGCGCGTCCATGCGCGGCAGGCTCGGATGCCTGCCGAGGTAGACCGTGCCCATCCCGCCGGAGCCGAGCACGCTGACGATCCGGTACCCGCCGAGCAGGGCGCCGGCACGTAGCGTCATAGACTCGGCTCCTGGATCATCTCGCGGGCGGCACGGCGGGTGGTGCGCTGGCGAGCCTACCGATTACAGGCTGTTCGCGAGGAGCGCGTACTGCGCCGCGATCTTCTGCCGCACGTCCGGTTCGTCGTCGCTGCTGACCACGCCGACGTAGCGCTTGTAGGTCACGTAGCAGCGGTTCTTGTACTCGGTTTCGGTGTCGCCCTTGCTGTTCAGCTGTACACACTTGGCGCCGGGGACGTCGTTGGGCGCGCCGATGCTGTCGTAGTGATCACTCTCGTCGGCGACCAGCGCGTCCAGCAGCGCCGTCGCGCCGGCGTCGTCGCGGGTGCGGATGACCGACGCGGTGTCCACGGTGGCGATACCGTCCGCGCCGGACGCGTTCACCGCCTGCTGGATCTTGCCCTGGTCGTTGGCGCTGTGCACGATCTTGGTCCCGCCGTAGGCGGCGAAGGTGCGCGGTTCCGGTGTGCCGTCGCCTCGTTCGGCGACCACGGCGCGGGCCAGCAGGTCGTCCGGATCCACCTCGAGCTCACCGAGATTGGACTCGGGGGTGGGCGCGAACTTCGCCAGCACCGGGACCTGGGCGTCGAAGGTCTTGCGGACCCAGTCCAGCAGGTCCTTCTCGTCGGCGGCGGGGCGCTGGATGAACAGCGAGATCACGAAATCCTTGTAGGGCAGGAACGCGCCGATCGTGGGTATGCCCGGCCGCCAGTGGATGAAGGCGTTCGGATACTGGCTCAGCGTGAGCTTCTTGTTGAGATCGGGCGCGACACCGAAGTCGGCGTCCTCGAGCTCGCTCGCGGCGGTCTTGGCGGTGCGCTCGTCCCCGAAGCGCAGCACCATGTTGGTGATGGTGGTGGCGCCCGCCGGATCCGGCTTGCCCGGCTCGTCGACCTTGTCCGAGCCGCTGGCGGCGAAGGCGGTGATCAGCTTGTTGCGGTCCAGGACCGCGCGCGAGGGCGCCGCGAGAGCGACCTTGGTGGCGTCCTCGGTACTCACCGTGGCCCGGCCGCCGCGACCGTAGGTCAGCGACGGGTCGATGGCGACCGTCGGCACCACGGCATCGGCCATCCGGAAACCCTCGAGCAGCGCGCCCTGGCCGTCAGCGTCGCGCGGGTAGATGTACTTGTCGACCGGGTAGGAGCCGACCTCCAGGGTGCGGACATCGAGTTCGCCGGCGACCGGCGTGCCCTCGATGCTGCCGCAGGCGGTCAGCAACAGCGCGGTCAGTGACAGACAGGCGGCCAATAGTGGTGTGCGCGCTGTGCGAACCATGTCAGGTCCTCGTTCCTCCCGTACGGTGCCATCAAGGTAGCGGACGAACCCGGCGGCCGGTGGGCCGTCGCGCATCGTCGCGCTTCCTACCGCTCATCGTTCGACGGCGGCCCGGACGTAACGAAACCGGCCACGTAATCTGGTGCGTGTGCTGAACATCCCGTGCCGCGCGAACATCGGGGGCCGGTTCCATTGATGGATCGGCAGGTCGAGGTTGTCGCGGGCAATCACATCGTCGCCCGGGTGGCCGGTGCGGTCATCCTGGTCGCGCACCGTGAACAGGGCGCGCTCACCGCGCGTTCGCGGGCGTTCGCGGCCGCGACCGCGCTGTCGGATCTGGTGGCCGAGGCCACCCGCCTGGCCCCGGACGGGCCGGGCAGGCAGGTCGCGCGCCAGGCCACCCGCTGGCTGATGAAGGACGCCGAGCGCATCTCACCGGGTGAACCGATCGAGTTCGGCATCCTGTCCGCCGCCGAGACGGGCGGGGTGGCGATCTTCCTGCACGGGTCGGTGACCGCCGTGCTGGCCGGGGAACAGCTCGAGTACTACCGCGGCAGCGACGCCGCCTTCACCGTCGACCGGGTCGCCGCCCATCCCGCGCGGGCCGCGGCGCTGCTCACCGACGCGGGCAAGCGCCGGGCACCGGAGCTGCCCGAACGCGGAATCGGTTCGCTCATCGAGGGTGTGGCGGTCGCGGGGGGCGCGGTCGTCTGGTTCGAGGGCGCTCCGGTCACCTCCTGGCGGCCCGCCGAGGGCGCGTGGTCCGTGGCGTCCGGCGCGGCTCGCGCGCGCGGTCCCGTCGTGCCGCCGCCGCCCACCGCCTCCTTCGACCCCGAACCGGAATCGACGCCGCGGGCGGCGGATTCGCGGGCGGACACCGATCTCGCGCCGACCCGCACCTCCAATCGCATTCCCACCGAATCCGATACCGAGCTGGGCGAACCGCCGGCCACCGCCGGATTCGAACCGAACACCGACGCACTGCCCGCCACCGCGGGATTCGACCCGACCGCCGAATCACCCCGCGCGAGCGCGGGATTCGATCCGCATCGCGCGCCCACCGAGACCGGTGGCACCAACCCCGCGCCGAAACCCGATCCGGGACTGCAGCGCCGGCTGGAGGCGACGGCCAAGGCGGCCGCGCTGACCACGAAGGTGCTCGGATTCAAGTGCGCGCGAGCGCATCCCAGCGATCCACGCGCCGCGTTCTGCTCGGTGTGCGGTATGCCGGTGGATCAGACGCAGCAGGTGTCCGAGGTGATCCGGCCGCCGCTGGGCATGCTGGTGCTCGACGACGGCATGACCTACATGCTGGCGGCCGACGCCGTCGCCGGGCGCGATCCGGAGTTCTCCGACGCCGCCCGCGGCGGCCTGGTGCCCTTGAAGATCGACGACAATTCCGGCGGCATGTCCCGCGCGCACGCGGAGATCCGGCTGGTGAACTGGGATGTCACGGTGCTGGATCGGGGCTCGACCAACGGCACGCGGGTGCGCCTGCCGGGGTACCGGGACTGGGTGCGGCTGCAGCCCGGCCAGCCCATGACGCTGATCCCCGGCGCGGAGATCATGCTGGGCAATCGCATGCTGCGTCTGGAACCGGTCGCGCCCCCGCCCTTCGGCTGAGCCCGGCTAGCTGTAGCGGGACGTGCAGGTGTTCTGGGTGCCCAGGACGCCGGCGCGGAAGGCGTCCACCCGGGAGAAGCCGCTGGGGACGGTGTTGCCGTCGGTGTCACTGGCGGCGAGACCGTCGGTGAGCAGCCCGGACACCGCCTCGTCGAGGTCACCCGGCGACAAGCTGATGTCCCCGTCACTCTTGGATCTGTTGGGATCGGCCAGTTTTCCGGTGATCACCCCGGCCAGGCAGGCCGCGCGCAGTGCGGTCTTGGCGCCCTTGAGTTTCTGGCCCTCGTTCTGCTGCACCGCCAGCGCGTACCGCGAGATGAACACGACGTACGCGGTGAAATCACCGGTCACCTTGACCGGAAGACCGTCCTGCTCATCGGTATTGGCCTGCCCGCGATCGCGCAGCGCGGAGAGATCGGTGCCGATGGTGTTGGTGGCCGGGCAGTAGGTCACCGGCACCGTGTCCTTGCCGTTGCGGCACTTCAGGGTCGCGCCGTCGTAGGTGTACTCGGGCGCCTCGTCGATCGGCATGATCGCGGCCATCGCCTTGGTCAGCTCGTCGAGATTGCCACGGTCCACCTCGGATTCGCCCATGGAGGAGTCGTTGCCGAAGGTCTGCGGCAGATTGCCGCGCCTGCGCTCGATCTCGTCGGTGTCGATCGCCTTGCATGCCTTGGGCCCATCGGTGAAACCGACCTGCACCGCGGTCACCCGCTCGAACGCCGAACCGTGCACGCTCTCGGGATCCTCGGGATTGTCATCGCGAATGGCGACGGTCGCGGCCAGCACGGCGTTGAGCCCGTCGGAGGTGTTGATGGTGAAATGCTTCGACTTGCCCTCGGCCACATGGCGAATGAACGCGCCCGCGAAGCAGTCCGCCTGCTGCTCCTTCACGATGGTCGGGGTCTTGCGGCTCACGATCTTGGCGATGCTCTGGATGGCGTGCCCGTATTCGTGGGCGATCACGGTGACCACCGACATCTTCCCGAAGGTCTCCTGCACCGCGGGCAGCAGCACGGTGCGATCCCAGCCGATGGTGTGGTCGAGGCTGCAGTAGGCGGCGTTGACCAGCCGGTACGTGCTCTCCTCGCAGAACTGGACCTGTTGCGAGCGTGGGGCTTTCGCGCTCCAGGACACCAGGTTGGTGACCCGGACGAAATCGCCCTCGAAGTCCTTGCTGAACTCGCTGCTCCAGTAGGACTCGAGGTCCTCGATCGCGTTCATGACGAGCCGGTCGATATCGCCGTCGTCGGTGTTCACCGCGCGGAGCGGATTGTCGGGCACCCCGCCGCGCGGACCGCTGGGACCGCTGGTGGTGGGCAGTCCCGCGACCTTGAACGGATCGTCGTAGATCGAGACCGCCCGGCCGGGAACATTGCGGGTACACCCGCCGAGTACCACCGCGATACAGGTGAGCAGGATCAGCGTCACCGTCGCCCGGCGCATCCCCACGTCCACTCCCTCACGGTCCTGCCCTGTTCCGCCCCACCGGCCGAACGCCCGCGCACGCGCGGTAGGGCGATTCGAGCCCACCGCATATTATCCGCCGCCCGGCCCGCGGCCCGGGCCAGCCGCCCGATCGGTCATCGGACCGGCGGTGATTCGACGCCGGCGCCGCCGCGCGTGAGGCAAACCGTGATCCGCCCTCGACCGCCTCGAGACTCATCTGGCTCCGGACGAGGTAGCCGGTAGTATCCGGGCCATGTCTTCACCGGGGGCGCAGCAGATCACCGTGCGTCATGAAGGAACCGATCGGGTCTTCGACGCAAGTCAGCAGATCACCATGGGGCGGGCGCCCGAGGTCACACTGTTCGTGGACAGCCCGCTGGTTTCGCGAGTACACGCCACACTGTCCTGGCGGGGGAACGGGTGGGTGCTCGCCGACAACGGCAGTACCAATGGTGTTTTCGTCGACGCGCGCCGGATCGGCCAGCCGCTGACCATCGACCGGCCCGTGCAGGTGCGGCTCGGCGACGCGATCACCGGACCGCTGCTGCACCTGGTGCCGCAGGGCGCGCAGCCGCAGTACCGGCCGCCGGCGCCGCAGCGCCCGCCGACGCCCTCGCACGGCCAGCCGCAGCAGCGGCCGCCGCAACAGCCGCAGTACCGTCCGCCCGCACAGCACCGGCCGCCCACACCCGCGCATCCGCAGCAGCCGGTGCAGCGCCCGCCGCACTCGGCACAGCAGCCCGTGCAGCGGCCGCCGACAGCGGGCAACCCGATGCCCTCGGCCGGAATGCCCTCCGCGCCGCTGCCTTTGCACCCGGACGCCCCGGCCAACATCAACATGACGGCCAAGGCGACCATCTCCGCGACCCCGCCGGTGCGCGCCCGCGCCGGAACCGGCCCGGCCGCGCGGGCCGATCGAATTCCCGCCAACGGCTTGCACATCGGTCGTACCAGCGACAACGAGATCGTCGTCAACGATCCGCTGGCCTCGCGCCGGCACGCCCGCCTGGTCTCCGATCGCGGCAATCTGGCCATCGAGGATCTGGGTTCGGCCAACGGCACCTTCGTCAACGGCCGCCGCGAACAGCGCACCGCGCTGCGCGAACGCGACATCGTCACCATCGGCAACATCGACTTCGTCGTCCAGGAGGGCACGCTCGTCCACCGGCAGCGGCCGGTCGCCGAGCAGGGCCTGCACGTGCACGGGGTCAGCTTCACCGTCGAGGGCAACAAGCAGTTGCTGGTCGACGTGAACCTGCAGGCCGGGCGCGGCACCCTGACCGCGCTCATCGGCCCCTCGGGCGCGGGCAAGTCGACGCTGTCCAAACTCATCGCGGGCAACACCCAGCCCTCGGCCGGCGTGGTCACCTTCGAAGGGCGCGGCCTGCACGCCGAGTACGAAGCGCTGCGCTCGCGCATCGGCATGGTGCCGCAGGATGACGTGCTGCACCGTCAGCTCACGGTCAAGCAGGCGCTGGGCTTCGCCGCCCAGTTGCGACTGCCCCCCGACACGACCAAGGCCGACCGCAAGCGCGTCATCGACGGTGTGCTGGACGAGCTTTCGCTGACCCAGCACGCGGACACCCGCGTCGATCGGCTCTCCGGCGGCCAGCGCAAGCGCGCCTCGGTCGCCATGGAATTGCTCACCGGCCCCTCGCTGCTGATCCTGGACGAGCCCACCTCGGGCCTGGACCCGGCGCTGGACCGCCAGGTCATGACCATGCTGCGCGAGCTGGCCGACGCCGGGCGCACCGTCATCGTGGTCACGCATTCGGTGGCCTGCCTGGACATGTGCGATCAGGTGCTGCTGCTGGCGCCCGGCGGCAAGACCGCGTTCGCCGGGCATCCCGGCAGCGTGCGCGATTTCCTCGGCACCAGCGACTGGGCCGAGATCTTCGCCCGCGTGGCCGAGGATCCCGATCGCGCCTTCGCCAATTACCGTTCCCGCCAAGCCTTCGCGCCCCCGCCGCCCGCGGTACAGCAGGGCCAGCGCGCCAAGCCGCCGAAATCGAGTTCCTTCAAACAGTTCTCGACGCTGTCGCGCAGGCAGATACGACTCATCTTCGCCGACCGCGGGTATCTCGCCTTCCTGCTGATACTTCCGTTCGTCCTGGGCGGGCTGTCCCTGGTGGTGCCGGGCAAGAACGGCTTCCAGAAGGGTGGCTTCACCCAGATGCCGGACGGGTCGTTCGTCAACACCGGCGGCAGTGAAGCGCAACAGCTCCTGGTGGTGCTCATCCTCGGCGCGTGCTTCATGGGCTCGACGCTGACCGTCCGCGATCTGGTGGGCGAACGCGCCATCTACTACCGCGAGCGCGCGGTCGGACTGGGCTCGGGCGCGTACCTGATGTCCAAGGTCGTGGTGTTCAGCCTCGCGGCGCTGCTGCAGGCCGCGGTCATGATGGGCATCGTGCTGGCGGGCAAGAAGCGGCCCGGACCGGGTGTGGTCATCTCGGCGGGCAGCGCCGAGCTGTACGTGGACATCGCGCTGACCGCGGTCACCTGCGTGGTGGTCGGTCTGCTGCTGTCCACCCTCGCCAAGTCCAACGAACAGGTGATGCCGCTGCTGGTCGTCACCATCATGTGCCAGCTGGTCATGGCCGGCGGCATGATCCCGGTGACGGGGCGCGTTGTGCTGGAACAGGTTTCGTGGCTCTTCCCGGCCCGCTGGGGCTACGCCTCGGGCGCCTCCACCATCAACATCCGCGACCTGTTCGCCAGTGCGCAGCCCGACGCGCTGTGGAAGCACGAACCGGGTATCTGGTACCTCGACGTGGCCATGCTGGTGGTGCTCACCATCGTGTTCTCCCTGCTCACCTGGTCTCGCCTGCGTTTGAAGAAGACGGCGGCGTGAGCACTGCGAGCGGGCAGCCGCGCGCTTCGCTGCGCGAGCAGGCACACTGATGGCTGTGACAGCTCGAGTAGGGGCAGTGCATCTCGGCTGGGACGTGGTCTCGGTGGCCGCCGGCGGCGGCAGCGCGGCGATCCGCCCGATCCAGGTCGAGGGCACCTACACCCCGCCCGCCTATCTGCTGGCGGACGCCTCCGGCCGCCTGCACACCGCCGGGGTCGACCGCCGCCCGGACGTCGGCATCGCCATCTCCGACGTCCGCGACATCCTGGGCCATCCGCAGATCGTGGTGGCCGGGGCGACCTGGCCCGCGGACCTGGTCTTCCGGGCGCGCCTGCACAATCCGCTGGCCGAGATCGTCAAACATCTCGGCGGCCCGGCCGACGTGATCGCGGTGCCGTTCCCCGACGAATGGCCCGACGCCAAGGTCGAGGAGTTCATGCGCCTGGTCGAGCAGCTCGGCGTCGTCGCCGAACCGCTGCCCGAATCGGTGGCCATGTCCGGCTATGTCCGCGCGCTCGGTCTGGTGCGCGCACCCGGGCGGGGTCCCGCGGTCGGGGCGACCGGCGTCTACTCCGACGGGCGGGAATGCCTGGTCGTGGCGGTGGACGGGGACGACGAGCAGCCCACCGAATCGGTGAGCGTGCGCATCACCCCCGAGGCGCTGCACCAGGCCCGCGCCGCGGACAACGTGGTCATCGAGGTCATGGCGGCCGCGCGGGCGGTGGGGGCCGACACCTCGACCGTGCTGCTCGCGGGCAACGTGTGCTTCAACGACGCCATCCGGCTGGCGTTCCAGAACCATCTCGGCCACCGGTTCCAGGTGGCCGATCATCCGATGCACGCGCTGGTGCTCGGCGCGACGCATCTGCTGGTGAACGACACCGAGCTGGCCGAGGGGCTGGCGGAATCCGGTGCCGGGCTAGGGGACTCGGGCACGGCCGCGGATCGGGCTCCGGTCGCGCCGCCGGCGCAGCCCCCCGTGACTCCGGCGGGACAGCCCCCGGTGGCTCCCGCACCGCAACCGTCGGGCTCGGCGGCTCCCGCTGCCCAGGCCTCCGCCGCCGCCCAGGCTCCCGCGGCCCAGGACGCCCCCGGCCGGCCCGCCGCGCCCGCGCAGGGCACACACGGCCCGGCCGGTGAGGGTGGACCCGGGCAGGCGGCCCGCTCCGGTGGGCAGCCGCGGCACGGCCGGCCCGCACCCGCGGGTCCGCCGTCCGGGCCGATCGGCAGGCAGCCCGCGGCCGCCGGTCCGGTCGAGCAGGGACCGGCGCAGGGCGATGCCTCCGGCGTCGAGGAGACGCACCGCATCACCCCCGAGGAACTCGCGCAGACACCCATCGCCTCGCGCGGTGGCCTGCCGCCCGGGCTGGCGGGGGTCGGCGGGCGCTTCACGCGGCCGCCGGGCACGCCCGCCGACGATCAGATGACCTCCGTCATGGGACGCGATCCGCAGCAGCCCGGAACGCCCGGTGCGTTCGGTCCCGCCCAGCAGGGCGGGCAACCGGGCGGCCAGGGCTATCCGGGCTACGGCGCTCAGGGCCAGCAGCCGGGGTATGCCGGTGGTACGCCGGGATATTCGGGCCCGCAGCAGGGTGCGCCGGGGTCCGGCGCGTACGGCGGCCAGGGCGGCTACGGCCAATCCGGTGGCGGGTACCCCCAGCAGGGCGGATACGGCCAGGGCGGCGCGGGATACGGCCCGCAGGGCGGGCAGTCCGGCGCCGAACAGGGCGGCTATCACCCCGATGCCGGCGGACGCGGGAGTTTTGCTGGGAGTTCCGGAAACGCTCCTGGTCAGGCCGGGTCGATGTACGGTGGGTCGATGCCGTCCAGTGGGTCGCGTCAGAATCCGCAGTCGTCGGAGGATGTTGCCGGGCAGTCGGATTCGGAGTCCGGCGCCGCGGGGGACCGCGCGCCGCGCAAGGGCAAGCTGTGGAAGAAGATGAAGGGCAACCTGTTCGGTACGCCCATCATCGTCGGCGCCGCGGCCCTCACGGTCCTGGGCGGCTATTCCGATTCCGCGCCACCGCAACTCGTGGCCTCCTGGGACGCACCGCTCGCTCCCGGCCACGCGTGGGACCTGACCCGGCTGATGAACGACGCCTGCGCGCTCACCCCGTTCGCCGTGCCGCCGACGCCGGGCGTCACCGGCGTCGAGGTCCCCGAGCGCCCGCAGTGCCTGACCCAGGGCGTCGACACCCTGCGCTACACGATCCCGGGCCCGGTCCGGGGCAAGGACCCGGGCCCGCCGCTGCACATCTAGCGGTCGCTACCGCGATCAATCCACCGCAGGGCGGCGGGTGGGAGGAACACCTTGCTGTCCGTGGCCCGTCTCGTTCTGGACTGAGTGGAGCGGGGGAGCGAAGCGGAGGAGCGGAGGGAGGGAAGAACGAGACTTCGGGGGCCACGGACCCGCCCGGAGCGCAGCGGAGGGCCATAAGGTACTGTTCACCGTTGGCGTGCGGTACAGCCGGGGTTACTCCTGGCCGTCGCACGAGTCCCGGGTCTCCACCAGCCGCCGGGATCGCTCGACCACACGCCTGGCTGGCACCACATACGACAGACAGGGAACGACTGTGCCTACGTACAGCCCCAAGGCGGGTGACGTGACCCGTAAGTGGTACGTCATCGACGCCACTGACGTAGTGCTCGGCCGTCTTGCCGTGCAGGCCGCTGGCCTGCTGCGCGGCAAGAACAAGCCGACCTACGCGCCGAACGTCGACGGTGGCGATTTCGTCATCATCATCAACGCCGACAAGGTTGCCATCTCCGGCAACAAGCGTGAGAACAAGTTCATCCACACCCACTCCGGGTACCCGGGTGGTCTCACCTCGCGCTCGGTGGGCCAGGTCCTGGCCAGCCGTCCCGACCGTCTGGTCGAGAAGGCCGTCAAGGGCATGATCCCCAAGAACAAGCTGGGTAACGCCATCGGCGGCAAGCTCAAGGTCTACGCAGGCCCGACGCACCCGCACGCCGCTCAGCAGCCCATCCCGTTCGAGATCAAGCAGGTGGCCCAGTGACCGCTCCTGAGGAATTCGCCGACGACTACGTTGTCGAAGACACCACCGTCGAGGTCGTCGAGGAGGGTGACGGCTACGAGGCCGAGTACTCCGCCGAGGAGACCTTCGCCCCCATCGTGATCGACCGTCCGGTGCAGACCGTCGGCCGTCGCAAGGAGGCCGTGGTTCGCGTGCGCATGGTGCCGGGTACCGGCAACTTCGTGCTCAACGGCCGCACCATCGAGAACTACTTCCCGAACAAGGTGCACCAGCAGCTGGTCAAGTCGCCGCTGGTGACCGTCGAGCGCACCGAGTCGTTCGACATCTACGCCCGCCTCGTCGGCGGCGGCCCGTCCGGTCAGGCCGGCGCGCTGCGCCTGGCGATCGCGCGTGCGCTGATCGAGGTCACCCCGGAGGATCGTCCCGCCCTCAAGCGTGCCGGCTTCCTGACCCGTGACCCGCGTGCCACCGAGCGTAAGAAGTACGGCCTCAAGAAGGCCCGTAAGGCGCCTCAGTACTCGAAGCGCTGATATCACGCCGTACGGCAATACCGTGCCCGGTCTCTGCGGAGGCTGGGCACGGTACGGTTCGGGCGGCGTTTCGCGTGGCTGCGATGCGGTGCGACCGCATCGCGCCCACGCGCCCGGGAATGATCCCGAGAGCAGGCTCCCGGCAACGGTTTTCCAAATCGCTGCTACCCCCGCGGTCCGGTGTTATCCGATACGTTTCGTGTCGGGTATCCCGTTCGGCGGGTGGGTTCGGGTGCCTGCTTTTCTGTTTTCCACCGATCAGGGGTGAGGTATGGGACGTTTGTTCGGCACCGACGGTGTCCGCGGGCTCGCCAACGACTCGTTGAGTCCGGAACTGGCGCTGCGGGTCTCGGCCGCGGCGGCACAGGTTCTGAGCAGGGGTAAGAAGCGCGCGCTGGCAGTGGTCGGGCGCGATCCCCGCGCGAGCGGCGAGATGCTGGAGGCGGCGGTCATCGCCGGGCTCACCTCGGCGGGCGTGGACGTGCTCTCGGTCGGCGTGCTGCCGACCCCCGCCGTCGCGTATCTGACCGGGGTGTACGACGCCTGCCTCGGCGTCATGATCTCCGCCTCGCACAATCCCATGCCGGACAACGGCATCAAGATCTTCGCGGCGGGCGGCCACAAACTCGACGACGCCATCGAGGACCGCATCGAGGCGCTCATGGCCGACGGCGGCTTCGCCCGGCCCACCGGCGCGGGCATCGGGCGGGTGCTCGGCAAGCCGGGACAGCTCGAGGAGGGGCAGCCCGCCTACAGCCTCGAGGGCACGCACGAACGCTACGTGGAGCACCTGGTCGAGGCCACCGGCCGCGATCTGGGCGGGCTCACCGTGGTGGTGGACTGCGCGCACGGTGCGGCGTCCGAGGTCGGACCGGCCGCCCTGCGCGAAGCGGGTGCGACGGTCATCGCCATCAACGCCGAGCCCGACGGGCTCAATATCAACGACGCGTGCGGCTCCACGCATCTGGACAAGATCCAGGCCGCGGTGCGCGAGCACGGCGCGGACCTCGGCCTGGCCCTGGACGGCGACGCCGACCGCTGCCTGGCCGTGGACGCCACCGGCGCGGTGGTGGACGGCGACGCGATCATGGCGATCATCGCCCTGGCCATGCGCGATGCGGGTGAACTGGCACAGGACACGCTGGTGGCCACCGTGATGAGCAATCTCGGATTGCACATCGCCATGCGCGAAGCCGGAATCGTCGTGCGCACCACCGCGGTCGGCGACCGCTACGTGCTCGAGGAACTGCGTCGCAGTGGGTACACCCTGGGCGGCGAGCAGTCCGGGCACGTCGTGCTGCCCGCGTTCGGCACCACCGGGGACGGGGTGCTGACCGGGCTCAAGCTCATGGCACGCATGGCCGAAACCGGCCGCGCCCTGGCCGATCTCGCGTCAGTGGTGACCACCGTGCCGCAGGTGCTGGTGAACGTTCCGGTCTCGGACAAGGCCGCCGTCGCCGTCGCGCCCGAGGTGCTGGAGGCGGTCGCGGAGGGTGAACGTCAGCTGGGGGACACCGGGCGAATCCTGCTGCGGCCCAGTGGAACCGAGCAGCTGGTGCGGGTGATGGTCGAGGCGACCGATCCCGAGCACGCCAACCGGCTGGCCGGCGATCTGGCGAAGCTGGTCGCCGCGGTCTGATCCGAGCTCGATCACGTCGAGGCCCGCTGCCATGTTGGGCAGCGGGCCTTTTCGATATGTGGGGCTGTGCTGAGCTGGGCCGGGGCGTGTTGGGTCAGGCGTTCCCATGCCCGAGCCGGGAGTGCTGCGTCAGGTGTTACCGCGCCGAGGTGGGCGTGCCAGGTGTGGGTCGCGCGTCGGTGGCGGGCCGGTGGTGCCGGGCCGGATCACTGCCCCTCGGTGAGCCGGCCCGCGTCCAGGTGCCAGCGGCGGGTGGCGCGGACGTTGTCGAGCATGCGGCGGTCGTGGGTCACCAGCAGGACTGTGCCGGTGAAGGATTCGACGGCCTGTTCGAGCTGCTCGATGGCGGCCAGATCCAGGTGGTTGGTGGGCTCGTCCAGGACCAACAGGTTGACGCCGCGCGCCTGGAGCAGAGCCAGGGCGGCGCGGGTGCGCTCGCCGGGGGACAGGGTGTCGTTGGGGCGCAGCACATGTGGGCCGCGCAGGCCGAACTTGGCCAGCAGGGTGCGAACCTCGGCCTCGGGCCAGTCGGGGATCAGAGCGCTGAAAGTGTCCGCGAGCGTGTCGTTTCCGCGGAAGAGGCCGCGGGCCTGATCCACCTCGCCGATCGCGACGCCCGAACCCAGTGCGGCCGTGCCGCTGTCGGGGGCGGTCTTACCCAGCAGCAGCGCGAGCAGGGTCGACTTGCCGGCACCGTTGGCTCCGGTGAGCACGATGCGATCGCCGTAGTCCACCTGCACCGTCACCGGGCCGAGCGTGAAATCGCCGCGGGTGACACTCGCGCCGTTCAGCGTCGCCACCACCGAACCGCTGCGCGGCGCGGCGGCGATGGACATGCGCAACTCCCACTCCTTGCGCGGCTCCTCCACCGCTTCGAGGCGTTCGATGCGCCGCATCGTCTGCTTCACCTTGGACGCCTGCTTCTCGGTGGCTTCCGCGCGCGCCTTGCGGCCCAGCTTGTCCGAATCCTGTTTGCTCTTGCGGCGGGCATTGCGGACGCCGTGCTCCATCCAATTGCGCTGCATGCCGGCGCGGGCTTCGAGTCCGGCCTTGGTGTCGGCGTATTCGTCGTACGCCTCGCGCACGTGACGGCGGGCGATCTCGCGCTCCTCCAGATACGACTCGTAACCGCCGTCGTACTGGCCTACCTGCTGCTGCGCCAGATCCAGTTCGACGATGCGATTCACGGTGCGCGCCAGGAACTCTCGATCGTGGCTGATGACCATGAGGGGCTCGCGGACGCCGGTCACGAACTGCTCCAGGCGGGCCAGGCCGTTCAGATCCAGATCATTGGTGGGCTCGTCCAGCAGCAGAATGTCGAAGCGGGACAGCAGCACCGAGGCCAGACCGGCGCGGGCGGCCTGGCCGCCGGAGAGCACGGTCATGGGGGTGTCCAGGCCGTGCGGGAGACTGTCGGTGAGCCCCAGTTCGGCGGCGATCTCCTCGGCGCGCTGTTCCAGATCCGCGCCGCCGAGAGCCAGCCAGCGTTCGAGCGCGGGGGAGAACTCGTCCTCGCCGCCCTCGGCCAGGCGTTCGGCGGCGGCGTCCATCGCCAGCTGCGCGGCGGCGACCTCGGTGCGGCGGCGCAGGAACTCCAGCACCGATTCGCCCTCGACGCGTTCGGGTTCCTGGGTGAGGTAGCCGACCGTGGCATCGGGCGGGCTGAGGGTGATCTCGCCCTCGGGGGCATCGCCCTGCGCGAGCATGCGCAACAGGGTGGACTTGCCCGCGCCGTTCACCCCGACCAGGCCGATCACATCCCCGGGCGCCAGCACGAGATCGAGGTCGGCGAACAGGGTGCGCTCGCCGTGTCCGGCGGCTAGGCCGCGCGCATGCAGAGTGGTGCTCACCTGCGAGATTCTGCCGTGCTCAGGGTTTCACCCTGACTTCGGCCCCGCCGAAGTTCAGGGTCGGAATCGGGTGCGGGACCGATGCGCGGGGTGGTCCGGAACCGGAGAGTGGAGGTATGACAACACCGATCACCACCCAGAAGCGTCTCACCCGTTCGAGCCGGGACAAGTGGATCGCCGGCGTGTGCGGCGGCCTCGCCGAGTACTTCGGCTGGAGCCCCGGCATCGTCCGACTGCTCTTCGTGCTGTCCTGCCTGCTGCCGGGACCGCAATTCATCCTGTACCTCGTGCTGTGGCTGGTTATTCCGAAGCGTTGATTCATCCACAGGTGGCGAGTTATCCACATTTGGTATGAAGGCAATGCGGGGAGGGCTCGCGGGTGACAGGATGAGATCCACGTCACAGTGGAGGAGTTCGCATGGTCACATCGGGTGATCTGTCCGGGGGTTTGGATCTGCCGAATCTCGACTCGCATTCCGAATTGGGCGCGCTCGGCGCCGTGGAGCTACAGCATCCGACCCAGGACATCGACGGGGACGGCCTGCTGGACACCGTGACCACCAACAGCGACCGCGCCATGCACGTCTGGACCGATATGGATCACGACGGGTATGTCGATCACGTCACCGTCGTGGACAGCGGCGGGGCGTACGCGGCCTGGGAATTTCACCATCATCCGGACGGGTCCACCGAATGGGTGCGCACCGACGCCGGGCGCCTCGGGGGGTGAGATGCGGCTGGGCGGGGATTCGCGTCCGGCTGAATCGAGTTGCCGCCGAGGCTGATCCGAACGGCCTCGGTGGTTATTGCCGGACGATGGACCGGTCGGCCGGGGCAGGACTGTGAACCGGTCGGCTGCTGTCTGGTGAGAGATCGCGGCGGTGGGCCGGTTGCCGCACTCGTGTCGGAAACTCAGGGGGATCAGTGGGGGGAACGAACATGCCCGGATCCGGTGCGCTGCACGTGGATCTGGATGCGGTGCGGGCCGGGATCACCGTCCTGCGGGACTGTGCGGATGTGCTCGCGCGGCACTCTCGGGCGGTGGCCGAGAACGACTTCGGCACGCGGAACTCCGACGCGGGGCGTGACTACGCCGTCCAGGCGGCGGCCATCCACGCGGGATTCACCCGCATCGCGGCCTTCCTGCACCGGTGGAGCAGCGCCGCGGTGGCCACCGCAGACGTATTCGACCACGCCGCCGGCGAATACGCGCGGGTGGATCGGGAGCGAGTGGCGGCAGCGGGTGCGGTGCGGCCATGACCTTCGATCCCGCCGGAAAGTCGATCGACGAGATATTGGATTACGGCACCGCCGGACTGCGGTACTGGGAGCTCGTGATGCCGCGCTACGACGAGGCGTTCACGCCGCTGCCGAACAGCGCCTCGTCCACCCTGCGGGCGGCCTACGACGAGCAACGCGGTGCCGATCTGGCCGGGCTCGACGATGCTCGAAGCCGGCTGGTCGTGGCGCTGGCGGCGGCGGAGACACAGTGGTCCGTGCAGTGGGAGTTGGCGCACCAGCTGCCCGCGGACTGGCAGGGTGGGACGGGCGCTGCCGCTCAATCCATACTGGTCGCCCAATTGCGCCGTGCCCGAGAGGATCTCGACGCGGCGCAGTCCGCCGCCACCGCCCTCGGCGATCTACTCACCCCGCTGCGCCAGGCTGCAGCGGCCAAGGCGGAGGTGGCGCTCGCACTTCTGGAATCCGCGCCGGACGGAGCGCCGCGAGTGGCTGTCGCGGGTAGAACGCCCGACGAGATCGCGACGCTGGACGCGGATGATCCCTGGCTCGCCACCACCTTCAAATCGGAGGTGGAGCACAACCTCGATGCCTTCACCCGAGCCTGTCGAACGGCGGATCAAGCCTTCGAATCCCAGTACGCCACGGTGATATCCGCGCTCGACAGGATTGCCGACCTGCCTTATCCCCAGCCGGGCGGCCTCGAAATCGAACAGCCTTCGGGCCTCACCGATTCGGAGCGACTCGGACACGCGCCGGTTCCCGCGGGCACCGCTCGGGACGTGCCGACCGACGGCTGTTGTACTCCCGATGGTGCGCCGAACGCTGGTGGACAGCCGACATCACCCGAATCCATCGACCCGCGTTCAGGTTCCGGCTCCGCACTGAATACGAACCCGGACGAGCAGTCGATCCCAGCCGCTTATGCCGGACAGGATCCGGGCTCCGCCGCCGGCCTCCCGAACGACTGCGACCGATCACCCGGCGGTCCGTCCACGGCTCCGGCAACCACCTGCCCCGACTCCGGCAAGCCGAATCCGGGACAGCCGCAATGTGTCCCATCCACTGCCCCTACCACCTGTGATCACCCCTCGACCCGCACCACTCCGTCCACAACCCACCGCGACACCGAAGCCGATTCCCCTCAATCGCCCCCGGGATCCGCCACCGAGCCCGACCGGTCCTCGCCCGCCGAGCCACTCGCCGAAGCTGCCACCGCCTTCCTGACGACCCTCACCGGCTTCGCCGATTCCCTCTTCACCACCCTGATCCCCGAAACGCTCTCCGCCCTCACGGATCTCCTGCCGACTCCTGGCGAATCCACCCCGGAATCCGCGAATCCGGATCCCAATCCGCTAACCCCCGCCGATGTCACTCCCGACCCCGCCGAGCCGTCGAAGGGCGCACCCAACCCGTCACTCCCGGAAGCTCCATCCGACCCCGCTGATTCCCAGCCCCCGGCAGCCGGCAATCACCCACCCGACGGCTCCGGCAACTCACCTGATTCCTGCGAAAACCCACCGCTCCAGCCCGAAAAGCCAGGTGCAACAGCCGATCCCGCCCACCCGGCGCCACCGCCCCCGATCGCCCCCGGCGCGGAGTCTCCCGCCGCCCCGCCGATCGCTCGCGACGGCGACCCGGCCCAACGCCCCTGCCCGCCCGGGATAGACCAAGCACCCCAACTCGACGGCAAGGCCCCACCCGAACCCCCGCCCACACCGCCCGGCAACCAATCCACCTGTGAGCCGATGCCCTTGCCGCTGAACGAGCCCGCCCCTGACCCGAACCCGGTACCCGAGGTCTCCGCACCCCAGCCAGGTTGCGAAGCGGCCCCATTGCCCCCGAAGGCCGCCGCCCCGAACGACCCACCCGATTCCCCGCCCCAGCCCAACCTGGATGTGCGCCCACTCGGTCCGGACGGCCTGCCGCCGCCCGCCGCGTCCCCACCCACCGACCCTGCACCTCCGCAGCCTCCCGAACGGCCCGGAGAAGGTCCCCTAGGGTCCGAAATCCCGGACGTAGGAACAGATATCCCCGACACGGTCCAGCCTTAGGCGGCGTCTCCTACCGGAATGGAGATGTTTGGGTAGGGGTTTCCGGTGGGTCTGGCTGGGCGACTCGGCGGCGGTTGCGTGGCCTACTGGGGGAAGGACGCAGTAATGATTGGGGTGAACCCTGCGGTGGTTGTCCTGACTCGGAAAGACGCTGACCGCGGTGTCATGTCCAGGATCTGTCGGACGGTCCGGCCGGGATCGACTAATCCACCCCGCCGGCAAGGCTGCCGAATGCAACTGTCGCGTGGGGTTACGATCCGAGCCCGACCCGACGTCCCCAGTTCCGCGCCCACCATGCCGCGAGCTCCTGCTCTGCCGAAACACGCTCTGCGCCTGTCGGGTTGGGCAGTTCGTAGTCTGTCTCTGCCACCGCTCGCTGATCTTCACTCACGCTGCGAGTCGCCGGCCGCCAACCGGCCCTACTTGCGCAGTGCCTGAACCAACTGCAGGAGAGGGAGCTTCTGCGCCTCCGGGGCGGGCTCCTCCTCGGGGGCGTGGGGGTCCACCCAGGTCGTGTGGGGTACCAGAGCCTCGGGGTCCGCGAACGGCTTGTACTTCTTGTCGCCGAGGAGGGTGTAGTTCAGGTAGCCGGTCAGCAGAGCGCGGGTCAGGCGCTCGGTCTTGGGCTCGTGTTTGCCCGCGCCGAGCGCCGAGAGGGCGCGGCGGCCTTCGACTATGCCGTTGTGGGTTGCCTTTTCGACCGTGCGCAGGATCGCCGGGCCCGCCCAGGCGGCGGCCAGGGGCAGGGCGTTGGAGTTCACCGCGTCGAGGTCGTCGGCGCCGGCCAGGATCAGGGCGGGGGCGTCGATGCCGGGGGCCAGGGCCTCACCGGAGGGGGCGGTGGGCGAGGGGTACAGGGCGGCCACCGCGGCCACCTCGCGCTGGGAGGCGGCGATCACCGCCGCGCCCGCGCCCATGCCGTGCCCGGCCAGAGCCAGGCGATCGGGGTGCACGCTGATGTCGCCGTTGCCCAGGCGGACCCCGGTGCAGATGTCCAGGGTGGTGATCAGATCGGTCGCCAGATTCAGGTGCGACGGAATCGGGCCGCGCTCGGTATCGGGCGCGGCCGCCACGAACCCCCACGACGCCAGATGCTCCAGGAGGCGACGGTAGTTCGAGGCGCCCGTCAGCCACCCGTGACCGAAGGCCACGGCGGGCAGATTCAGGCCCTTCGCGGGCGTGTACACCACGCCGGGCTGCCCGGCGATGCCGAGGTTTCCCCGCAGCACCTGATGGGGGCCGCGGGCGGTCAAAGTGCTCAGGAGCGATTTCACAGACGCCGACACGAGGTTGAACTTATAGGATCGCCGCTTCCTTGGGGCGTTTCGCCCGGTCCGCTGCACATCCGGATTCGCCCGCCCCGCACACCTCGGTAGGCTGGTGACCCATGTGCGGAATCGTGGGGTACGTGGGGTATAGGGACGCCCTGGCCGTGGTGGTGGACGCGTTGCGCCGCATGGAGTATCGCGGCTACGACTCCGCGGGCGTGGCCATCGCCGACGGCGCGGGCGGGCTCGCCATCGAACGAAAAGCGGGCCGCCTCGCCAATCTGGAAGCCGAACTCGGCGAGTCCGGTGTCGAGCGTTTCGCGGGCTCCACCGGAATGGGCCACACCCGCTGGGCCACCCACGGTGCGCCCACCGACCGCAACGCCCATCCGCACCGCGACCACACCGGGCGGGTCGCCGTGGTGCACAACGGCATCATCGAGAACTTCGCGCCCCTGCGCCGCGAGCTCGAGGAGGCCGGGGTCGAGCTCGGCAGCGACACCGACACCGAGGTCGCGGTCCACCTGGTCGCGCGCGCCTACGCCAAGGGCGAGACCGCCGGTGACTTCGTCGCCTCCGCGCTCGGGGTCGTGCGCCGCCTCGAAGGCGCGTTCACCCTGGTCTTCACACACGCCGACCATCCGGACACCATCGTCGCCGCCCGCCGCTCCACCCCGCTGGTCGTCGGCGTGGGCCAGGGCGAGATGTTCATCGCCTCCGACGTCACCGCCTTCATCGAGCACACCCGCGAAGCCGTCGAACTCGGCCAGGACCAGGCCGTGGTCATCACCGCGAACACCTACGCCGTCACCGACTTCCACGGCTCGACCGAGGGTGTGCGCATCCGGCCCTTCACCATCGACTGGGATCTGGCCGCCGCCGAGAAGGGTGGCCACGAGTACTTCATGCTCAAGGAGATCGAGGAGCAGCCCGCGGGCGTGGCCGACACGCTGATCGGGCACTTCGCCGACGGCAAGATCGTCCTCGACGAGCAGCGCCTGCACGATCAGGAACTGCGCGAGGTCGACAAGGTCTTCGTCGTCGCCTGCGGCAGCTCGTATCACGCCGGGCTGCTCGCCAAATACGCCATCGAGCACTGGACCCGGCTGCCCGTGGAAGTCGAGCTCGCCAGCGAATTCCGTTACCGCGACCCGGTTCTGGATCGTTCCACGCTCGTGGTGGCCATCTCCCAGTCCGGTGAAACCGCCGACACGCTCGAGGCCGTCCGGCACGCCAAGGAGCAGAAGGCGCGCGTACTGGCCATCTGCAACACCAACGGCGCGCAGATCCCGCGCGAGGCCGACGCTGTGCTCTACACCCGCACCGGACCCGAGATCGGCGTGGCCTCCACCAAGGCGTTCCTCGCCCAGATCACCGCCAACTATCTGGTCGGCCTGGCCCTCGCGCAGGCGCGCGGCGTGAAGTACCCGGACGAGGTCGCGCGGGAGTTCGCCGAACTCGAGGCCATGCCGAAACTCGTTTCCCGCGTGCTGGAATCGGGCGAGCAGGTGCGTGCCATCGCCCGGCAGCTCGCCCACGTGCCCACGGTGCTGTTCCTCGGCAGGCACGTCGGCTACCCGGTGGCGCTCGAGGGCGCGCTCAAACTCAAGGAACTGGCGTACATGCACGCCGAGGGGTTCGCCGCGGGCGAGCTCAAGCACGGCCCCATCGCACTCATCGAAGAGGGCCTGCCGGTCATCGTGGTCATGCCCTCGCCCAAGGGCCGTGCGATCCTGCACTCCAAGCTGCTGAGCAACATCCGCGAGATCCAGGCGCGCGGTGCCCGCACCATCGTCATCGCCGAGGAAGGCGACGACACGGTGCGCCCGTTCGCCGACGATCTCATCGAAATCCCCGCCGCCCCAACGCTCTACCAGCCCCTGCTGGCGACGGTTCCGCTCCAGATCTTCGCCGCCGAGGTCGCCATGGCCCGCGGCTACGACGTGGACAAGCCCCGCAATCTCGCGAAGTCCGTCACCGTCGAATAGCTCGGCGGATCGCGTGCCGCCGGAGCTGTCCGGCGGCACGGGCGGGCGCCGCCCAGCTGGGGACCGTGCGGGGTACGGACCTACGCCTCGACGGTGACGGTGCCCTTCATGTCCGGGTGCAGCGGGCACAGGTAGCGGTAGGTGCCCGGGCTGGTGAAGGTGTAGCTCCACTCGCCGGTGCGGATGATCGGGCTGTTGATGCCGAGCGCCACGTCGCCGATGCCCTGCACCGCGTGCGGGGCCTTGTCGGCGAACTTCCACAGCACGGTGTCGCCGGCCTTCACGGTGAGGTTGGCGGGGGAGAACTTCATGTCGTCGACCGTCACCGTCACGCTGGCGGCCGGGCGGGGGCCGGACGTGTCCGCCGCTCCAGAGGTCGAGGTCGCCGGGGTGGAGGTGGTCGGGGAATCGGACTTGTCCGAACCGCAGCCGCCCAGCGCCAACGCCCCGCTCAGCACGGTCACCAGGAACAGGGCACGCACGGGAGAGAAGCGGCGGATCGACATGCGGGCCAGAGTAAACCGTCGCGGGTCACCGCTCGGCCTCGACCTCCGCTCTGCCCGGGCGGCCCGCTCGACGGGGCCCGCGCGGCCGAGGGCGCGGCCGCGGGATCCTGCTCGATCGCGAGTCGGCCCGGCCGGGGAGCCCGCGCGGATCGCAGCCGAACACCCCCGGCGGATCGGGTTCGGTCCGGGCGGCCTGGGCGAGCAGGTACCGACCCGCGAACGTCCCGGTCGACGCGGTTCGGGATTGTGCTCGACCCTGCGCGGCCGGGAGCCTGCTCGTCGGGAGCCCTGCCCCGGGCAGATCCCGAAGCGCCCGACCCTCGGCGGGGTGTGAACCGACTTACCGCACCGTCGGGGCGTAGTCTGCTCACGTTCTGCACAGGCGGGGCGCGAGCCCCGCGAACCTGCTCTCGCGGGAGGCGACGCATGACCTCGAGCGACCGGCGCGGATACTTCACCGCCGCGGAGATCCGTGCGGCGGAAGCCGAGCTGTTCGGCCGGGTCCCGGACGGAATGCCCATGCGCCGTGCGGCTTTCGGGTTGGCGGAGGTCGTCGTGCGGGAACTGCGCGAGCTCACCGGGGGCGTGGCGGGGCGATCGGTGACGCTGCTGGTCGGCTCCGGGGACAACGGCGGCGACGCGCTCTGGGCGGGATCGTTCCTGCGGCGGCGCGGGGTCGCGGTGGCTGCCGTGCTGCTCGCGCCCGAGCGTGCGCATGCGGCGGGATTGGCCGCGTTACGGCGCGCGGGCGGGCGAATACGCGCGGATCTGGGCGCCCCCGACCTGGTCGTGGACGGGATCGTGGGAATCTCCGGGCGTGGCTCGCTGCGGCCGGACGCCGCGAAACTTGTTGCCGAAGTGGATGTTCCGATCATCGCCACAGATCTGCCGAGTGGTGTCGACCCGGACACGGGTGCCGTCGACGGTCCCGCCGTGCGGGCCGCGGTGACCGTCGCGTTCGGTGCGTACAAGCCGGTGCACGCGCTGGCGGCCCCGTACTGCGGCCGAATCGATCTGGTGCCCATCGGATTACGGCTGCCCGAGCCGAATCTCGCGGCGCTCGAACCGGTGTCGATCGGCGCGCACTGGCCGGTCCCCGGAGCGGCGGACGACAAGTACACCCAGGGCGTGACGGGCGTCTGCGCGGGCAGCGCCACCTATCCGGGCGCGGCCGTACTGTGCACCGGCGGCGCGGTCGCCGCGACCTCGGGCATGGTCCGCTACGCGGGAACCGGGGCCGAGTCCGTGCTGGCGCACCTCCCGGAAGTCATTGCCGCGCCCTCCGTTTCAGCGACCGGCCGGGTCCAGTCCTGGGTGTTCGGCCCCGGCGCGGGCACCGACGCCGCGGCCGGGGAACGGCTCGCCGAGATCCTGGCCACCGACCTTCCGGTGGTGGTGGACGCCGACGGTCTCACCCTGCTGGCCGCGAACCCCGCCCTGCTCGCCGGCCGCACCGCGCCGACGGTGCTGACCCCGCATGCCGGGGAGTTCGCCCGCCTGACCGGCGCCGAACCCGGGCCCGACCGGGTGGCGGCGGTCCGTGAGCTCGCCGAATCCTGGCGGGTCACAGTCCTTCTCAAAGGCCGGGCCACGCTCGTCGCCGCGCCCGGACAGCCGGTGCTGGTCAACGAGGCGGGCGGGTCCTGGGCCGCGACCGCCGGGTCGGGCGATGTCCTGTCCGGGGTCATCGCCGCCCTGCTGGCCGCCGGGCGCGAACCCGCCTGGGCCGCCGCGGCGGGCGCCCGCGTCCACGCGCTGGCCGCCAACCTCGCCGCGCACGACACATCCGGCGCGGGTGCGCCGGTCTCGGCTTCCCCGCTGCTCGCGCACATTCGCGCGGCCATCGCCACCCTGCGCGAACTCGCCGCCTGAGCCGGGCCGCGGCGAATCGCACCGCGCGCCGGGCGCGGAGTTCCGCTCGGCCGGCAGGCCGCGCGCGAGATCGGCCCGCCTCCCCGGCCGGGTGTGATCGGTGTCGCGGGGGCCGGGATGGCAGGATCTCGGGTGTGAACAAGCCCGACCCGCAGGTGGAGACCCTCGTCGATCTGAGCGCCATTGCCCACAATGTGCGAATTCTGGCCGAGCACGCGGGGGACGCGGCCGTCATGGTCGTGGTGAAGGCGGACGGATACAACCACGGGGCGGCGGAGGTGGCGCGGGCCGCGCTGGCGGCCGGGGCGCGCGAGCTCGGGGTGACCACCGTGGGGGAGGCGCTGCAACTGCGGGCGGCCGGGATCACCGCGCCGATTCTGTGCTGGCTCAACAACTCCGACGCCGATTTCGTGAGCGCGGTCGCCGCCGACATCGAGATCGCGACGCCGTCGGTCGCGCACCTGCGGGCCGTCGCCGCCGCCGCGCGCGAGGTCGGCAGGACCGCGATCGTCTCGCTCAAGGTCGACACCGGACTGAACCGCAACGGCGTCTCGCCCACCGAATACGTGGCGGTGCTCGAGCTGCTGCGGGAACTGGTCGCCGCGGGCACTGTGCGGTTCCGCGCCGTGTTCTCCCATCTCGCGCACGCCGATCAGCCGCATCACCCGACCATCGACATGCAGCGGGATCGATTCCTCGACTACATCGCCATCGCCAAGGAACACGGCCTGGAACCGGAACTGGTGCACCTGGCCAATTCCGCCGCGACCCTGACCCGCCCGGACCTGGCGTTCGACATGGTTCGGCCCGGCATCGCGGTGTACGGACTCTCGCCCATTCCGGAGATCTCGGACTTCGGGCTGCGCCCGGCCATGACCTTCCGAGCCCGCGTCGCCCTCGTCAAGCACGTCGCCGCCGGGGAAGGCGTGTCCTACGGGCACGAGTGGATCGCCGAACGCGAGACGACCGTCGCGCTCATTCCCGCCGGATACGCCGACGGCGTGCCCCGCACCCTCGGCGGCAAATTCGAGGTGTGGGTCGGCGGCGCGCGGCGGCCCAATGTCGGGCGCGTCTGCATGGATCAGCTGCTGGTGGACCTGGGCGACAACGCCTCCGGGGTCCGCGAGGGGGACACCGCGGTGCTGTTCGGCGGCGACGCCGGGGAGCCGCACGCGCAGGAGTGGGCCGACATCCTCGGCACCATTCACTACGAGGTGGTGTGCGCCCCGCGCGGACGCGTCGTGCGCCGGCACCTCGGCGGTGACCGGTGAGCGCGCGCGGCGGCCACCGCGAACTCCCCACCGTGGAGGACACCGAAGCCCTCGGCCGCGAGCTCGCCACCCAGCTGCAAGCCGGTGACCTGGTGATCCTCGACGGCCCGCTCGGCGCGGGCAAAACCGCCCTCACCCGCGGCATCGCCGCCGGCCTCGGCGTCCAAGGCCGGGTCAGCTCACCGACTTTCATCATCGCCCGCCAGCACCGCGCCGCCGCCGACCCCGGCTCGATAGCCCTGGTCCACGTGGACGCCTACCGCCTCGGCGGCGACCTCGACGAGCTCGACGCCCTCGACCTCGACACCGACCTCAACGACGCCGTCGTGGTGGTCGAGTGGGGCCTCGGCGTGGTCGAGCACCTGGCCGACCGCCACCTCCGCGTCCTGCTCCGCCGCGAACCCGACTCCGACACCCGCACCGCCGACTGGGAATGGGTGTCATCGAACTGACCCCCGACCCTCGTCTGCGATCAGGGTCACGCCGCACCGACGCTCCTCTCACAGAACCATTCGCGCTGAAAGCAGACCCCATGCTGAGAGCAGACCCCTTTACGAGGCCGGCAGTTCCGCCCCAACCTGACAGCGCCGCACGGACTCGCTCCTGAAAGACGCCCGCTCGATCCAGGTATCCGCGTCGAAGCGAAGCGAGCCCCCGCATTCCGTGTCGGGTAGTCCCACCTGGCAGTTCGCGGCCCGTCTCGTTCTGGACTGAGTGGAGCGGGGGAGCGAAGCGGAGGAGCGGAGGGAGGGAAGAACGAGACTTCGGGGGCCGCGGACCGCCCGGAGCGCAGCGGAGGGCAAGAGGGCGCTGTGCGGAGGGAGGGAAGAACGAGACTTCAGGGGCCGCGAACCCGCCGGAGCGGAGCGGAGGCAGACAACCCAGTATCGTGGGGGCAATCATGCTTGTATTGGCTGTCGACACCTCGACTCCTGCCGTTACGGCGGGACTGGTGGAACTGGAACCGGCGGACGGCGAGGCTTCCGCACCTCGAATCACCACGATCGCCTCCAGGGTGACCGTGGACGCACGCGCGCACAACGAGGTGCTGACCCCGCAGATCCTGGCCTGCCTGGCCGAATCCGGGCGGCCCAGAGCCGATATCGCGGCGGTCGTCGCGGGCGTGGGCCCGGGGCCGTTCACCGGGCTGCGGGTCGGCATGGCCACCGCGGCCGCGTTCGGTGACGCGCTGGGCGTGCCGGTGTTCGGGGTGTGCAGCCTCGACGCCATCGCCGCCGACACCGAAAGCTATCTGCGCGATCGCACGGAACCCGTCGAACTGCTGGTCGTCACCGACGCCCGCCGCCGCGAGGTGTACTGGGCGCGCTACGACACCACCGGCCGCATCGAAGGGCCGGAGGTGAGCAAGCCCGCCGACCTGGATCCGGGCACCGCGACCGTCATCGCGGGGTCGGCCTCGCACGTGGACTACTTCGATCTCCCGGTGCTGCCGGTGGAGACCCCGTCCCCGGCCGGGCTGGTGCGCTGCGCCGCCGCCGATCTGCTCGCCGGCGTCACGCCCGAACCGCTCGTGCCGCTGTACCTGCGCCGGCCCGACGCGGTCGAGAAGAGCTACGCGCAGGTGGGCCGATGACCATCCGCATCGGACCGATGCGGCCGAGCGACGCCGCGCGCTGCGCCCAGCTCGAGACCGTGCTCTTTCCCGAGGACGATCCCTGGCACGAGGTGTCGTTCCTGTCGGAACTGGCCGGACCGCACAACCGCTACATCACCGCCCGCGATGCCGACAACCGCATGGTCGGGTACGCCGGCATCGCCCTGCTCGGCACCCCCGAACATCCCGAGGCCGAAATCCACACCATCGGTGTGGATCCGCGCGTGCATCGCGGCGGCATCGGCACCCAGCTGCTCCACGCGCTGCTCGCCGAGGCCGGCCGGCGCGGCGGGCCGGTGTTCCTGGAGGTGCGCACCGACAACGCGCCCGCCATCGCGCTGTACGAGAAGCACGGCTTCCACATCATCGGCCTGCGCAAGAACTACTACCAGCCCAGCGGCGCGGACGCGTACACCATGCGCCGCCCGGCCCTGGCCGGATTCCCGCAGGGCGCCGCGGCTTTCGCGGCGGAGAAGACCGGCGCGGCCGAGGCGCTCCCGCACGACACCGAGGTCACGTCATGATCGTCATGGGTATCGAGAGCTCCTGCGACGAGACCGGGGTCGGCATCGTCCGGCACCTGCCGGACGGATCCTGCGAACTGCTCGCCGACGAGGTCGCCTCCAGCGTGGATCAGCACGCGCGCTTCGGCGGCGTGGTGCCCGAGATCGCCTCCCGCGCCCACCTGGAATCCATCGTCCCGGCCATGCGCCGGGCGCTCGCGGCGGCCGATATCGAACGGCCCGACGCGCTGGCCGTCACCATCGGGCCCGGACTCGCCGGCGCCCTGCTGGTCGGGGTCGCGGCGGCGAAAGCCTATGCGGCGGCCTGGGATATCCCGTTCTACGCGCTCAACCACCTCGGCGGGCACGTCGCGGTGGACACCCTCGAACACGGGCCCATGCCGCCCGCGGTCGCGCTGCTGGTGTCCGGCGGCCACACCCACCTGCTGCAGGTCACCGACCTCGGGCAGCCGATCGTCGAACTCGGCAGCACCATCGACGACGCCGCCGGTGAGGCGTTCGACAAGGTGGCCCGGCTGCTCGGACTCGGCTATCCGGGCGGACCCGTGCTCGACGCCATTGCCGCCGAGGGTGATCCGGCGGCCATCGCGTTCCCGCGCGGCATGACGGGTCCGCGCGACGCGCGGTACGACTTCTCGTTCTCCGGGCTCAAGACCGCGGTGGCGCGCTACGTCGAGGCCGCGCAGCGCGAGGGCCGCGAGGTGCCGATCCCGGATATCGCCGCGTCCTTCCAGGAGGCGGTGGCGGACGTGCTGACGATGAAGGCCGTGCGCGCGGCCGAGGACGTCGGCGTCGACACGATCGTGCTCGGCGGCGGCGCGACCGCGAACTCCCGCATCCGCTCGATGGCCCAGGAACGGTGCGCCGCCGCCGGTCTCACGCTGCGCGTCCCGAAGCCGCGCCTGTGCACCGACAACGGCGTCATGATCGCCACCCTCGGCGCGCACGTGATCGCGGGCGGCGCCCAGCCCTCCGAGCTGACCGTGGCCACCGATCCGGGCCTGCCGGTCTCCACCAGCCAGCTCTGACGCCGGACCCGCGCCCGTCCGCCGCTACCCCCGGTCCGCACACGCGGGCGTCGCGATGTGCGCGACCGACAGCACAGCGCAGACGATCCCGCCGTCGTGCTCCCCGGCCCCCTCGACCGCCGGCGCGGTCGACAACACCGACAACGCCAATCCCACCGCCGCCACGCACCCGGCCGCGACGTCCCTGATCCGCATAGAGCCACCTCACTCCTCGGGAAGATTCCCGCTCGCGACGCTAACGACGTATGCGGCGCGCCCCCAGCCGGAACTTCCCCCGCCCCGGAAACCGTGGGCCGGTTCGGGGGTGGTGGATCAGCAGGTCGCCGTGTTGGGTGCGGTCGCTGAGCTGAAGACGTGGCCCGAGTCGGGAGCTCGTTCGGTAGGGAATCGCCGGCCGGGGTGCCGCGGTAGCGCGGCGGATCGTGTTGTCCGCGTGCCGTATCGGGCGGGGGCGACACGGACCTGGGTGAGAGGGCCTGGTCCGGGGTGTGCGACTTCGGTTCGGCGAGTCGGGGATTGGCGCGCGGGAGGTCGGCGTGTGGGGGTAACGGGTGGGGAGTGGCGGGGGATGGGCTGGATATGAAGAGCGTGGTGGGGGACGCGAGACGGCCTGCGCGGGCGGGTTCGAGGGTGCTCGACCGGAGGGGGCGTCGGGAGAGTCGGCGGCACTCGCGTGGGGCCGAAGGACTTTCGACGGTGAGCCGCGACCGGGGGTGGGGGCGCGGGGAGATCGGTCAGTTGGTGGGACGGACCGACGTCGTGGTCGAACCGGCGCCGGAACCGGAGTCGCGGCGCGGGGTCGTGGTGGCGGGGGCGCTCGGGTCGGCGGACTCGCTGG
Source organism: Nocardia sp. NPDC055321 (assembly GCF_053645575.1). Classification (NCBI taxonomy): domain Bacteria; kingdom Bacillati; phylum Actinomycetota; class Actinomycetes; order Mycobacteriales; family Nocardiaceae; genus Nocardia; species Nocardia sp. NPDC055321. The sequence continues at coordinate 141,200 of NZ_JBSHMS010000006.1, forward strand.
GCGGGGTGGTGCCCAGGAGGGGGCCGAGGAGGCGCGGCAGGTCGGAGGGGAACGGGATCTGCGGCAGACCGGGATCCGGGCGCAGGGGCGGCTGCTGGATGGTGGTGACCGTGGTGCTCGGGCCGGCGGTGGTGGCGCCCGCGGGGCCGGTGGTGGTGACCGGCGGCGGGGTGGTGCGGCGGGCGGTCTCGCGGTTCGGGACCGTGGTGGTGCTGAGGCCGGGGCCGACGCCCGCGCCGGTGCTCGGCACGGTGGACGAAACCGGCTGCTGCACACCGGTGGTGGGGGAGTAGTTGGTGCCCTGCGGTTCGGGGACCAGCTCCTTCACGCCGTATCCGATGATCAGCCCGACCACCACGATGGCGCCGGCGAGCGTGCCCGCGAGCTTGGTGAAGGTGCCGATCGGCGCGTCGGCGCCGCGGCTGATGACCGGAAAGGCGGTGGGTGTGGCCGAATCCGCGGTGAGCGCCGCGCCTTTGGCGATGGCCGATTCCGGCTCGGGCACGGTGAACACCGGAACATCGAGCTGCCGTTCGAGATTGGCCACCACGGCGGGGGTGTTCGCGCCGCCGCCGATGACCGCGACCGCCTCCGGGAATTTCGGGGCGCGGGCAAAAACCCCGCGGGCGAAGCCCGAGAGCTCGCGTAGTAGGTCGGCGACCAGCTCGTCGAAATCCACCCGGGTGAGCTTGAGCGGCTGCCCGGCCACGTGGTCGATGGTGACCGCGGGCGCGATGGACAGGTGCTCCTTGGCCGCGCGACTGCGGTTGAGCAGCATGCCGCGATTGGGCCGCGTGCCGCGGCGCGCCAGGTGGCAATCCATCAGGTGCTGCAGGATCAGTTCGTCGACCGCGTTGCCGCTGACGGCGGCGGTGCGCTCGGACCGGAGCACGGTGTCGTCGGCGTGGTCGGCCACGGTGACGGTGGACCCGGAGGCGCCCATGTCGAGCACCGCGACGGTTTCGTATCTGTCCAGCAAACCGGTGTGGCGCAGGAAGGCCAGGGCCGCCGTGGTTTCCGGGATCAGTCGCACCTCGCGACGTTGCCGGCCGATAGCTGACCGGATGATCTGGGCCTGTTCCCGGTCTCGATACGCCACCGCGATGTCGCCGGGTGCGCCGGACTCCGAATCCTGCTGTGCCGACAGCGGTCCGGGATGCGCGCCGACCGGATGCACTGTCTCGCGCGGAATCTGGGTGGTCATCAGCTCGATGGAGGAGGCGACCAGGTCACCCAGGTCCGAATGTGCCGTGTCGGCGGTGACCATTCGGTAGTCGAAGTTCTGGGCGCCGTTGGGTGCGGTGGTGACCGTGGCCGAGCACACCACTTCGCTCCCCGCGGAGATGCCGAGGGATGTTCGCATGTTCACCTCCCTTCGAGCGGATGGTCCGGGTGTAGACGACCATCTCGAACGGACTCTGGGACCGCCCCGTGGATGACGGGTGATCCCGAGCTACGGATCCGGCCGGGCCCCCGTCCGATGGGGCTTCGGGACCAGCCAGCGATCACTTGCGGTAAGGCTCTCGTCTCAGCGCTGTGCGGAAACTCCCGCGCAGTGGGGTTCAGCAACTGTGGGATGAAGCAACTGTGTAACTGTTCGGCGGCGGCGTGACGGGGGTGATCGAGGGTCGACAGCCCTGCCGCGCGGCCGTCGTCAATGGTGTCACAATCCGTTATCCGAACGTTACAGATTTTCGTTTTTCTTTGGAAGCCCTCAGATTTTCCGGCCGTTCGCTCCGGCGAGTCGGGGTTATCCGTCTCAGCTGCGGATAACCCTGCCTTGAGCGCTGGCACTCACGTGTATAGAGTGCTAGTTGGCTCCCGGTCAGTGCTCCCGGACGCCAGTTTCTGACTACTGGGCAGTGGTCCCGGCTCCCGCGACGACGGGGCTTGTGCGCAGGGTCAGACCCAAAGACCGAAACCGTGAGTCCGGGGAACCGCCCCGGGCGCGAAGACCCCTGAAAAGTGGAGGGCTCAACGTGGCGAGCGTGAACATCAAGCCGCTCGAGGACAAGATCCTCGTCCAGGCCAACGAGGCCGAGACGACGACCGCCTCCGGCCTGGTCATCCCCGACACGGCGAAGGAGAAGCCCCAGGAGGGCACCGTCATCGCCGTGGGTCCCGGCCGCTGGGACGACGAAGGCGAGAAGCGCATCCCGCTGGACGTCAAGGAAGGCGACGTCGTCATCTACAGCAAGTACGGCGGCACCGAGATCAAGTACGGCGGCGGCGAATACCTGATCCTGTCGGCGCGCGACCTGCTGGCCGTCGTCACCAAGTAGGAACGACCGAACTCGGACCCGCGAATTCGGCCCCGCCCCCCAAATTGGGTGGGTGGGCGCGCCGATTCGAAACACCCGAAAAGGGTGAACGGGGCACCACCGCCCCGTTCGGGCCACCGAGATTTCCGCCCCGGTGCCGTCGCTGTCCACAGCTCCGGCCCCGGGGCGGTTCGCGTTCTACCCCAACTCACTTCAGGAGCAGGTACACATGCCAAAGCAGATCGAATTCGACGAGAAGGCTCGTCGCGCGATGGAGCGCGGCGTCGACAAGCTCGCCGACGCCGTGAAGGTCACCCTGGGCCCGCGCGGCCGGCACGTCGTGCTGGCCAAGGCTTTCGGCGGCCCGACCGTCACCAATGACGGCGTGACCATCGCCCGCGACATCGATCTCGAGGATCCGTTCGAGAACCTGGGCGCGCAGCTGGTCAAGAGCGTCGCCACCAAGACCAACGACGTCGCGGGCGACGGCACCACCACCGCCACCGTCCTGGCGCAGGCGCTCATCAAGGGCGGCCTGAAGAACATCGCCGCGGGCGCCAACCCGATGACCCTGGGCAAGGGCATGGGCAAGGCCGCCGACGCGATCACCGCCGCCCTGCAGGCCGCGGCCACCCCGGTCGACGGCGAGAAGGCCATCGCCCAGGTCGCCACCGTGTCCTCGCGCGACGAGGAGATCGGCGAGCTGGTCGGCAAGGCGCTCACCACCGTCGGCAAGGACGGCGTGGTCACCATCGAGGAGTCCTCCTCGACCCAGACCGAGCTGGCCATCACCGAGGGCGTGCAGTTCGACAAGGGCTACCAGTCCCCGTACTTCGTCACCGACCCGGAGACGCAGCAGGCCGTTCTCGAGGACGCCTGGATCCTGCTGAACCGCGAGAAGATCAGCTCGCTGCCCGACCTGCTCCCGCTGCTGGAGAAGATCGCGGAGTCCGGCAAGCCGGTCGTTCTCATCGCCGAGGACATCGAGGGCGAGGCGCTGTCCACCCTGGTGGTCAACGCGATCCGCAAGACCCTCAAGGCCGTTGCCGTGAAGGCCCCGTTCTTCGGTGACCGCCGCAAGGCGTTCCTGGACGACCTGGCGATCGTCACCGGCGGCACCGTGATCAACCCGGACCTGGGCATCACGCTGCGCGAGGCCGGCCTGGACGTGCTGGGCAAGGCCCGTCGCGTGGTGGTCACCAAGGACGAGACCACCATCGTCGAGGGCGCCGGCACCCAGGAGGAGATCAACGCGCGGGTTTCCCAGCTGCGCAAGGAGATCGAGAACACCGACTCCGACTGGGACCGCGAGAAGCTCGAGGAGCGCCTGGCCAAGCTGGCCGGCGGCGTCGCCGTCATCAAGGTCGGCGCTGCCACCGAGACCGAGCTCAAGGAGCGCAAGTACCGCGTCGAGGACGCGGTCGCTTCCGCCAAGGCCGCGGTCGCCGAGGGCATCGTCCCCGGCGGCGGCACCGCGCTGGTGCAGGCCGCCGCGACCCTGGGCGCGCTGAAGGACTCGCTCTCGGGTGACGAGGCGGTCGGCGTCGAGGTCGTGCGCCAGGCGCTGCTGGCCCCGCTGTACTGGATCGCCACCAACGCGGGCGTCGACGGCGCGGTCGTGGTCGCCAAGGTCACCGAGGGCAAGGACGGCTTCAACGCCGCCACCCTGGCCTACGGCGATCTGGTCGCCGACGGCGTCATCGACCCGGTCAAGGTGACCCGTTCCGCGGTCGAGAACGCCATCTCGGTGGCGCGCATGGTGCTCACCACCGAGAGCGCCATCGTGGAGAAGCCGGCCGAGGAGCCGGCCGACGCGCACCACGGCCACTCGCACTGAGTGTGAGGACCGCTCGGCGCTGGTGAGTCGCTGAACGACGAAGCCCCCGGACAGGAGATCTGTCCGGGGGCTTCGTCGTGTTCGGGGGCGGGTTAACGGTCGATCTGTCCGGAGCGGGCGTCGGGCTCCGCCGGGCCCGCCGCGGGAGTGGTCGGGCCGCCGACGTACTCGGCCCGGGGTGCGGGCTGTCGCGGATTGCGGTCAGGGCCACTTGACGCCGAGGGGGAGCGAAGGGCCTTGGAAACCGTTGTGCGCGCGAGTGATCCCTGTGGGTGGGAGCGGCGCCCGCGTCCAGTGCACGGGGCCGGAGCCCGGTCACACAGAAGGGACTGGGCGGATGCCCTGTTCGGCGGATACGCGAAAGCGGCTCAGTCGTGAACGGCTGGGCTGCGCCCGTTTCCGGAATGGAGCGTGGAGCGGTCGTGATGGAACTCTGTGGCCGGCGCCTGGTCTGCTGCTACTGCGGCGAGAACGCGGTCGCGCAGGGCGGGCGGCGGTGGTGTGGCCACCGTGCTCGCGTACGCGGCGAGGGCGTCTCGGGTGTGCTGCACTTCCTGGGTGAAGCTCGCGCGCAGTACCGGATCGTCGGTATCCAATAGTTCCCGCACCGCGCGCTGATCTTCGTCGCCGATCGATCCCAGCGCGACAGTGTGCGCGAGATCGATCTGGCTTTCGTTCATCTCACGTCACTCCCAAACTTTTCTTGAGTCGTGTCAGTCCGTCCCGTATACGGGACTTAACGGTAGGTAACCCTACTCCGAGGTATGCCGCTACCTCCGCATATGTGCGTCCGCCGAAGTAGGCGAGTGAGATCGCCTCACGCTGCGTCTCGGTGAGGGTCGCCAGACCCTGCAGGACCGCCTGCTGTTCGAGCCGCCGGCCGACCTCTTCGGTGACTTCGTCGAACTCGTTACCGAGAGTGCTGGTGCCATAGGCGACTTCGCGCAGGGCGTGGGCTTGTTCGGCACGTACCCGATCGACCGCGCGCCGGTGGGCGAGGGTCATGAGCCAGGTGACAGCGGACCCCTTCGCCGGATCGAAATTGGCTGCGGTGCGCCATATCTGGAGGTAGACCTCCTGGGTGGTCTCCTCCGCATAGCCCGGATCGTGTAGCACCCGTAGAACCAGCCCGAAGACTCGCGCGCTCGTGCGGTCGTAGAGCTCGGCGAATGCCGGCTCGTCGGACTGCCCGCAGCGCTGGAGAAGTGCGGCTAGTTCGAGGCTTTCGGCTGCGCGCGCCGTCATCGCAGAGTCCGTCGGTGTCTCCACCTTCTCGTTCCCCGAACTCTGGAACGAGTCGCCCTCTGCGGCCGGCGGCCGCGCTGTCACAACGCTCCGTTCTGTGTCATCGGCCACGAGGGTAGCGTGCCGCTATGACCTCCTTTCGCGTGGGGGTATCGGCAAAACGATTGTCGTACAGCGGTTTTCCGTTTTGTCCCGACTTGTCCAAACCGGTCAGAAAAGAAGACACGCCGTGACACGCCGGAGCTCCGGAGAAACGCCGTAGCTCTGCCGTCGGCAACCGATTTTGCGCTCCGCAGTGGCCGGTTGTTTGCTAGACATTCGGCGCGCCGTGCCGCGCGGATGGGAAACTTTCTGAACTCACACCGGCTGTGGTCAGCAACAACGCAGCCACTCGCCCCGCTCGTATCGCTGATACACAGGAGTCACACGCGTGCTCCCGGGCGATCTTCCCGGAGTGTCAGGCGACCGCCCGGCGGCGGTTGCGGCGCGCGTGCATCTCGCGCTCGGTCTCGGACATCCCGCCCCAGATTCCATAGGGCTCGCTGACCTTCAGGGCGTGCGAACGGCACTGCAGCAGGACGGGGCAGGCGCGGCAGACTTCCTTGGCGCGCATCTCGCGCTGGGCACGTGCCCGGCCGCGCTCGCCATCCGGATGGAAGAACACCGAAGAGTCCTGTCCGCGGCAGGACCCGCGCATCTGCCAATCCCAGACATCGGCGTTCGGACCAGGGAGGTGGGTCGGCATCGGCATGGTGAACTCCTCTTGGTGCGAGCTCGTCGGCATTGTCGAGCAGTGCTGGTGGCAAACGGTGAGCCGCATCGCCGGCTCCCGGCGATCACGCTCCGCCGGTGCCGCAATTTCACACGGCGCCGACGGCGGCGATGTCGTACGTTAGGTCGGACAATGAATTCCAGTCAATAGACAGTTCCACGCTGATCCAAATACCTGCGCATTAGAGAATTAACATCTTTGCTATTTACAAGTAGGGCCGACTGTGGTGATACTGATCGGTTGGCCAGCAGGGTGTGGGCTCTCTGATAGCCCATCCGACTTGTTGAAAGCACTGGTGGAGACCGGTTTTCGGGCGCGAATGGGATCATTGCCTGCTATGCGGGAGTGGTGATCAGCGTGATCTCAGCCATTGCACCGCTCGCCGTGAGTGCGGTAGAGATGGCCACCTCGAGGCCGTCAGGTTAATAGCGCGAAACGGCGTACGAATTTCTTGTGTGCGTGCTAGGCGATAGCGAGCGCAGATTTACGGAGTGGAAACACAAAGACGCCTTCGAATGCTGCGAGGTAGCTGGACTTCTGTGCTATGTCGGGGCATGCCCGGCCGACGGCACTGGTTACAGTGCGGCAGTGCCTGTGCTCGAAATGAACTCGCTCCCGGCCGCTGTCGCGTTCGGCGCCGACCCGGGTCGCGCTGCTGCCGGATTGCCGTCCGCCGGCGATGCCACCGAAAGTTGGCTGCGCGCGGTCGCGCTCGGTGGGGTCGGGCACTACGCCGCGGCCAGAACCGAGCTGCGCCGCGCCGTGCGCGGCACCGCGGATCCGGTGCTGCGCTCGCTCGTACACAGCACCGAGGGCTCACTGCTGCGCCAGCTCGGCTGGCACGCCCGGGCCGCCGTCGCGGACGGGCGGGCCGCGGCCCTGGTGCTGCCGGCCGCCCCCGCTGCCGGGAGTGTCCGGATTGCCGAGAATTCGGATTCGGCCCGCGCACAGGCGATTTGCGATGCGTTGACCGGACTCGCCGCCGATGCCCTCGGCACCGCCCGGCCCGCGCTCGCGGCCCGGCTGCTGAATCGTTGCCACCACTTCCTCGGCGGTGCGGCCGGTGCGGCCGATCCGTACTGGCGTCAGCGCATCCGACTGCACTGGGTGGCTGCCGAGACGGCGCTGTGCGCTCCCGGCTCCGGGCTGATCGCCACGCCCGGACCGAGCGGTTTCGTTCCAGGCCCGACGGGTGCCGCGGACAGTTCCGGCGATCCCGCGCTCGCACACGCCGAAGCCGCGCTCGAACTGGCCGAGGCCGGCCCCTCCGTGCGGCACCGAGTCAAGTCCCGGCTATTGGTCGCCGCCGCCTCCGCCGCGTCCGGGGACCTCGAACGGTCGAGGCGGCTGGCGGCCGAAGTAGCCACGGCGACGCGCGAATTCGAGCTGCTGCCGCTGCGGTGGGCCTGCGCCATGCTGCGTTCGGGCGTGGACCCCGCGGCGGGCGGCGCCGCGGAAGCCGCCGAATGCGCCGGTTTGCTGGCCGCTCGCGGAGGGCGATTGCGTTCGGCCACCGACCTTCTCGATCGCCCCTGAACGAGGTCCGGGACCACCCTGAGAAGCCCCGGAGACTGACCCCGTAACAGCTGGCACGGATGCGGTTGCCGCTATTGTTGGACCGTTCCGCCCCTCCGCGGAAGCACCGCTGCGCCATCCACGGTGCCACTCGTAACGCCAGGAACAGCTCTGACGATGAACAACGCGGGTGAGGAGTTGGACCCAGCAGTCGTCGCTGCCGCAGCGCAGGGCGACCGGTCTGCTCTAGCCCAGGTACTGGAGAGCATCCGCCCCCTCGTGGTGCGGTATTGCCGTGCGCGCATCGGGTCGGCCGAACGAGGTCAACTCTCCGCGGACGACGTCGCGCAGGAGGTTTGTCTGGCCGTCATGACAGCCCTGCCGCGTTATCAGGATCAGGGCAGACCGTTCATGGCTTTCGTCTATGGCATCGCTTCCCACAAAGTCGCTGACGCTCATCGCAACGCCGCCCGTAACAAGGCGGACGCCATGGCCGAAGTACCGGATGTCATATCCACCGACCAGGGGCCGGAGCAGCGAGCTCTCGAATCCGAAACCAGCCGGCAGATGAACAGTCTGCTGGCGACGCTTCCGGAGAAGCATCGAGAAATTCTGATCCTCCGCCTGGTCATGGGTTTGTCAGCCGAAGAAACAGCAGTCGCCGTGGGCAGTACGGCGGGTGCTATACGAGTCGCCCAGCACAGGGCACTCGCGAAACTCAAGACTCAAGTGGCGAGGGCAGGTGAAATGTATGGCTAGGGATGGCGAGCGCGGTCGGGGCGACGGCAAGCGGCTTGGATCGCAGAACAGCGGTCCCTACGCCGAGACGTCCGGTGATTCCGGTCCGGTGGACATCGCGGCTGTACGCCGCGATGACGCGCTGATCGATGCCATCTCCGGCGACGGTCCCGTACAGACGGGAACCTCGGAGGAGTACCAGCTCGCGGCGTTGCTCGCGGACTGGCGCGCGGAGATCCTCGAGGAGCCGATGCCGGCCGGTCCGGATCTCGACACCATTGTCGCGGCGGTTAATCAGGAGATAGGCGCGCGTGACGCGCGTATCGGCGCACAGGCGGGACGCGGGCGACTAAGGCTCGTGCGTCCCCTGCTGGGCGCCGCGGCGGCGCTGGCGCTGGTGTTCGGCGGTCTGACCGCCTTCTCGTACAGCGCCGAGCCCGGTGATCCGCTGTGGCGGGTCAAGGAGGTCGTGTTCAGCGAGCAGGCCCAGACCACCGTGGTGGCGCGGGCGGACAGTGATCTGGCCGAGGCGCAGCTGCTCATCAGCCAGAATCGCCCCGAGGAAGCCAAGGCCGTGATGGAGCGCGCGTCGGCGAACGCGGGCCAGGTCAACGACTCGGGTAAGAAGGACGATCTGCTCGATCGCTGGCAGCAGCTGTACACGCAGCTGCAGGAGATCGCGCCGACGATCGCCAGCTCGCTCGCGCCGGTGCCGACCACCACCGCGGTCAAGCCGACCACCAATCCGGCGGTCAGCACGACCCCGGACAACACGGTGCTGGGCACGACCCTGCCGAATACCCCCGGTGGCGGCGACACCACGACGGATGACCCGCGCGGCATCGATACCTTGCCGGGTACCGTTCCGCCCACGGGTGGCCCGGTGACCCCGCTGCCCGAGACCCCCGGTCCGAGCACGGTGCCCACGCAGCCGTCGGTGGATTCGCCTCCGCCGTCGACTGTTCCGGGCACCGGCGGGACCACGAGTCCGGCGTCGCTGCCGGAACCGGGCGGCACCCTGCCGCCCGGCGGGCCGGTGACGGCGCCCTCGGCCGAGCAGCCTTCGGTGCCGGCGCCGGTGGTGCCGCCGCAGACGCTGCCGAGCGCCGGTGGGGGCCTGCCCAATGTGCCTTCGGTGCCGGGTGTGCGGTGACATGATCGGCCGCACGGTGTGACGTGATCATGAGAGAGCCGGCCTCGGTCGGCTTTTTTCATGTGCCCGGTACGGGGATTCCCGGCCGGGCACAGGTCTTTTCGGGGTCGGGTCCCGCGGGTGCGGGCACGACGAAGCGGGCCCGCGATCGATGATCGCGGGCCCGCTGTCGGTGTTCTAGACGTCGAACCCGTCGAAACCGTCGCCGTGCAATGCCTCGTTCATCGAGGCATCGGCATAGCCACGGCAGTAGTCCCAGGTGACGTACGCCTCGGGAGTGGGATCGTAGGCGGGTTCGTGCGGGCGCACAGTGCCGTCCACCAGTAGCTGGAGGAGGTTGGCGCGCAACATGTCCCAGTCGTGGTAATGATCCTGCCGGCAGTCCTCGCAACTGACGACCAAGCCGCGGATGCCGCGGTGGGCCAGTAGTGCCTCATATACCGCGAGGTCGGCGAGATCCTCTTCGACCGCTAGGCGCTCGTGAGGATCCAGCGGTTCCCCCGGCTCGATGGCATCGAGCGCGGCCGACGGGTCGGAGGGGTCTCCGGCGAATGGATCCGGCGGCAAGCCAGGTGGTAGATGGTCACGCACAGTCCCACGGTACGCAGACAGAGGGGGTCTGCGCCAGCGCTGTTGGGTATTTGCCCCTACTTCGCTGTGTCACTCGACACTGTCGCGCGGAGAGTCGTGTCCGATGCGAGTGTTCTGCGCCACCTCGAGCGATCGGTTCGGCGTCCGCGCGGTTCCGGAGCGGCCCGTGCGGGGGCGTGGAGCGGGGCAGAGCGGGAGGCCGGAAGCGGGAAACGGGGACCCGAACCCGCCGAAGCGGAGCGGAGGCGAATCAAACGCGATTCGGCGGGCGGATACCATGGTTGACCAAAGGCCGGGTAGCAAACGCCGGCATTGTCATTCATCCGGTCGCCCGCGCCGATCTCGGTTCGGGGGACTGTGCCGAGCTCCAGGAGGGGTCGATCCGATGAGCAGTCCCGTAACGGGCGAACGAAACGCCGGCCGCCCCCATACGGGTGGAGACGATCCGAACAAGATCGCCATGCTCGGCCTCACCTTCGACGACGTATTGCTGTTGCCCGCCGCCTCGGATCTGATTCCCAGCTCGGTCGACACGTCCAGCCGTCTGACTCGTGAGATCACGCTGCGCACGCCGCTGGTGAGTTCGGCCATGGACACCGTCACCGAGGCGCGCATGGCCATCGCCATGGCGCGTGCGGGCGGCATGGGCGTCCTGCACCGCAATCTGTCGGTGGCCGATCAGGCCGCGCAGGCCGAGACGGTGAAGCGGTCCGAGGCGGGCATGGTGACCGATCCGGTGACCTGTCGCCCGACCGACACCCTCGCCGAGGTCGACGCCATGTGCGCGCGCTACCGCATCTCCGGTTTGCCGGTGGTGGACGAGGCGGGCCAGCTGGTGGGCATCATCACCAATCGCGATATGCGCTTCGAGGTCGATCAGAACAGCCGGGTCGCCGACATCATGACCAAGGCGCCGCTGATCACCGCGCAGGAGGGCGTCACCGCCCAGGCAGCGCTGGGGCTGCTGCGGCGCCACAAGATCGAGAAGCTGCCGATCGTCGACGGCAACGGCAAGCTGCGCGGTCTGATCACCGTCAAGGACTTCGTCAAGACCGAGCAGTACCCGAACGCCACCAAGGACCGCGACGGCCGCCTGCTGGTCGGCGCGGCGGTCGGTGTGGGCGAGGACGCCTGGTCGCGTGCCATGACCCTGGCCGACGTCGGCGTCGACGTGCTCGTGGTCGACACCGCGCACGGTCACCAGGCCGGCGTGCTGCAGATGGTGTCCAAGGTCAAGGCCGAGGTCGGCGACCGGGTGCAGATCATCGGCGGCAACGTCGCCACCCGCGCGGGCGCCCTGGCGCTGGTCGAGGCGGGCGTGGACGCGGTGAAGGTGGGCGTCGGGCCCGGCTCCATCTGCACCACCCGCGTCGTCGCCGGTGTCGGCGCGCCGCAGATCACCGCGATTCTCGAGGCCAACGCGGCGTGCGCGCCGCTGGGCGTTCCGGTCATCGCCGACGGCGGCGTGCAGTACTCCGGCGATATCGCCAAGGCGATCGCCGCGGGCGCCTCGACCGTGATGCTGGGTTCGCTGCTGGCGGGCACCGCCGAATCGCCGGGTGAGCTGATCCTGGTGGGCGGCAAGCAGTTCAAGAGCTACCGCGGCATGGGTTCGCTGGGTGCGATGCAGTCGCGCGGCGAGGCCAAGTCCTACTCCAAGGACCGCTACTTCCAGGACGACGTCCTCTCGGAGAAGAAGCTGGTGCCCGAGGGCATCGAGGGCCGGGTGCCGTTCCGCGGTCCGCTGGACCAGGTGATCCACCAGCTGGTGGGCGGTGTGCGCGCGGCCATGGGCTACACCGGCGCGCAGAACATCGAGGGTCTGCAGTCCGCGCAGTTCGTGCAGATCACGGCGGCGGGTCTGAAGGAGTCGCACCCGCACGACATCACGATGACCGTCGAGGCCCCGAACTACACCACTCGCGGCTGAGACAGGCGCATCCGTTGTCGCGCGGCCCGTTCGGTCTCCGGACCGGGCGGGCCGCGCGCTGGGGCGCCGGTCACCGGACAACTTCACAACCCGAAACCGATTGCCCCACCTCGAAGGTCCGCCCGTCTTGTTCTGGACCGTGAAGTGATCGAGCCGAGGGCGAGTAGGTCGCGACCACCAGGTCGCGAGCACCGCTGTCCGGCGCAGGCAATCACCACAGAAAGGACACACAGGCGTGCGCGACCTCGTTGAGATCGGCATGGGGCGAACTGCCCGTCGCACTTACGAGCTGGATGATGTGGACATCGTGCCCTCGCGCCGGACCCGCTCGTCCAAGCAGGTCTCGGTGGCGTGGCAGCTCGATGCCTATCGCTTCGAGATCCCGTTCCTGGCGCATCCCACCGATGCGCTGGTGTCGCCGAAGTTCGCTATCGAGCTGGGTAAGGCCGGTGGGCTCGGCGTCATCAACGGCGAGGGCCTGTGGGCGCGCCACGCCGATGTCGAGGCCAAGATCCAGCAGCTGTCCGACGTCGCGGAGAAGGAAGGCGTCGAGGCCGCCATCGCGCTGCTGCAGGAACTGCACGCCGCGCCGATGCAGCCCGAGCTGCTGGCCACCGCGGTGGCCGAGGTGCGCGCGGCCGGCGTCACGGTCGCGGTGCGGGTCAGCCCGCAGAACGCGCGGGCGCTGACCCCGGGCCTGGTGAAGGCCGGGCTCGATCTGCTGGTCGTGCACGGCACGATCATCTCCGCCGAGCACGTCGGCGACGGTGAGCCGCTGAACCTCAAGACCTTCATCTCCGAGCTGGATGTGCCGGTGGTGGCGGGCGGCGTGAGCGATCACCGCACCGCGCTGCACCTGATGCGCACCGGCGCGGCCGGCGTGATCGTGGGCTATGGCTCGCAGCAGGGCGCCACGACCACCAATGAGGTGCTGGGCATTCGGGTTCCGATGGCGACCGCCATCGCGGACGCCGCTGCCGCGCGCCGGGACTACCTGGACGAGACCGGTGGCCGGTACGTGCACGTCATCGCCGACGGCGAGACGCTGACCTCCGGGCATATCGCCAAGGCCATCGCGTGTGGCGCGGACGCGGTCATGCTGGGCGTGCCGCTGTCGGTCGCGAAGGAGACCCCGGGTAAGGGCCTGTACTGGCCGTCGGCGGCCGCGCATCCGTCGGTGCCGCGCGGTGCGGTGCTGCCGTACGCCATCGACGAGGAGCAGGTGCCGCTCGAGCAGGTGCTCAACGGGCCCTCCAACGATCCGTACGGTTCGCTGAATCTCGTTGGCGGCCTGCGTCGTGCGATGGCCAAGACCGGGTACAGCGATCTGAAGGAATTCCAGAAGGTCGGACTGAACATTCGCGCGTAGGTTCCGCGCGCTCGCGTCGCCCCCGTTCCGGATCCGCGGAGCGGGGGCGATGTCGTCAATGGCGGCAACGGGTTTCGTGATGGGGGTACACCCGATGGCGCCGGGACGCTCGTGTCCGCCGGTGGATCGCGGTGCCCGGACCGGTTCGGAAAGCCCCGGGCGCCGTTCAGGGTTCGCGGCGCAGGGGGATCTCACCCGTTCTGGGTCGGCTCGTGACGCGGGAAACCGCGGGCTCGCGCAGGAATTGGCGAATGGCGTTGTTGACCGCCACGGGATGGGTCATGTTGACCGTCTGGCGGGCGCCCTCGATCTCGAGGTAGCGCGCGTCGGGCAGGCGGGCGGCGAGTTCGCGGGCGTGGGCGAGCGGGACGCCGCTGTGCGTGGGGTGCACGATCAGTGTGGGACAGGCGATCTCGGCTAGTCGGTCCAGGACGGCGTCGCGGCCGAGCATGGCGCTCGCGGCGACCTCGGTGGCGTTGGGGTCGCGGGTGAGCCAGCGTTTGACCCAGACGGCGCGGTACCAGTCGTCGTCGCCGATGAGCCAGCGGGCGAGGTGTTCGGCCAGAGCCGGGCGGGGCCCCTCGTCGTACCATTTATCCAGGAACCTACGGGCATTGGCGAGTTCGGCGGGCAGCGGTTCGTGCGCCTCGGTGGTCAGCAGTACCAGGGCCGTCACGCGTTCGGGGGCGAGGAGCGCGGTGCGCAGCGCGATGATGCCGCCCTGGGAAATACCGCCCACCACGGCTCTTTCCACGCCGAGGTGATCCAGCACGGTGAGCGCGTCGCGGGCGCAGGTCCAGTAGGTGAAGGGCAGGCCTTCGTCACGAGTTCGACCGTGGCCGCGGGCATCCCAGGACACCAGCCGGAACTCCGGCGTCAGCGCCGCGATCTGCGACGCGAACATCGTTCGGTCCATGAGGAATTCGTGCCCCAGCAGCAGTACCGGACCCCCGCCCCCGCTGTCCTCGTAGTGGATCTCTGCATCGATCGCACGGGCGAATGGCACGAGGTAGAGGATAGCCAGCACCGCCGACAAGTGGCGATGCTTTCTCGCACGGCAGCATCCGCCAAATCGGGTGTGCCAGGTAGGACACAGACGATTGACGCGAACGCGACACTTGGTTCAAGGGGAGGCGGAACCGCTGTGGTGTATGTCTCTCCGTAGACTGCTCAAGTGGCAGAAACGCAGCGACCAGTCCTTGTTGTCGACTTCGGCGCGCAGTACGCGCAGCTGATCGCGCGCCGGGTGCGCGAGGCCAGCGTCTACTCCGAGGTGGTCCCGCATACGGCCACCGTCGAGGAGATCGCGGAGCGCAAGCCGCTGGCGGTGATTCTCTCCGGCGGACCGTCGAGCGTGTACGCCGAGGGCGCGCCGCAGCTCGATCCGCGGCTGTTCGACCTCGACGTTCCGGTGTTCGGTATCTGCTACGGCTTCCAGGCCATGGCGCAGGCGCTGGGCGGCACCGTGGCGCACACCGGCACTCGCGAATACGGCCGCACCGAGCTGAGCATCGACGGCGGTGTGCTGCACGGCGGACTGCCCGCGCGCCAGCCGGTGTGGATGAGCCACGGTGACGCGGTCACCGATGCCCCGGCCGGGTTCGAGGTCACCGGTACTTCCGCGGGTGCGCCGGTCGCGGCGTTCGAGAATCTGGAGCGCAGGCTCGCGGGTGTGCAGTACCACCCCGAGGTGCTGCATTCGCCGCACGGGCAGCAGGTGCTGAGCCGGTTCCTGCACGAGATCGCCGGGATTCCGGCGGCGTGGACGGCGTCGAACATCGCCGAGGCGCTCATCGCGCAGGTGCGTGAGCAGGTCGGGGACGGGCACGCCATCTGCGGTCTGTCCGGCGGCGTGGACTCCGCGGTCGCGGCCGCGCTGGTGCAGCGTGCCATCGGCGATCGGCTGACCTGTGTGTTCGTCGATCACGGGCTGCTGCGCGCGGGGGAGCGGGAGCAGGTGCAGCGCGATTTCGTCGCCGCGACCGGCGCGCGCCTGGTGACCGTGGACGCGGTGGAGAAGTTCCAGAGCGAGCTCAAGGGCGTCACCGACCCCGAGGAGAAGCGCAAGATCATCGGCCGGGAGTTCATCCGGTCGTTCGAGGACGCGGTCGGCGAGGTCGTCGGCGAGCAGGGCGAGACCAAGGTCGAGTACCTGGTGCAGGGCACGCTGTACCCGGACGTGGTCGAGTCCGGCGGCGGCACCGGCACCGCGAACATCAAGAGCCACCACAATGTCGGCGGGCTGCCCGACGATCTGGAGTTCTCGCTCGTCGAGCCGCTGCGCCTGCTGTTCAAGGACGAGGTGCGCGCGGTCGGCCGCGAGCTCGGGCTGCCCGAGGAAATCGTTGCCCGCCAGCCCTTCCCGGGTCCGGGTCTGGCGATTCGCATCATCGGCGAGGTGACGTTCGAGCGGCTGGAGCTGCTGCGTCAGGCCGACGCGATCGCGCGCGAGGAGCTGACCGCCGCCGGTCTGGACAAGCAGATCTGGCAGTGCCCGGTCGTGCTGCTGGCCGATGTGCGCAGTGTCGGCGTGCAGGGCGACGGGCGGACCTACGGTCACCCGATCGTGCTGCGCCCGGTCTCGTCCGAGGACGCCATGACCGCGGACTGGACCCGCCTGCCGTACGAGGCGCTCGAGCGGATCTCGACCCGCATCACCAACGAGGTGCCGGATGTGAACCGCGTCGTGCTCGACGTGACGAGCAAGCCGCCGGGCACCATCGAGTGGGAGTGACGAGGGTGCGTTGAACCCCCGAAGGCCCGCGATCCGATCGGATCGCGGGCCTTCGAGTTTCGGGGTCTATTCGTCGCCGCGCTTCTTCGGGGACAGGACCAGGACCACGCCGGCCACGATGGCGACGATCACCACGATCCAGCCGAGGGACAGTCCGCCCGAGATGGGCCAGGAGTGGGGGCCGATGAAGGCCCAGATACTGACCGCCAGGCCGAGGACACCGGCCACCAGCAGTGAGAACGACGGGCGTCGGTTCTTGATGTCAGCCACGCTTCACCTCCGCGGATCCCATCTGTACGTCGATGGTCAGGTTCAATGTCGGTCCGGTCGCCGGGCCGGAGATGCCGCCCACGCAGCCCTCGGTGTCACCCATGCGCACGTTGCACGTGGTGTGCACGCGCAGGTTCTCGGGGATCAGCACGCGGGCGTCGCCCATGCGCACCGAGACGGTGGTGGCGCGGTCCTCGGTGAGGGCCAGGCCGGTCAGGTCCAAGGTCGCCGAGCCCATCGAGACGTGATACTCCGGCTGGAGATCGACGGCGCTGGTGGCGGCCCAGCTACGGTCGCCCATCGCGCCCTGGTCGAACTGGATCGGGCCGATGAGCGAGGCCAGGATGACGAAGCCGGCCAGCGGGGCGAGCAGCACCATGAGGCCGAAGCCGCGGCGCAGGAACGCGCCGACGATGAGGCCGAGCGACAGCACCGCCAGCGCGGCCGCGCCGACCCGGCCCGGGGTCATCCAGTCGACGCCCGCGGCGGCCGCCGATCCCGCGGCCGCGGCGGCGAGCAGGCTGAGGCCGATGATCACCGGGGTGAGGCGCGAGCGCGGGGCGCGCGGCGGGGCCTGCACCGGATGCCGGTGTGCGGGAGCGGGTTCGGGTAGGTCCCAGGCCAGCGGGGCGACGCCGAGCGGGTCCCAGCCGGGCGGAGTCGGGCCGAAGTCGGGGGAGATGGGGGCCGGTCCGGCCGGGGCGTAGGGGCGGTCGTTGGCCGGCGGGATGGGGTGCAGGGCCGGGGTTTTCCGGAGGGCGGGGGGTTGGGGAGTGTCGGGAGTCGTGTCGGTTCCGTTGTCCGAAGGATCCGCGTTGTCGCCGGTGTCGGTTGTGCCGTCGCTCTCGTTGTTCACCGCGGGCTTCTCCGAATCATCCTTATTCGCAAGCTGTTTCGGGTCCTCTGTGCCGGGCTTGAGCAGGACGACGGTCTCCGCGGTGATCTCCGGATCGACGTCCGGGGCCGGAACATCCTGTGCGGTAGCGGGGTGCGCGGCGAGAACCTCGGTGTCGCGGTGGGGCGCGGACTCCGGGCTCGCGGAGACATCCGGCTTGCGCAGCACTTCGGTGGGCTGCTCGGCTCCGGCGTCGGCGGGCGGGAAGCCGGTGACCGGAGCCGCGCCGGTCTCCGAGTTCCGGGCCTCGGGCGCGACGGCCGGGTTCGCGCCCGCGCCGGTCTGCTGCGCGGCGGGCGCTGCTGCCGGATTCGCCAGGGGCTGTACGCGATTCGGGTCCGCTTCGTAGCTGTCGGGCAGTTTGGTATACGGACCGTAGGTGTCGAACGGGCCGTTGGTGCCCGGATATCCGGTCCAGTACGGGGAATTGGTGCCCGGGTAGCCGCCGAGCAGTTCCGATCCGGGGTACTCCAGCAGCCCCGTCGGCGGTTCCGGTTGCCGCTGATGCAGCAGCCACCACCCGGCGAGCATGAGCACGAAGCTGATGGCGCCCGAGCCGCCGAGTCCGACCCCGACCGGTCCGACGGTGGTGATGGCGATGCCCAGGGCCACCATGAGCACGACGGTCTTGGACGAGCCCTGCGAGCTCTGCCCCTTCCCGAAGAGCGACTCGGCCGCCGAGTTGCGGTCACCCCGCTGGCTCAGCAGCAGCCACGCCAGCAGGTACAGCACGATGCCGGCTCCGCCGAACAGTGCCGACACCACGAACGCGACCCGCACCACGACCGGGTCGATGTTGTATCGCACCCCGAATCCGGCGGCGACGCCCGCGACGTGTCCCTGCTGCGGCAGCCGCACCGGCCGGGTCCGCCACATGTCGTGAAGCTGGTCCCCCAGGCCGGTACGCCCGGCGCTTTCGGACCAGTCGCTCGTTCTCGTCATGGGGTCCATGGTGGGTGCGCGGGCGGGGCGGGCGCATCGGGGATGACCCTGAAAGAGCACCTGAAATGGGGGTGGGGGCGGATGTGGGCGGGAGATCGGGTGGTGAGGATGGGGTGCCGGCCGGGCGTGTCAGGGGCAGGGTGGTTCGTAGGGCAAGCGGGAGGGGAGGTAGCGGCGCCACAGCTCCTCGGTCCAGATCCCGCCGGATACCTCGCAGATGCGATCTACGCTGCGCCGGATATCCAAGTCCCACAGTCGGACAAAGCCGTCTTGCCCGGTCAGGATCAGGCGATGACCGTCCGGATGTAAGGTCACCCCCCAGTAGGCGCCGGGGCCGGTCAGCTTCTCCTGTGGTTCGGGGTGCGCGGGGTCCGTGAAATCCCAGATCTGGACGATGTCGCCGCTGTTGGTGATCATGTTCTTCGCGTCCGGAGTGAAGTTGATGGATCCGATCGCTCGTGGATGCACGGTGAGCGGTTCGCTGAGCTGGACGGGCCGTGTCGGATCGCTGATATCCAAGCTCTGAATCGACCCGCCGGAGACGAGAATCAGGGTGGAATCGTCCGGTGTGCCGACAACCCAGTAGCTTCTACCGTCGACTATGCGGGCCAATTCGACTCGCTGGGGATGCGACGGGTCGGTCAAGTTCCAGAGGGTTACGACGAACTCGCCATCAGCTGTCAGTTCGTTGGCTAACAGCCGGTTGCCTTCGGTGTCGAAGGATAGGCCGACGTTGTTGGATGAAATCGGCAGTGGGGCTCCGATTGGAGCGGGCCGGGTGCGGTCGGTGAGATCCCACAGCTGCACTTTTCGATCTGCGGTGTGTGTGGCAACGCGTCGCCAATTCCCGCTGATGGTCAGATCGGACAGTGGCGAGAGCGGCAGGGCGCTGGGCAGTTGCCACTCTGCGATCTGACGAATGTTCTTGGTATCGCTGACATCGAACAGGAGTGGGCGAGTGGCGCCCACCGGATAGAACAGGCTCTGGTTGTGGCCTATCGAGAGGGTTCGGACCAGGAGCGCATTGCCGTCGGGAGAGAGCGCGATACTCCGATTGGCTGGGGACATACGGTAATGGCTGATCATTGCGGGGGATCCGGGATCGCGGAGGTCCCAGAGGTATATGCCGCTGTCGCTGGAGGCGATGGCCATCCGGCCACCGGCTGCGTTGTAGGACGGAAGGGAGAGCGACCCTGTCGGGCCGGCGAGGATGGCCGGTGGCAAGGACCAGACGCGGAGATCGCCGTTCGATCCGCCGGCGACCAGGGTTCGGCCGGAGACACCGAAATCAAGTGCGGTAGTGCCTGTTTCGCACACTCGCTCGCGATGGCATGCCGAAGGACTGGTGGAGATCGTGTTGGTGAGCGGAGTAGGATGTTCCGGATCGGTCAGGCTCCAGAGCATTGCTCCTTCGGCGGAACCCAGCGCCAGTACCCGGCCTTCGGGCGCGAATCTCAGTGCGAATATTCTGCCCAGGTCCGGCTTCAGACTTGTGTGCTGTCGCGGGCGTGCGGGCACTGTCACGTCCCAAAGATCAACGGTGGGTTCTTTCGCTGCAGGGCCGACCGTGGCTCGACCGGAAACCGCCAGCAGTCCACTGTCGGAGCTGAATTCGAAGTGAGGGGCCGGATCGACGGGACCACCCACGGACGGAGCCAGCAGGGTGAGGCGGGCGGTGTCCGCGATGTCCCACAGTTGTATGGATGATTCCTTCTCGAATGCCCCGGTGGCCAGTGCCAACAGCCGTCCGTTCGGACTGATGCGGATCGACGTGGCCGACGCCGGATCGCCGGGCTCCGCCAGCCGCTGCGACGGCCCCGCTGATGGGGCTGTGGGGCGTGCGATGCTCCACAATGTCAGCCATTTCCCGGTTCGGGTCGCGAGGGTGCGGCCATCGGGGGTGAAGGCGACGTGCGCGGTGCCTTGATCAGGCTCGATTCCCGAGAAGGTACTGAGTGAGCGAGGGGTCTCCGGGGTGGAGACGTCCCAGAGGGTGACGGTGGCTCTGGCAGCCTCCTCGTCACTGGTGGTCGCGAGCAGCTTGCCGTCGGGGCTGAATGCCATGGTGCCGAATACGCCGTCGAGTTTGTCGCCAAGGGGATTCGGGTTTTGTGGGTCGGACGTGTCCCACAGTTTCACTTCGCCCCCATAGGTCAGGCTCGCGAGTACTCCGCGATCGGAGCGGTGCTCGATCTGCCGGACAGCCTCGGTATGCGCGGTTGTGACCGTTGCCAGAGGCGAGTTCTGGGTCTCCAGTAGTCGTGAACGCGCGGATTGTTCCGTGGGCCGTGTGCGGTGTGCGATCAGGTCCAACTGCGCCGCTAGCGCGGGATCCGCTCCCCGTACCAGGTCGGCCTGGTTGAGTATGTCGGCGAAATCCTTGTCCGCGTTCTGTCTGCTGACCAGCTGGTACTGGGTGTAGGCCGCGAAACTCAGGACCAGTAGGGCGACGCCGAGCGTTGCGAGGATCGCTTTGGTGCGGGAGGCACGGCGGCGGGTCCGGGTTCGGGCGGCTGTCGAGTAGGCGAGGAATTCGGTCGTCAGGGGGCCGGAGCTTCGTGGATCTGCGTTGTCGATGGCGTTGTGGAGGCGGACGCCTCGATACAGAAGTGATGAATCACGTTCCTGGGCAGCCCAATCCGCGGCGTCGGCCGCCACACGTTGTCGGACCAGGTAGCCCACGCGGTCTTCGTCTATCCAGCCGCGCAGGCGGGGCCAGGCGGTGAGGATGATCTCGTGGGTCAGGGTCACCGCGTTGGCGTCGAGGGTGATCAGACGGGAGCGGGACAGGAGTTCCAGGGCGGCAGCGGATTCTTCGGGATCCGCTGCGCGGCTCAGCAGTTTGGAGCGTTCCGCCGGCCGGCGGGTATCGCGGCCGTCCTGGCTGACCGAGATCAGGTCGAGCAGAATGTCTTTCGCGGCGGATCGCTGGGACTCGGCCAGTTCCTGCCAGACCTGGTCGGCGGTGGCGGCTACCGAGCCGACAACGCCGCCCGCTTTGCGGTAACCCGCGACGGTCAACTTGCGTGCCTCGCGGTATTGCCAGGTCGCGGCCATGACGTGGGAGAGCAGGGGGAGGGTGCCGGGGTCGTAGTCGCGGCGGTCGTGGTGGTCGCCGACGCCGCAAAGTTCGGTGATGACCAGTTCTTCGAGGCCGGGTTCCAGTTCCAGGCCGGCTGCGCCTGCGGGGCCGGAGATCGCCTGGGAGAGTTCGTCCAGGCGCATCGGTCCGAGGAGGTAGCTGCGCTGTTCGAGGGATTCCTGCAGGACGCGGTAGTTGAGGCAGTGGGCGAAGAAGTCCGCGCGCAGGGCGATTACGACAGTGCACGGGTTCTCGGTGCGCGTGGCCAGTTCGTGCAGGGACCCGAGGAACTCCTCGCGCTCGGATTCGCTTGCGCAGGTGGTGAAGAGCTCTTCGAACTGGTCGACTATCAGCAGTCTGCGCGCTAGGTCTCCGCCGGCGGTCGGGGCAGTGGTTTTCACCGGTACGAGCGCGTCGGCGGTCTTCGGCTGTGGTGTGCCCGGCTCGGCTGGTTCCTCGGGAGCGCCGGGGCGGTCGGCCGGGTCCGGTGAGGTGTCCGGCGCCGGGAACGGTTCGAGGGCGGTCGCCAGCGCGGACACCGGGTGGGGCCCGGGAGTGAGGGTGGTTGTGCACCAATCGGATAGGGCGGGCACGAGGCCGGCGGCGAGCAGCGAGGACTTTCCCGCTCCGGAGGCGCCGACCACGGCGACTATGCCCGTGGCCGTGCGGACCAGGGAGGTGAGTTCGGTGGTGGAGCGGGTGCGGCCGAAGAACAGCGCGTGGTCGTCTCGGCCGAAGGCCTTCAAACCCCGGTAGGGGCAGGGAGATTCGCCCTCATCCTCGGGCGTCCAAGTGGTGGCGGCCTCCCAGACCTGACGCCACTGTTGGGGGTCCGCCAGCTCCCGCGGTAGCGGCTTTCCGGCCTTGCGTGCCAGTTCGGTGAGGGTGAGCACCACCGGGAGCAGCGATTCGAACCGGGCGGGGACATTCTCGCCCTTCTTCCACGCGCTGATCCGCTGCGCCGACGCCGCCCCGATCGGCCGGTTGCCCTGCGCGGCCCGCATGCGCGTCTCGACGTTGGCGGCCAGCCGCCGCAGCGTCGGATTGCCCGCCGCCGCATACAGATCATTGAACCGCTGCACGAAAATTGCTCTCGGCGAACGGGTTTCCGTCCCGGTGGTCGCAGCATTCAGCACCACGTGCCGCCCCCCTCTTCGATCGACCCCCTCCGGGTACGAAGTCAATCTAGCTGCCGGGCAGCGTCATAGGAGTGTCGCGCGTGCGGATCCTGACCTGTGCGCGACTGTCATCACTCGCAGGGTGGGCTGTAGGCGAGGTCGTTGGGCAGATGACGACTCCATAGTTCGGGTGTCCACATGCCGCCGGTGACCGAGCAGATGCGGTCGATGGCGTGCTGTTCGTTCAGGTCCCACAAGCGAACGGCACCGTTTTCGCCGCCCGCGGCTATGAGTGTGCCGTTCGGGTGCAAGGTGGCGTTCCAATGGAGTCGGCCGATTTCGGAGAGGACGGCCGCGCGTGTCGGGTGCGCGGGGGAGGCGAAGTCCCATATCTCGACCGTGCCGTCGTCGGTGCTGATAAGGAGTGCGCGGGCCTCCGAATCGAAGGCAGCTGATCGAACCGAGAGGGTGTGATTGCCGAATGGTTCGCCGAGCCGGACCGGTTCGGAGGGATCGGAGATGTCCCAGCTCTGCATTGCGTTGTCATCGGCGACGACCATGATGGATTGGTCGGATGTCAGCGTAATGGGCAGTATGCCGGAGTCTGATTGCCGCATGATTTCACCGATCCGGTGTGGTGCTCCGGGGTCGGTGATATCCCAGAGCGTGACGATATCGCCACCTTCCCTGGGCGATTCGCGGACCAGCAGGGTGCGGTTGTCGGGACCGAAGCTCATTCGCGCGGTGGTGGAAGACAACGGAATGGGCACGCCGATCGTTTTCGGTGCCGAGCGGTTCGTGACATCCCACAGCCGAATCATGTTGTCTTTGCCGAAGGTTGCGAGCCTCGACCAGTCCCGGCTGAACGAGATATCCATGTTGCGTACTTCCGGAAGCTGCCATGCGGGTAGCTGCCGGATCCGTGTGGGGTCGCTGACATCGAGCATCGTGCGCGCACTGCCCATGGTTTCGGTGATGAGCAAGGTAGCGCCGTCAGGGGAGACGTATGTGGCGGTGAACCCGGGTTCGGCGCGATACTCGCCGAGCTGACGCGGCGCCTGCGGATTCGCGATATCCCATAGCACGATTCGGCCATCGCTCGAGCCGGTGATCAGGCGCTCGTGGGTTGCGTCGAACACCGGTGGACGCACCCACCCGGCCTGGCCGGTCAGAATCGCGGGTGGCAGGGACCAGGCACGGATGATGCCGGAACTGCTACCGGCCAGCAGCGTTTGCCCGTCGGGTGTGAATTCGAGCGCGATCGGACCGTCCTGGCACGGCAAGGTTCTGCTGCTGAATCGGCAGAGAACGGGGTTTTGGGACAACAGACTCGTGAGGCGGGCTGGATAGGCGGGCTCGGCCACATTCCACAGACCCGCCCCCTGGGTTCCGCTCACCGCGAGCACCTGACCGCCGGGTGCGAAAGCCAGTGCGCTGACACCGCTCACGCCGGAGTCGAAACTGGTGAGTTCGCGGGCTCGTGCGGGGTCGGTGACATCCCACAGATGGACCTGTACGGTATCTCCGCCGATCGGCTGCATTGCCCCGTCACCGCTGCTGAAGGCGAGAATCGTACCGTCGGAGTTGAAGGTGAGGGCACGCACCGAACGCAGTGGTCCGCCGACAGCCGGAGTGCGCGGAGTCAGGCTCGTGTAACCGCCGAGATCCCAGAGCTGGACGGTGTCGAGACCTGCCTCGAATCGAGTGATGGCCAGCGTGCGTCCGTTCGGTGCGATGCGGAGTTCGCCGATTCCGTTTACAGATCCTTCGTTGTGCAGCCTTTGCGTCGGACCGATGACGGGAGCAGCGGGGTCGCCGATATTCCACAGCGTCAGATGCGTCCGGCTCATGGTCACCAGAGTGCGGCTGTCCGGTGTGAAGGCGACACGCGCGAACGCCATGTCGTCCGCACCAGACGGCAACGCTCCGACAGGTCTGGGGGTGGCGGGCACTGTGACGTCCCACAGCGTCACCGCCGTAGTGGTTGCCCCGGCCGAGCCGGTGGTGGCCATCAGCTTGCCATCCGAGCTGAACGCCACGTTGCCGATGCCGTCCAACTGCTGTCCCAGTGCGTGAGGGTGCTGCCCATCGGTGGTGTCCCACAATCGGAGGCTGCCGTCGTAGGACAGGGAGGCGAGCACGCGATCGGCGGCGCGGTGTACCAGCTCGTTCACACCCTCTCTGTGCGCGGTTATTCCGGTCGCCAGCGGTGCACTCTGGGTTTGCAGCAGACGGGAACGAACGCGCTCGTCGCCCGGGCGGAGCCGCCAGGCGATGAGGTCCAGCTGCGCGGCGATCGATGGGTCGGCCGCGCGTAAGCGGTCGGCTTCGGCCAGGACGTCGGCGAAGTTCTTGTCCTTGTGCTGCTGGTCCACCAGACGGTTCTGGGTATAGGCCGCGAACCCCAGGATCAGCAGCGCTACGCCGAGGAGTGCCAGGACAACCTTGGTACGGGTGGAACGGCGGCGGGTGCGAGTGCGGGCCGCTGTCGCCGCGGTGAGGAACTCGTGGGCCAGTGGGCCGACCGGGGGCGGATCCACATTGTCCACCGCGTTCTGCAGCCGCGTCCCCCGATACAGCAGCGACGGATCTCGTTCCTGCGCCGCCCATTCGGCGGCGTCGGTCTCCAGGCGCTGGCGAACCAGGTAGCCGACGCGGTCCTCGTTGATCCATTCGCGCAGGCGGGGCCAGGCGGTCAGGACTATCTCGTGGGTCAGGGTCACGGCCTCGGCGTCGAGGGTGATCAGGCGGGTGCGGGACAGGAGTTCCAGTGCGGCGGTTGCTGCTTCGGTATCGGCTACACGGCGTAGGAGGTCGGTGCGCTGGGCGGGGCGGCGGGTGTCGCGGGCGTCCTGACCTACCGCGACCAGGCCGAGCAGGATGTCGTGTGCCGCGTTCCGCTGGGTGTCGGAGAGCTCGTTCCAGGCCTGTTCGGCGGTCTCGGTGACCGAGCCGACCACCCCGCCCGCGGTGCGATAGCCGGAGCTGGTGAGGCGCCTGCCTTCTCGATGCTGCCACGTCGCGGCCATGACGTGGGACAGCAGCGGCAGGGCGCCGGGGTCGTAGGTGCGGCGGCCGTGATGGTCGCCCGCGCCGCAGAGTTCGGTGATGACCAGCTCTTCGAGGCCGGGTTCGAGTTCGAGGCCGACCGCGCGGGCGGGGCCCGAGATCGCCTGGGAGAGTTCGTCCAGGCGCATGGGGCCCAGCAGGTAGCTGCGGTGTTCCAGGGCGTCCTGCAGGATCAGGTGGTTGAGGCAGTGCGCGTAGAAGTCGGCGCGCAGGGCGACCACCACGGCGACGGGATCGTCGGTGCGGGTGGAGCACTCGTGCAGGAGCGCCAGGAACTCCTCGCGCTCGTGCTCGTCGGCGCAGGTGGTGAATAGTTCCTCGAACTGGTCGACGATCAGCAGCCGGCGCGGGCCGGTGGTGCGCGGCGTCAGCGCGATATCCGCCAACTGCTCCATCGGGTGCCCGCCCGGGGTGAAAATGGTTGTCGCCCAGTCGCCTAGAGCCGGGGCGAGCCCGGCTGCCAGCAGTGAGGACTTGCCCGCACCCGAGGCGCCGACGACGGCCACGAGGCCGGTGGCCGTCCGCACCAGGTCCGCGAGTTCGGCGGTGGCGCGGGTGCGGCCGAAGAACAGGGCGCTGTTGTCGCGCCCGTAGGACGTCAGGCCCGGGTACGGGCACGCGGCCTCGGTGTCGGCTTCCGGGTTCCAGGTGGTGGCGGACTGCCAGAGTCGTTGCCATTCCCGGGGTTCGGCGAGTTCGCGGGTGAGTGGAACGCCGGCCTTGCGGGCCAGATCGGTGAGGGTGAGCACCACCGGGAGCAGCGATTCGAAGCGGGCCGGGACGTTGCGGCCCGCTTTCCAATCGCTGATGCGCTGGGCGGCCGCGCCGCCGGGGCGGGCGCCCGCGGCGGCGCGCATCCGGGTCTCCGCGGCGGCGGCGACCCGGCGCAGCGTCGGATTGCCCGCAGCTTCATACAGTTCGGTGAATCGGCGAGCGAAAAGCGCTCGCGGGGAACGGATCTGTTCCTCGATGACCGGTTCCCCCGTCACCACTGACGATCCGGTAGTCGATGCGTTCCCCCGAGCATGCCGCCAATTTACCCGCCTCACAGGATGATCGGATCGCCGATAACCCAGTCGGCCGCGTCGGTGGCGGGTGATTTCGCCTCGATGACGGTGAACGGCTTGATCGTCAGCTGCCCGCCGCAGCCGGTGACCGCCAGCCGGTAGTCCCGGTTGACGATGTAGCCGGTGGTACCGAACAGGTCCTTCGTGCCGGTGTCGATCTTCTGGATCTTGCCCGCGGTGATGCCGAGGTCGAAGCCGAACTGCCCGCCGATGCTCGGGGTGATGTCGACCCCGGCCGAAGGGGTGACCCCGAGCGAGCCGACGCTCACTCCCGCCGAAGCTGTCACATCGATGCCGACGTCCGCGCCGATCGTGAACTGCACATCCAGGTCGACCGCGCAGCCGACGAAGAATCCCGTGCTGATCTTGCCGGTGCCGCCCGCGATGCTGCCGTAGGCGGTGTTGTCCAGGTACACCTCCCGATCGGTCGGCATCCCGTTCATCGGCGCCACCGGCCGGAAGGCGGTGTTCATGTGGCCGACGGTGGTGACCATCCCGCCGGGCGATTCGAGCACCTTCTCGTGTGAGGCCATCGCGCCGGCGTTGGCGATGGCGGCTTCCGGCCCCCCGAGGGCGAGTCCGATCGCGGCGACGGCGGCGGCAGTGGTTTTGATGATCATGTCTGGTTCCTCCCCGAACCTGTCGCGCCGTCGAGTTGACGGTCGCGGTGTGGTGCTGCGCACCGGGTCCGGACCCCCCTTCGGACCGGACCCGGTGCGGGACTTCGGCTCTCCGGGAGTGGATCCCGTCGAGCTCGTTCGTCCTGTTCTCAAGGTAGGGAGCGGGGAGGTGTCCGGACGAGCCGGATAGCGTTGCGGGAGAGTGGAAACCGCAGTTCAGGAGGGGTTGGGTCGGTTATCCGGTCCGGGCACGGGACCGGATAACCGGGGTGGTTCGGCTGTCCGGACCGGACAGAATGTGGTCCCTCGGACGGCGATCGGGCCCGCGGTACGGCGGCTCGAATCCCGCTGTGCGGCAGCCGCGATCAGACGGGGCCGAGCGCCGGGACCGTCGCCGGGCGCGGGCGGGCGAAGCGTTCGCGGTACTCGCCCGGCGCCACCCCGAGCACGCGCTGGAAGCTGCGGTAGAGGGTCTCGGGCCGGCGCAGCCCGACCGCGAGCGCGACCCGGTCGAGGGGTTGGTCGCTGGTTTCCAGCAGTCGCCGGGCCGCGGTCACCCGGGCCGTCTCCACGTAGCGGGCGGGTGTGGTGCCGAACTCGGCGGCGAAGACCCGGGAGAAGTTACGGGTGCTCATATCGGTCTGTCGGGCAAGGGCTTCCAGGGACAGATCCGCGGCCAGGTTCTCCTCGATCCAGCCCTGCAGCGCGCGCAGCGGTTGCAGGCGCGGCGGTCCTGCGGCGACCGGCGCGCTGAACTGACTCTGCCCGCCCGGGCGGTGCAGATAGACCACCAGCCAGCGCGAGACCTCGCGGGCGAGATCGGGGCCGTAGTCCTCGGCTACCAGAGCGATGGCCAGGTCGATGCCCGCGGTCACCCCGGCGGAGGTCCAGATCTTGCCGTCGCGTACATAGATCCGGTCCGGGTCGACCCGGATCTCGGGGTAGCGCTCGATCAGGCCGATGCTGCTCGACCAGTGGGTGGTCACCGTCCGCCCACGCAGCAGGCCCGCTTCGGCGAGCAGGAACGCGCCGGTGCAGATGGCTCCGATTCGGCGGGCCCGGGGCGCGGCCTGTCGGATGCCTTCGATCAGGTCCTGGTTCCGGCCGGCCTCGCCGAAGGTCAGGCCGCCCGCGACGAGCAGGGTGTCCACCGGTTCGGGGCCGTCGCCGATCGCGCGGACGGCCTGCACGTCGATGCCGTTGAACGCGCGCACCGGACCGGGCGCGGCGGACACCACTTCGACGCGGTAGCGCGGTTCGCCGCCGCCGAGCAGGGCGGCGGCGTGGAAGACGTCGGCGGGTCCGGCGAGGTCGAGCAGCTGGAAGCCGTCGAACACCGCCAACTGGACGAGTCGTGGTTCGGCGGGCACGGGTTCATCGTTCCTGTGCCGCGCGGTGGCGTCAATGACATGAACATTGCAGATCCGGCCATATTGACGAGCCGCTCCCGGTGCGCCGATGGCCGGATTCGCAATGGTCGTGTCCTGGACGCCAACTCCCCGGTCGGCACACGATGGAGACGTCGGCGAGAGAGAGTGAGGAAGCACCGTGCAGATCGCCATCGTGCTCTACCCGGGGATGACCGCCCTGGATGTGGTCGGGCCGTACGAAATCCTGCGTGCGTTGAGCGACACCGAGATTCGGTTCGTCTGGCACGAACCCGGTCCGATCGTCACCGACAGCGGCGTGCTGGTGCTGGGCGCGACGCACTCGTTCGAGGAGACGCCCGCGCCCGACGTGGTGCTGATCGGCGGCTCGGCCGCGGCCACCATGAACACCGCCGCCGACGAGAAGCTGCTGGCCTGGCTCCGGCAGGTCCACGCCACCAGCACCTGGACCACCTCGGTGTGCAGCGGCTCGGTGATCCTGGCCGCCGCCGGGGTGCTGGACGGCCTGTCCGCGACCAGCCACTGGTCGGTGCTGCCGATGCTGCGCACCCTGGGCGTCACCCCGCGCGGCAGCGATCGGATCGTGCGGGAGGGCAAGGTCGTCACCGCCGCGGGTGTGTCGGCGGGCATCGATTTCGCGCTGTGGCTGGCCGCGGAGATCGACGGCCGCGAGACCGCCGAGGCGATTCAGCTCGCCATCGAGTACGACCCGCAGCCGCCCTTCGACTCCGGGCACTTCGACAAGGCTTCCGGCAAGACCAAGGCGCGGGTCGCCACGGTCGGCCAGCGCATGCTCGCGCCCCGGGACATCGGCTCGGAGGCGGTCGCCGCGACGAAGGTGGCCTGGCGCAACACTCTTCGGCGCGTGCGCGCGGGCAAGGGGATGCGGGGGCGCGCCACCGCGGGGGTATAGGCCCGTGACCTCGCTCCGACCCGCGGATGATCATCCTCAGGGATGGAATCGGGGTGTTTCCCGATGCCGGGCGTCGGCGCGCCGTGCCAGGATCGAAGCATGTATCCGTCCGCACCTCTGTTCGACCCTGCCCGCGGGGTGATGGAGCCGCCGCGTCCGGGGGTGTACGCGCCGCGGCTGCTGCGGCGGTCCGGGGGGCGGGTCATCGGCGGGGTGGCGGGCGGGCTCGCCGACCATCTCGGGGTCGACGTGTTCAAGGTGCGGATGGCGTTCGTGCTGCTGTCCGCGCTGGCCGGGGCCGGGGTGGTCGTCTACGGGCTGCTGTGGATCTTCACCCCGGGCGGCGAGGACGAGACGCCGCCCTCGCCCGCGGAGCGGCGGCAGGCCGTCGGGCTCGCGCTGCTGGGCCTCTCGCTCGCGGTGGCCATGGCCTGGGTGCTCAACGGCACCGCCGCCCAGGTGATCGGCCCGATTCTGGCGGTGGCCATCGGCGCGGCGCTGGTGTGGCGCGAATTCGACGCCGAGGGGCCGCGGTCGGTCATCGGCCTGCCCGCGTCGCCGACGGTGGTGACCTGGGCGCGCATCGTGGGCGGTGCGACGCTCATCGTGGTCGGGCTCGGCGTGGTGGTGCTGGCCCGCATCGATCTGAGTTCGCTGGGGTCGGCGTTGCTGGCGGTGGCGGTCACCCTGATCGGGGCCGGACTGCTCACGGTGCCGCTGTGGCTGCGCATGGTGCGGGCGCTCAATGATGAACGCGCGGCGCGCATTCGCAACGAGGAGCGCGAGGAGATCGCCTCGCACCTGCACGATTCGGTACTGCAGACCCTGGCCCTGATCCAGCGGCAGGCCGGGGATCCGCAGGAGGTGGTGCGGCTGGCGCGCAGTCAGGAACGCGAACTGCGCAAGTGGCTGTTCGACGACACCGGCCCGGCGCAGTCGAGTCTGGCCGCGGCGCTGCGCACCATCGCGGGCGAGGTGGAGGATCAGCACGGGGTGAAGGTCACGCCGGTGACCGTCGGCGATGTGTCCATGGACGTGGACGACAGCGGTGTCGGCCTGCCCAAGGAGAATTTCACCGCCGTGCTCGGCGCCGCGCGCGAAGCGCTGGTGAATGCCGCCAAGCACGCCGAGGTGCCGTCCATCGATCTGTTCGCCGAGGCCGAACCACACCAGGTGAGCGTGTTCGTGCGCGATCGCGGTAGGGGGTTCGACGTGGACGCGGTCGAGTCCGATCGGCACGGGCTGACCCGCTCCATTCGCGCCCGGATCGAAAGGCGCGGTGGGCATGTGGAGATCGTGTCCGCGCCGGGGCGCGGGACCGAGGTGCGAATCATCATGCCGCGCAAGGACGGTGCGGACGATCGGATCGTGGTGGTGCAACCGGCCGAGAGTCCGGCCGGAGAAAATGATGATGGATCCGCTGGAAGTGCATGATCTGGTGAAGGATGTAACCGCGGCGCAGCGGAGGCAGAAATTACAGAGGAGATGTCGGTGAGTGTCCGGGTTTTCTTGGTCGATGATCACGCCGTGTTCCGGTCCGGGGTGCGGGCCGAGCTGAGCCGGGAATCCGATATGGAGGTCGTCGGCGAGGCCGGCGGGGTGGCCGAGGCCATCACCGGGATCAAGGCGACCACGCCCGATGTGGTGCTGCTCGACGTGCACATGCCCGACGGCGGTGGCGTCGCGGTGCTGCAGGGGGTCGAGGCGGGCCCGGTGTGCTTGGCGCTCAGTGTTTCCGACGCGGCCGAGGATGTGATCGCGGTGATCCGCGCGGGCGCGCGCGGCTATGTCACCAAGACGATTTCGGGGCCGGAGTTGGCCGACGGCATTCGAAGGGTGGCGGGCGGGGACGCGGTGTTCAGCCCGCGCCTGGCCGGGTTCGTCCTGGATTCGTTCACCGGTAAGTCCCCGGTGCCCGAACCCCCGCTGGATCCCGAGCTCGATTCGCTGACCCCGCGCGAGCTCGAGGTGCTGCGCCTGCTCGCGCGCGGCTACACCTACCGCGAGATCGCCGAGTCGTTGTTCATCTCGGTGAAGACGGTGGAGACCCACGCCTCGAACGTGCTGCGAAAGACCCAGCAGTCCAACCGGAATGCCCTGACCCGCTGGGCACACCGCCGCCGCATCGATTGATCGCTACTACAGCGCCACCAGGATCACGATGATGATCAGCAGGCCGATCAGCAGGCCGACCGCCACCGCGAGCGGGCCCGCGTTCGGGCCGAACTTGGCCAGGTCGAACCCCGTCGACTGCTGCTGCGGAGCGGCGGCGGGCGCCGCCGCCTGCTGGCGTTGCGGGCGCGGCAGCGGGGTGGAGTTCGGGCTGCGCAGGCCGGCGGCGGAGTTGCGGGCGGCCCAGGCCGGAATGGTGCCGTCCTCGGTGCGCACGGGTGCGCCGAGGATGTAGGGCGCGGTGCCGGGACCGAATGCGGCGGTGAGGATTTCGTTGCGGGCCTCGGTCATGGTGGGGCGGCGCTGCGGCGCGGGCTCCATCATGTGCAGCAGGACGTTGGTGAGCGGACCGCTGCGGGTGGGCGGAATGATCTGCGCCATGGCCGCGCGCTCCACGATCACACCGCTGTCGTCGTCGAATCCGTAGGGCGGCTGACCCTCGATCGCGGTGTACAGCGTTGCGCCGAGCGAGAATACGTCGCTGGCGGCGCTGGGCTGGATGCCGCGCGCCACCTCCGGCGGCAGGTAGGCGGGGGTGCCGGTGATGACGTCACTCACGTCGTCGGCGTCGCCCGCGCCGCTGGAGATGCCGAAGTCGCTGAGCTTGACCATGCCGACCTCGTCGCCGCGATCGGCGACCAGGATGTTGCCCGGCTTGATGTCGCGGTGCACGATGCCCGCGGCGTGCGCGGCGGCCAGTGCGTCGGCGACCTGCGCGCCGATCTGCGCGACCTCGATGGGGGAGAGGGTGTCCGCGAGCGAGAGCGCCTTGGCCACGCTGCGCGAGGGCAGGTATTCCATGATCAGCCAGGGTTCACCGGCCTCGAGGACCACGTCGTACACCGCGATGGCGTGCTCGTGCGAGAGCTTGGCGGCCACCCGGCCCTCGTGCATGATGCGCTGGCGTACCTCGCGGGCCTCTTCCTCGTCGAGGCCGGAGGTCGTCAGCACCTGTTTGATGGCCACATCGCGGTGCAGCAGGCGGTCGGTCGCCAGCCACACGGCGCCCATACCACCGCCGCCGAGCTTCGACTGGAGACGGTAGCGGCCGGCGACCAGGTAGTCGGGGCCGACGATGGGACGGGGGCGTTCGGTCACGGGTGCAGGGTAGCGGAAAACCATCCTGACTGGCCTGGTTCGAAACTCGTGGTTTGCGGCACCCTCGCGCTCGAGGTTTGCGCCACTGTCCTCTTGACGCGCGTCAGGGCTCGAGTTCTACTGTGCATGAATAGAACGTATGTTCGAGTATTCTTGGTTGCTGAATCGGTGCTGACTATCCGGCTCGGACCCGTGGTGGTTCGGGGGCGCGGTTTCGTGCGAGCTCCCGGGAGTTGTGGGTCCCCCAGCGTTGGGAGAGGTGGTCGTTAGATGGATTCGGCGGAGGACGCGAAGCAGGCGCAGCTGGCGGAGCTGCGACGGCGGATGGCGGCTGTTCCGGCGCGCGGTGCGGGTGCGGCCGCGCGGATGCCGATGCGGGGTGGCGCGCCGCAGGTTGCGGTGGGTTTCTCGGCGTCGGTGGGCAACGGCCGGACGGTCGCGGCGGTGGCGGCGCCGGGGACGACGCCCGCGAGCGGCGGGGGTGAGGGCGCGCGACGGCTCGCCGAACAGGTGCGGCGGGAGGCGTTGCCGGTGCCGTCCGCGCTCGAAAGTCTTTTGCCCGAAGGCGGTTTGGCCAAGGGCTCGGTGGTCGCCTATACGGGCGCGAGTTCGCTGCTTTCCGGTTTGCTGGCCGCTGTCACCGGGGCCGGCGGTCATGCCGCGGTGGTCGGGTTGCCGCGGCTGGGCTTGCTCGCGGCGGCCGAAATGGGCGCGCGGCTGGATCGATTGGCCGTCGTCACCGACCCCGGATCCGACCCACTGGAGGTTGCCTCCGTTTTGCTGGATGGCCTCGATTTGGTGGTACTCGGGTTGAACGGCGCTTCGGTGCCGATGTCGCGCACCCGGGTGCTCACCGCGCGGGCGCGCAGCAAGGGGTCGACGCTGGTGGTGACGGGCGGTTCGTGGGCGGGTCCGGTGCTGCGGATCGACACCCACGTCGCCGGATACAGCGGGTTGGGGCGCGGGTGCGGGCGGCTGCGCACGGTGCGGCTGAACGTCTCGGTGCACGGGCGGTCGGCGCAGGCCAGGCAGGGCTATCTGGCCCTGTGCCCGAGCAACGGCCGCGTGGAGTGGGTGGATACGAATCCGGTGAGCGATGCGGCGTCCGGCGCGCCGGACGCCGCGATCCCGAGCGTGGTCCGGCATGCCGTTTCCTGACGGTGGCGTGGGTCGTGCCGCGGTATAGCGGCCTCGACGCGGCCCGGCCGGACCGGTCGGTCCCGATCGTGCTGCGGCGCGCGGTTTTTCGGTTCGGCGGCGGATCCGTCTCGCCCGAGCGGAGCCGGCCGTGACGGCGCGGCGATCGCGGGTGCTGGCGGTGTGGTGCCAGGACTGGCCCGCCGTCGCGGCGGCGGCCGAGGCCGGTGCGCCGGTGACGCGGGCGGTGGCGGTGTTCTCCGCGAATCGGGTCGTCGCGTGTTCGGCGGTGGCGCGGTCGGAGGGCATCCGGCGCGGGCTGCGCCGGCGGGAGGCGCAGGGACGGTGCCCGGATCTGCTGGTGGCACAGGACGATCCGGATCGGGACGCGCGGCTGTTCGAGGCGGTGGTGGCGGCGGTCGACGCGACGGTGCCGGGCGTGGAGGTGCTGCGGCCCGGGCTGCTGATCCTGGCGGCGCGCGGCGCGGCGCGGTTCTTCGGCTCGGAGGAGGCGGCGGCCGAGCGGCTGGTGGACGCGGTGGCGGCGGCCGGGGTGGAGTGTCAGATCGGCATCGCCGACGAGCTCTCCACGGCGGTGCTCGCCGCGCGCCGGGGCGTCATCGTGCCCGTGGACCGGGGTGCGGAATTCCTTGCGCCGCTCCCGGTCTCGGAGCTGTCGGTGGAACCGGCGCTGGCCGCGCCGGAACGGGCGGAGCTGGTGGATCTGCTGCACCGCTTGGGTTTACGCCGGATCGGCGACTTCGCCGCGCTCACCCCGGTGGAGGTGTCCTCCCGCTTCGGTCGGGACGCCATCACGGCGCATCGTTGCGCGCGTGCGGAACCCGAGCGCCCGCCGTCGGCGCAGACCCCCGCCCCGGATCTCACCGTGGAGCACCGCTGCGAGCCGCCGATCGAACGCGTCGAC
Organism: Nocardia sp. NPDC055321; assembly: GCF_053645575.1. NCBI lineage: Bacteria > Bacillati > Actinomycetota > Actinomycetes > Mycobacteriales > Nocardiaceae > Nocardia > Nocardia sp. NPDC055321. Next base: position 176,041 of record NZ_JBSHMS010000006.1, read on the forward strand.
GCCGCCGCCTTCGCGGGCCGCCTGCTCGCGACCCGCCTGCACGAGGCACTGGCCGCGGCCTCCTCGGCCTGCACCCGCCTGTCCATCTACGCGGAAACCGAGTCCGGCGAACAGCTTTCCCGCATCTGGCGCTGCGCCGAACCCCTCACCCCCGACAGCACGGCCGACCGCGTGCGCTGGCAGCTGGACGGCTGGCTCACCCGCCGCACCCTGGATCGCGCCCGGCGGCTGCGCGCCGAGCGGCCGGACGTGCCGGACACCGCGGAACACGAGATCTGGGACGAGACACCCGATCCCATCGTGCTGCTGCGCCTGGAGCCCATCGAGGTGGTCGCCGCCGGAGCGTTGCAGCTCGGGCTGTGGGGCGGGGTCGGCGAGGACGAGGAGCGCGCCCGCCGCGCCCTGGTGCGCGTGCAGGGTCTGCTCGGCGGGGACGCCGTTCGCCTGGGCGTGCTCAGCGGCGGCCGCGGCCCCGGCGAGCGCATCACCATGGTCAACCTGGGGGACGAGCCCGTGCCCGCCGCCGACCCGGCGCAGCCCTGGCCCGGTCGCCTCCCGGAACCGGCTCCGACCGTGGTCTGGGCCACCCGCCCCGAGGTCCGCCTGGAAACCGCCGGCGGCGAGCCGGTCTGGGTGACCGACCGCGGCCTGTTCACCGCCGATCCCGCCGTCCTGCACTGGGGCTCTCGCACCTGGGCCCTCATCGGCTGGGCCGGGCCGTGGCCCCTGGACGACCGCTGGTGGGTTCACCACCCCGAGCACCCGCCCGCGGCCCGCGCCCAGGTGCTCCTGGACGAGGACGAACGCGCCCTGCTCCTGCTGGGCTACGACGGGATCTGGCATGTGGAGGGTCTGTACGAGTGAACGGGCGCGCCGCCGGAACCGTTGCCGGTCAAGGTCTCCGGTCGTCCGCGTCGTACCGGGTGCGCGCGGCGTGGACCTCGTCCATGTGGTCTTCGGCCCAGGCCTTGATGGTCCGCATGACCGGCAGCAGCGAGTGGCCGAGGGCGGTCAGTTCGTAGTCGACGCGCACCGGCACCGCCGGGGTGACCGTTCGGGTGACCAGGCCGTCGCGTTCGAGGTTGCGCAGGGTCTGGGTGAGCATCTTCTGGCTGACGCTGGCCAGGCGGCGCCGCAGCTCGCCGTAGCGCTGCGGGCCGTCGGCGAGCGCGGTGACGGCCAGGCTCACCCATTTGTCGGCGATGCGGTCCAGCAGGTGGCGGGCCGGGCATTCGGCGAGATAGGCGTCGTAGGCGGCCCCGGCCGCGGCGCGCTGCTGCTCGGCGGTGCGAGTCGGCACAGGCCACTCCTCGAGGTTCCCTACGCACCCGAAAGTGCCCACTTCCTTTCGGAGAGTAGCACTCCGACACTGGTGCGCATGACGACGAACACGATGATGCGCGCGGTGGTCGCGCGCGGTTACGGGGGCGCCGAGGTGCTCGAGACGATCGAGGTTCCGGTCCCCGAGCCGGGTCCGGGGCAGGTCCTGATTCGCGTCGAGGCGGCCACGGTCAACCCCGTCGACCTGGCCACCCGCTCGGGCGCCCTGGCCGGCGCCGGTCTGATGGCGCCCCGCCCGGTCACCGGTCTTGGCTGGGATGTCGCGGGTGTCGTCGAACGTCTCGGTCCCGGGGTGCGCGGCCTCGCACCGGGCCGATCGGTGATCGGACTGCGCGATCTGCTCGACTCCTCCTCCGGCGCGTACGCCGAGTACATCGTCCTCGACGCGAGCGCGGTGACCGCCGCCCCGCCCGGCGTTCCCGCCGCCGCGGCGGCCACCCTCCCGTTGAACGGCCTGACCGCCGCGCAGGCGCTGGCCCTGCTCGATCCGGTCCCCGGCAGCACGCTGCTGGTCACCGGCGGTGCGGGGGCGGTCGGCGGTTTCGCCGTGGAACTCGCGGTCCGCCGGGGGGTGCGCGTCGCCGCGACCGCCGGCGCCGCGGACGCGCCGTTCCTGCGCGACCTGGGCGCCGAGTGGATCATCGACCGCGCCACCCCCGACCTGCCCGCCCGAATCCGGCACCTGATTCCCGGCGGCGTGGATGCCGCGCTGGACACCGCGGGCGCGGGCATCCACGCGCTCGCCGCGGTCCGCACCCGCGGTTCTTTCGTCACCGTGATGGGTGGACCGCCCCCGATTCCCTTGCGCGGCATCACGGTTCACCGGCAATGGATCAGCGCGGACGGTCCCGCCCTCGCGACCCTCGCCGCCGCGAACCTCACCCTGCGGGTGGCCGACACCCTGCCCCTGGACCGCGCGGCCGAGGCGCACCATCGCCTCGCCGCGGGTGGACTGCGCGGCCGCCTCGTGCTGACGCCGTAGTCATCGGCCCACGGCGGCCCGGATTCCCGCCGCAGCCGGTGGCGAGCGGCGTCGCATCACCATGAGTACCGGCGGCATCCCTCGGCGCAGCCTCCCGCGCCCCTCCGGGATCCCGGTTCGTCCGGGTGATGCCCGGGCGGTGGTACGGCGGCGAGCGGGGCGGTACCGAACCGAATCCACCCAACCAGGTAATTCGGCACACAAGCGGCGGCGCGGGGGTCGGGCGGTCCGTACGCTGGATCCTCGTGGATACGGTCAGCAGGGTCATGGTGGGTGACGTGTCGATCGCCTATCGGGATTCGGGGGCCGCGGGGGACGACGCCGTGCCGGTCGTGCTGGTGCACGGGATGGGCGGGGACGGGCACACCTGGGACCGGTTCGCGGGGCGGCTCGGGAAGCTCGGGCGGCGGGTGATCATCCCGGACCTGCGCGGGCACGGGCGCAGCGCGCACGCGGGGTCGTATCTGTTTCCGGAGTTCGGCGCGGACGTGCTGCGGCTGTGCGAGCGGCTGGGGGTGGGGCGGGTCGATCTGGTGGGGCATTCGCTGGGCGGGTACGCGGCGTCGTGGGTCGCCATGGAACGGCCGGAGTTGGTGCGGCGGTTGGTGATCGAGGAACAGCCGTTGCCCCTGCGGTCGGGCGACGAGCAGGTGACGTTCACGCGCAGGCTGCCCTCGCTGCCGGAGCTGTGGCACGCCACCAGTAGCGCGATTCGGCATCCGCGCGCGGTGCTGGCCTTCGACCGCTCGATGACGGGCACGGCCCTGGAACAGTTCCGCAAGCCCTATCCGGAGTGGTGGGAGGGCCTGGCGGGGATCAGCGCGCCGACCCTGTTCCTGCGGGGCGGGCCCGGCGGCATGGTCGATCCGGCGAAGCTCGAGCTCATGCGGGCCGCGGTGCCCGAGTTCACGGTGCGGGCCGTGGCCTGCGGGCACAGCATCCATCGCGATCGGTACCACGAATTCGAGTCGGCGGTGCTGCCGTTCCTCGGGCACTGAGGAAACCGAGCGTTCTCCCCGTTCTCGCCCCCGCCCGGCCCCGTCCGCGCCGGTCGTACCGTCGGGTACCCGACGGACCGCGCCGACCGGTATCTACAGTGAACCGGTGTCCGCACTTGAGCGCCCTACGCTGTTCTTTGCCGATGAGCAGTCGTTCCGGGAGTGGCTGACGGCCAACCACGCCGCGGTCGACGGCATCTGGGTGAAATTCGCCAAGAAGGGGACGGGTCACCTCTCCCTCGACTACGACGGCGCCCTGCGGCAGGCCCTGTGTTTCGGCTGGATCGACGGGCAGGCCCGGCGCGCCGACGACGCGGACTTCCATCTGCGCGGCTTCACCCCGCGCCGCCGGCGCAGTCCCTGGTCGCAGCGCAACGTGGGCATCGCCGGGGAACTGATCGAGCAGGGCCTCATGCACCCCGCCGGGCAGGCCGAGATCGACCGCGCCAAGGAGGACGGGCGCTGGGCCACCGCCTACGGCCGCGACCGTGACCTGCCGGAGGACTTCCAGGCCGCCCTGGACGCCAACCCCGAGGCCGCGGCCTTCTTCGACACCCTGCCCGCCCAGGCCCGCGTCACCGTCGGCTATCACCTCGGCAGCGCCGTGCGCCCGGAGACCCGCGCCCGCCGGCTCGAGCAGCTCATCGGCAAACTCGCCGCCGGGCAACCGCTATGAGTTCACCCGGGGGCCTATCGAGTCCGCCCGGCGTCGGGCCGGTGTCGTTCGAGGGGCTGCCGTGCTCGACCGCGGCCCTGGAGGTTCCGTTGCCGGGCAGCGCCACCCGCGTCACCGGCTGGCTGTGCGTCGAACAACCCGGGGCGTGGGGCCGCGATGTCATCGGCGACGAGGTGCTCGGCCCGGAGATCACCGCCGAACTCGCCGTGCGCACCAAGGCCGCGCGGGTGCGGCCGACGCTCATCCGTCGGCCGGGCCGCAACGAATTCACCGGTGCGCGAACGGTTCTGCTCGCGAGTTCCCGGCCCGAGGGCTCCTGGTGCGAGCGGCTCGAGATCACCGACCTGACCCAGCTCTTCGACCTGGATCTGAGTCTGGTGAACGGCCCGCCGCCGGGAATCGGTGCGGCCGTGACCGATCCGCTGGTTCTGGTCTGCGCGCACGGAAAACGCGATCAGTGCTGTGCGCGCCTGGGCCGCCCCATCGCCGCCGGGCTGGCCGCGGCGCATCCCGGCCGGGTCTGGGAGTGCTCGCACACCGGCGGCCATCGCTTCGCGCCCGCCGTGGTATTGCTCCCCACCGGCCTGACCTACGGCCGCCTCGACGAGGCGTCGGCCCGCGCCATGCTCGACGCCACCGACCGGGGCGAGATCTCGCTGACCGGGCTGCGCGGCCGCAGTTGCTATTCGCCGGTCGAGCAGATCGCGGAAGTCGCCGTCCGCCGGTATCTCGCCGAGGAAGGCCGCGGCGGAACCGCCTCCGGTACGCCGTCCGCCGAACTGCGCGCCGATCCCGTTGCGCCGCATGCCGATCCCGCGAGCATCGATCCCGTGCCGAGCGTGAGCGGCGTCGAGCTGACGGTGACCCCGGCGCCCGAGTACGTCGATATCGCCGCCGACCCGGCCACTTTCGCCGGCGCGGCCCTGGTGCGCCACCCCGGCGGACGCACCTGGCTCGTCACCACGCGGTCGGTGAGCTACGCCCCGCGCCAGGCCAGTTGCGGCGCCGCACCCAAGCCGGTGACGGCGCTCGTCGTGGACGAGGTTCGCGCGCTCGACTGATTTCGGGCTGCGGCCGTGGCCTTTTCGGGCAAATCCGACAATCTGCCAAATGAAAATATGCGCATCGAGCGATCTGTCGCTGCCACCGAGTGCGATCGCCGCCGTCGGGTGCGTTCGAAACCGGGCGCGGCATCGCGGCGAATCTCCGGTCGGCAGGTACATCCGTTTCGAGCCCGGATGGGGGACGGGCGAGGTGCCCCCGGTAACCGGATCAGCGGCCTGACCAGGCCATGTCTCAGACGGTTGAGCACTTGCACTGCTGCCAATCGAAAATTTCTCGCATATGCCAATGGTGACCTCGGTAACGCGGGTGGTGTGCTGGGCCGGGCATCGAGGTCAGCGGTCACACCGTGCCTTGGTCATTCCATCTGGGACACATGTGAAGGAGGCCGGTCGTGGCATCGGTTGTCAGTACCCGCCGGGGTCGTCCGGCCCGGGGGAACGCGCGGCGCGCGGCCGTGCTGGCCGTCACCGCGGCGGTGGTGAGTGCGGTGTTGCCCGCGTTCGTCGCCACGGCGCAGGAGCCGATCCCGGTCAGCGGTGCCGCCGACCGGCAGGAGCGCGTGCTCGAAACCCGCGACGGGGTCGTCGTCTCCCAGGTCACCTATGCGCTGCCGCTGCCCGCGAACGCCGCCCCGCACCCGGCGGCCTGCGATCGCGCCGGGTATCTGCGCTACCGCGCGGTGGACGGGCCCGCCGACTCTCGCGACGCCGACAACGTGATCGTCCAGCAGCCGGGCGCCATCGGCGGCGCGGTCAACAACGACAGCGTCGCGGCCAATACCGTGGCCGCCGCGCGAGCGCTGGGGCAGCACGTCGAGTTCTGGGCGCTGGCGCGGCGCAGTTCCTGCCTCGACGAGACCTTCGGCTTCGACTACGCCCTGCGCAGCGGGAACTACCTGGACGCGGTCGACTACTACTTCAATCGCAAGCCGCTCGACGGTCGGGTGTTCGGCGGCTTCAAGGAGTCGCACGATCTCGCGGTGCTCGACGCCATGGGCATGGAACGCATCATTCGCGACCAGTACGAGATGATGCTGTTCGAGATCCCGGATCAGGCTGTGCGCCAGCAGAAGTACGTGTGCACGGGAATCTCGCTGGGCGGCCTGGTCACCGGATTCTTCTCGGACTGGGATTTCGACGGCAACCCGGCGACCACCGCCGACGCGGGCTACAACCAGTGCGCCGCCTTCGCCGCGCAGGACACGATGATCACCTCCGATCCGGTGGCCATCCAGAACACCCCGTTCTTCAGCGATGTCACCAATGCCATTGTCGGACCGACGAACGACGTGGTGAAGGCCGTCGCCAACATCGGGGTGCTGCCGCGTTCACTGACCTCGGTGCCGGTCATCGGCGCGCGCACCTTCATGATCTACCGCCTGGCCGGGCTGGCCGCGCACCTGGATCCGACGGCGGAAAGCCAACTGCTGGCGCACCTTCCGCGCGATCTCGACCTCGAGATCAGCCTCGACTACATGTTCTCCGGATCGGTGGCGGGCTTCGCCACCAACGGCGCGGACGGCTCGAGGAACATTCGCGACTTCCGATTCACCAACGAGGCCCTGCTCGGGCTGTTCATCGACAACAACTCGGGCAATTTCGCCATGTTCCACCAGGGTGTCGGCGCTCTCGACGGCGGGCCGGTGACCGAGAAGGTCTTCCCGATTCCGGGTTCGGTCACCCAGATTCCGCTCATGGGCGGGTTCCTGCGCGCGGTCGCCGGCCCGCAGACACGGGTGCGGCCGACCGATCGCACCGCGCTCTACACCTGGCGGAACTACGACGACGTGCGCGGGATCCCCTACACCGCCCCGAACCACGAGACCTCCGATATCCGGGACGCGGCACGGCAACTCGGCACCGGCGGACCCTACGCGTACTGGGAGACCTACTTCCCTTCCCGGATCTTCATCGATATCGGCGCGGGTTACGGCGGCGCGCGCAGTGGCGACATGACCGGCCTGCGCTACGCGAACACGGCGCGCACCAAGCCCATGTACATCGCCTACGCCGGTGACGGTTTCGTGCAACAGGGCGCCGGCATGGTGGTCCCGCCGCCGCCCACCGCCCAGGTGGTCACCCTGCCCGGCTACAGCCACGTGGACACCATCGGCGCGGCCCGAGTGCAGAACGACGGCAAGCCCGACGCCAGCGCACAGACCCTGGCCGAATTCGTGAAGAGCCTGCGATGACAGGCGAACCCATCATCACTGCGAACCGAAAGCGGGGGGCGATGTCGCTCACCAGGCGGATCAGACTCGGGCTGTCCATGGGAATTCCCTTGGCGGTCAGTGCGGTACTGATAGTCACCGGCCTGACCATTCCGAAATCGGTTGCCGACCCGGTGGTTCCGGGTGGCGCGGATTCCTCGACGGTCACGCCCATCACCGGAGATCCCTACCTCGGCGACGATGTCGAGGCGACCTACGTCCGGTTGCACTACCCGAGCCCGTACTCCACCATGGCGCATCCCGAGGCGTGCGACTGGATCTCGTTCGTGCGCTACCGGTCCAAGCAGGGCCCGGAGCACACCGTCGACGCGGATGCCGTGCTGAGCATGCAGCCCGGCCTCTTCTCCGGTGCGGGCAACCTGAATTCGCAAGGCCCGCAGGTCGTTCGCAAGGCGGCCGCGGCCGGGAAGTTCGTCGAGTACATCTCGCTGGACCGGCGCTCCAACTGCGCCGAGGACCGCACCGGCTGGGAGGCCGCGGACAAAGCCGGGGACTACCGGGTCGCGGCGGACTACTACTTCGGCGGCAGGGCGATCGACGGGAAGACCTACCGCTATCAGGATTCCCTGGCACTCGGCTACATCGGCGAGTACGGCCTGGCACTGACCATGGACGACTGGCGGGTGGCGATCGAATTCCTGCTGCCCGACCCGGCTTCGCGCGGTAAGAGCCACTGCGGCGGGCATTCGCTCGGCGCGTTCCTGGTCGGTCCCATGCTGGCCTGGGACTTCGACAAGAATCCCGCCACCGTGCAGGACGCCGGCTATAGCCTGTGCGGCGGCGGCGGGGTGTCGCTGGACGGGTTCGCCATGAGCGACCCGGCGGGAATATCGGGCGTGCCGCCGCTGGACGCGCTGCTGTCCACGGTCGGCGGTGTGCTGAAGACCGGTATCGATCTGCTGGCCGAGAACGGTCTCGGCGTCGGGCAGCTGCCGGTGATCGCGGCCAGCGAGGTGCTGAACACCTATCAGCTGGCGGCGATGGCCGCGGACCAGAGGCCCGATGAGGAAAGCGATCTGCGGACGCTCGCGCCGACGGATCTGCGCACCGAGCCGTGGATGCGCATCTTCTACGCCAAGGACTACCTGGATCTGTTCACCGGCGCGAACCTGCCGCGTGACTTCCGGACCACCAACACCACGGCCTTCGGCATGCTCTTCGACCAGAACTCCTCGCAGTGGGTGCTGCAGGCCGGAGTCGGGTTCTACGACTGCGCGACGACGGGCAAGACCTATCCGGCGCCCAACGGCCTGGCCTCGGTGCCGATCCTGGGACCGAACCTGTTCATCATCCCGCTGCGCCTGGGCTTCGGTCAGAACTACACCCCGGCGGACCGGAACCAGCTGTGCGGGTGGAAGAACTACGATCAGGTGGGTGCGTCGACCATCGACGGCCTCGATCCGGTGCGCGGCAACTTCACCGATCGCGATCACGAGGTCACCGACATCCGCGAGATGGCGCACGCGATGAATCCTGGCTGGCAACACGCGGATTCGTTCGAGCTGTACACCCCGCTGCGCCTGATCACCGATATGGTCTTCGCGCTCGGCGTGGGGCGCAGCGGCGAGCTGGAGCAACTGCAGAACCGTACGGGCGGCATCCTGAACTTCCTGCTGCACGGGGATCGCTGGCAGAGCACACCCGCGCGTTCGCGCAATCTCACCGTCCTGGCCGGTGATTCGCCGTTGCAGAACGCGGGGTACGGCGGCATCCTCCCGGCCAACACGAAGATCGTGCCCGGTTACCGGCACTACGACGTGGTGACCGCGGCGGAGCGACAGAACAACGGCATGCCGGAGATGGTGAGTTCGCTCATCGTCAACTTCATGATCAATCCGTAGCCGTCCGGTTCGGAAACGACCGAACGGTCCCGGCCCACTGGGCCGGGACCGTTCTCGTTGTCGTGCAAGGACTTTCGGATCTCCGCGTTGCCGGGTGCCGTGGCGCTCGATCACCGGGCTTTGCGCAGACCCAGGTACTGCAGGGCGGCGAAGGCGCCGACCGTCACGGCCTGCATGAGGGTCCAGACGGTGCCCGCGACGTTGAGATCCAGGGTGCCCTCGACGGCGGTGGCGACGCTGACCACGACCCAGACCGCGTTCAGGGCCATGACCGTGCGGGCGGCGGCCATATTGATCGTCTTGGTCGCGCCGGTCGCGGTGACCGCGAGGGCGAACAGGGTGAGGAAGGCGCCGATCGCGAGGCCGTACGTCCGGTCCAGGCCCAGCAGCGATTCCAGCGGCACCGCCAGGGCCAGGTAGGCCAGGCCGTTGGCGCCGGTGACCACGGCGTCCAGGCGGAGCGAGGTGCGCAGCAGCTTGTCGCCGCGAGCGAGCAGGGTGGACAGGTAGGTGGGGGCGGTGGTGGTGGTCATGGCGAAACTTCTTTCCGAATAAGGGTTTTGACAAGGAGGGCGGAGCTAGACGGCGGCGGGAACCTTGTCGAGGAAGCCGTACACGCCGGCGATCCGGCCGTGCTCGAGGGTGGCGACATCGAAGCCGACGACCAGGGCGGGCCCCTCGGCCGGGCCGAGCTCCCAGGTGAAGCGCACCTGCTCGTGGTGGCCGTCCACCGGGCCCGCCAGGCGGAACACCATGTCGGGGAACTGGGCCTGCACGGCGGCGATTCCGGCGTCCAGGGCGCGGCGGCCGGTGACGTCCATGAGCGGATCGACGTAGCGCACCTCGTCGGTGAACAGTCCGTCGATGGCGGCCGCGCGGGCGGTGGCGTCGGTGGTGTTCCAGATCTCCAGGTACTGCGTGACCAGGTCGTTCATTGCCGTCTCCCTTGTTTTCTCGGCGCTGTGTCGCGCTCTGGAACAAAGTTATGACGGGGGCGGGGGTGCCCGAATCAGTCATCCATAAGTACTTTTCGCGACCGATGACGTAGGTCGATCCGGGCTCCGCCGGTACCCCCGGATGTCCGATCGGTCCGGCCTTTCCGGGGCGGTGCTCGGGGCCCGGATACGGTGGGCGAATGCTCTACGGACGCCAGGCAGAACAGCTCCGCATCGACGAACTGCTCGACGCGGCGCGGGCCGGGCGCAGCGGGGCCCTGGTGCTGCGCGGCGAAGCCGGCATCGGCAAGACCGCGCTGCTCGACCACGCCGCCGCGCGCGGTGTGCCGTGCGTGCGCGGCGCGGGCGTCGAATCCGAGGCCGAATTGCCTTTCGCCGGACTGCATCTGCTGCTGCGCTCGGCGCTGCCGCTGGTGGACGCGCTGCCCGAGCGGCAGCGGGCGGCGCTGCTCGGCGCGTTCGGACTCGGCGAGCACCATGCCGGCGATCAACTGCTGATCGGCCTGGCGGTGCTCTCGCTGCTCGCCGAACAGGCCGCCGACGGACCGCTACTGGTCCTGATCGACGACGCGCACTGGCTGGACCGCGCGACCGCGGACACCCTGCTCTTCGTCGCCCGCCGCGTCGAGGCCGAGGGCATCGTGCTGATCTTCGCGACCCGTACCGGGGCAGCCGATTTCCCGGCTCCGGGGCTGCCCGAACTCGAGGTGCCGGCGCTGCGGCAGGACGCGGCGGCCGCCATGGTCGATGCCGCCACCCCGGATCTGACCCCGGCGCTGCGCTATCGGCTGCTGTCCGAGGCGGGCGGCAATCCGCTCGCGCTGCGGGAACTGCCCGCGGTGCTGGCCGTGGAACCGGACGACGCCGGGCCGAATCCGCTGCCGCTGAGTCAGCGCCTGCAGGTCGCCTTTCACGGGCGCGTCAGCCGACTGCCCGCGCCCACCCGCACCCTGCTGCTGGTCGCGGCCGCGGCCGGGGCGAGCGAGCTCGACCCGCTGTTGCGCGCGGCTACGACTCTCGGCGCGGGTATCGGTGATCTGCAACCGGCCGAGGAGGACGGTCTCGTGCACACCGACGGCCGGACGCTCGCCTTCCGGCATCCGCTGCTGCGCTCGGCGGTCTACCGGGGCGCCCCGCTGGCCCAGCGGCTCGCCGCGCACGGCGCCCTGGCCGCCGCCCTGGACCGGCCCGAGGACGCGGACCTGCGGGCCTGGCACCGGGCGTCGGCGGCCACCGGCCCGGACGAGGACATCGCCGCTGAGCTGGCCGCCACCGCCGACCGGGCCCGGGCCCGCAACGGTTTTCACGGTGCGGTCGCCGCGTACGAACGCGCGGCCGCGCTCAGCGCGGACCGCGCGGCGAAGGTGCACCGGCTGGTGCGCGCCGCCGAAACCGCCGGTGAGGCGGGCCTGTACGACGTGGCGGACCGGCTGGCCGGGCGCGCGGCGGCCCAGACCGCCGAGCCCGCCCTGGCCGCCCGCCTCGACCTGATTCGCGGACGCGCGGAATTCGGTGCGGGCAAACAGCTTCCGGCGCACCGGCGACTGGTCGCGGCGGCCGACGCGGCGCGGGCGGAACCGCTGCTCGCGGCCCGAATCCTGCTGGTCGCGGTCCACACGGCCTGGTATCTGGGCGCGGCGGAACTTCGCGAGGTCACCGACCGGCTCTCGGCACTGGCGCTGCCCGTGGACAACTCGCTGGCCCACAGCACCGCCTACGTCCTGGCCGGGGTGCACGGCCGCTACAGCGCACCGCTGCACGAGACCGCGGACCGGGCTCGCGCCACCGGGGCCGAGGTGAGCGATCTGGTGCAGCTGTCCGGCGTCGGCCTGGTGGTCGGGCAGGACGACCAGGTGGCCGAACTGGTCGGCGAACTGATCACCGCCTGCCGTGACGAGGGCCGGATCGGCCCGCTGCCCACCCTCCTGTTCTTCCGGTCCGAGGCCGAGACGTTCCTCGGCCGGCCGCGCGAGGCCCTGGTCATCGCGACCGAAGGTGCCCGGATCGCCCGCGACATCGGGCAGGAGCACTGGGTCGGCCAGCACACGGCCATGCTCGCCTACCTCGCCGCGCTCGCCGGTCGCGAGGCCGAATGCCGTTCGGCCGCCGCGGAATCGGTGTCCGAGCGGTTCGGCGGCGCGGACGCTCCCGGCGCGAGCTGGGCCCACGCCGCGCTGGCGCTGCTCGACCTCGGATACGGCCGGGTGGACAGCGCGCTGGCCAGATTCGAGATCCTGACCCGGGAACCCGCCCGGCACATGGTGATCGGCCTGCGCTCGCTGCCCGATCTCATCGAATCAGCGGTGCGACTGGGTGATCCGGGCCGCGCGGGTGACGCGCTCGAACGTCTGGACCGGTGGGCCGAGCTGTCGGGGCAGCCGTGGGTGGCCGCGCTCGCCGCCCGCGCGCACGCGCTGCTGAGCCCGGACGCGGAGGCCGAGCGGTACTACCGGACCGCCGTGGAGCTGGGCGGGCGCCCCTTCGAGCAGGCCCGCACCCACCTGCTCTACGGGGAGTGGTTGCGCCGCAACCGCCGCAAGGCCGACGCCAGAACGCCGCTGGCCGCGGCACTCGAGACCTTCGAACGCCTCGGCGCCGCACCGTGGGCGGCCCGGGCGAGCACCGAACTCGGCGCACTCGGCGTCGGCGCCGCCACCCGCGCCGCGACCGGGGTACTCGCCGCCCTCACCCCGCAGGAACTCCAGATCGTGCGGCTCGCCGCCCAGGGCATGAGCAACCGCGACATCGCCGCCCAGCTGTTCCTGAGCCCGCGTACGGTCGGTCATCACCTGTACAAGGCGTACCCGAAACTCGGCGTCGTCTCCCGCGGTGAGCTGAAATCGCTGGCGCTGGAACAGGACTGAGCCACGGCAGCCGTTTCGCCGTGCGCCTCGGGTCGAATCCCGCAGTGAGCTGAAATCGCTGGTGCTGGAACAGGACTGAGCCACCGCAGCCGTACCGTCGCACGCCCCGGGTCGAAATCCATCGTGTGTGGCGTGGATCCCACCGGCGTCGGCGACGGATGGTGGGCGGCGCCAGGCGGACTGGTGTGAAAGGTGACCGGCGGCCCGCCGGGATCGGAGCGTGCCCGGGTCAGCGGGTGGCGAGAATGCGTCTGACGCAGTGCGGGGGTTCGCGGTTCACCAGTAGGTGCCGGGTACCAGCCGGGCGGCCTTGCGCAGGGCGGTGCCGGTGACCCGGACGACCGTCGGAGTGGTGCGGCGATGCCGTTGTGGCTCTTCGATGTTCGCGTCCTCGGTTTCGGCGTCGGGCGCCACTTCGCCCTTGGCGGCGGGGGAGTCGCCGATCGAGCGGTAGTAGCGGTGCAGGACGCGCTCCTTGATGCCCGGGGCGAACATCTGGCCGTACTCGGCCAGGGTGCCCAGGGGGACGTCGATCCGGCGCGGGCGCTCGCTCAGAGCGCGCACGATGAGGGCGGCGGCCCACTCGGGGGACTGGACGGGTGAGCCCTGATCGCCGCTCGGCGCGATCATGGGGGTGCGCACCAGGGGCATGTGGATGGTGGTGAAAGTGACGTTGTCCGAGAGCATTTCGATCGCCGTCACCTCGGCGAACTTGTCCAGGGCGGCCTTGCTGGCCAGGTAGGCGGCGAAGCGCGGGGACGCGACCTGCACGCCCGCGCTGGAGATGTTCACGATGTGCCCGAACTTGCGTTCGCGCATCTGCGGCAGCAGGGCCAGGGTCATGCGGACCGCGCCGAAGTAGTTCACCGCCATGGTGCGCTCGAAATCGTGCATGCGATCGGTGGAGCGGTGCACCGCGCGGCGAATCGAGCGCCCGGCGTTGTTGACCAGCATGTCCACGTGATCGTGCGCGGCCAGCAGCAGGGTGACGGCCCGGTCCACCGATTCCGGATCGGTGACATCGCACTGGTAGCCGTGCGCCTGCCCGCCCGCCGCGCGGATCTCCGCGACCACGGCGTCCAGTTCGTCCTCGCGGCGGGCCAGCAGCAGCACCACCGCGCCCTTCTCGGCGACCGCGAGGGCGGCCGAGCGCCCGATGCCGGACGAGGCGCCGGTGATCACAACGTGCTTGCCGGTCAGATCGCGACCGGCGCGCCGGCGGGACAGGTAGCCGTTGTTGTTGGCGGCGGTATCGCTCATCGCTGCTCCCTCGGGATTCGATTTGCCTAGAACTTACTTCAAAGTAAGTTTCGTGACCAGGGTGGCGGGGCAGGAGATTCGCAACTGTCCGGGGCGGGTGGCGGACACGCCGGATTCGGCATTTACAGACCGTTCGGTTGGGTCTCCTGCAATGCTTCGGAAGATCGAATGTATGTTCGACACTCGGGCACGATCGAGACAAAGGAGGGACCGTGGGCTGGCACAACGGTCCGCCGACCTGGTCGGAACTCGAACGCGTGCTCTCCGGCAGGCCCGCACCCGCCCGCGAGATCGAGGGCGACGGCGGCGACAGCCCGGCCTGGTCCCGCAAACGCGAGAAGTACGAAGCGGGCGCACTGGCCCGCGCGGCCGGGCCCGGCGTGCCGTACGCCGAACTGCACACCCACTCCGCCTACAGCTTCCTGGACGGGGCCAGCCAGCCCGAGGAACTGGTCGAGGAGGCGGTGCGCCTGGGCCTGGAAGCACTCGCGCTCACCGATCACGACGGGTTCTACGGGGTGGTGCGCTTCGCCGAGGCCGCCCGCGAATGGGGGATGCCGACCGTCTTCGGTGCGGAACTGTCCCTGGGCACCGCCGCCCGCGCGGGCGCGCACCTCGCCCCGCGCGGCGGCCGCCGCGGCCGGGACCGCGCCGGCGAGGAGACCGGGGACTCCGCGCCGCGCACCGGCGCGCCCGATCCCGCCGGACCGCACCTGCTGGTGCTGGCGCGCGGGCAGGAGGGCTACCGCCGGCTGTCCCGGGAGATGGCGGCCGCGCACATGGCGGCGGGGGAGAAGGGCATCCTGCGCTACGACCTGGACCGGCTCACCGCCGCCGCGGGCGGGCACTGGCACATTCTCACCGGCTGCCGCAAAGGCACGGTGCGCCAGGCGCTGCAGCAGAGCGATGCCGCCGCCGAGGCCGAATTGCGGGAACTGGTCGAACGATTCGGCCACGAGCACGTCAGCGTGGAGCTCACCCACCACGGCATTCCCGAGGACGACGAACGCAACGCCCGGCTGATCGCCCTCGCCGATCGGCTCGGGCTGCCCGTACTCGCCACCACCGGAGCGCATTTCGCCGCACCGCCGCATCGCCGCCGGGCCATGGCGCTGGCCGCCATTCGCGCGCGGTCCAGCCTGGACGAGATGGCGGGCTGGCTCGCGCCCACCGGCGGCGCGCACCTGCGCTCGGGCACGGAGATGACGCGGCTGTTCGCCGAATGCCCGCGCGCGGTCGCCAATGCCGTTGCGCTGGCGCGGGAATGCGCCTTCGACCTGAGACTGATCGCGCCGCAGCTGCCGCCGTTCGACGTACCGCCCGGGCACGACGAGGACTCGTGGCTGCGCGAGCTCACCATGATGGGCGCGGCCCGGCGCTACGGTCCGCGCGCGGGCAATCCGCGGGCGTACGACCAGCTCGAACACGAGCTCCGGGTGATCGCCGACCTGAAGTTCCCGGGGTACTTCCTGGTGGTGCACGACATCGTGGACTTCTGCCACACCAATGACATCCTGTGTCAGGGCCGGGGTTCGGCGGCCAATTCCGCGGTCTGCTACGCCATCGGCATCACCAATGTCGATCCGGTCGCCAACAAACTGCTCTTCGAACGTTTCCTCGCGCCCGAGCGCGACGGGCCGCCCGATATCGACGTCGATATCGAATCCGATCGCCGGGAAGAGGCGATTCAGCACGTCTACACCAAATACGGGCGCGAGTACGCCGCGCAGGTGGCCAATGTGATCACCTATCGCGGGCGGTCGGCGGTGCGCGATGCCGCACGCGCGCTGGGGTTCTCGCCCGGACAGCAGGACGCCTGGAGCAAACAGGTGAGCCGGTGGACCGGGGTGGCCGAGGAAGAGCACACCGACATTCCGGCGGACGTGCTCGGGCTGGCCGGTGAATTGGAGGGTTTGCCACGGCATCTGGGTATTCATTCCGGCGGCATGGTGATCTGTGATCGGCCCATCGCCGACGTGTGCCCGACCGAATGGGCGCGGATGCCGGGGCGCAGCGTGCTGCAGTGGGACAAGGACGATTGCGCGGCAGCGGGTTTGGTGAAATTCGATCTGCTCGGGCTCGGCATGCTCTCCGCGCTGCACTACATGATCGACCTGGTGCGCGAGCACAAGGGCGAGACGGTGGAGCTGCATCAGCTCGATCTCACCGAAGCCGCCGTATACGACATGCTGTGCCGCGCCGACTCGGTCGGGGTCTTCCAGGTGGAATCGCGGGCGCAGATGGCGACCCTGCCGCGTTTGAAGCCGCGCAACTTCTACGACCTGGTGGTGGAGGTGGCGCTGATCCGGCCCGGGCCGATCCAGGGCGGTTCGGTGCACCCCTACATCCGGCGGCGCAACGGCAGGGAGAAGGTCGTCTACGACCATCCGGCACTGGAGAATTCGCTCGAGCGCACGCTCGGCATTCCGCTGTTCCAGGAGCAGCTCATGCAGATGGCCGTCGACATCGCCGGATTCACCGCCGCCGAAGCCGATCAGCTGCGCCGGGCCATGGGGTCCAAACGGTCCCCGGAGAAGATGGAACGGCTGCGCGAGCGTTTCTACACGGGGATGCGCGAACTGCACGGGATCACCGGGGAGATCGCGGACCGCATCTACGAGAAGGTGTACGCGTTCGCGAATTTCGGCTTCCCGGAGAGCCATTCGCAGAGTTTCGCCTCGCTGGTGTTCTATTCCTCGTGGTTCAAGCTGCATCATCCGGCGGCGTTCTGCGCGGGACTGCTGCGGGCGCAGCCCATGGGGTTCTACTCGCCGCAGTCGCTGGTGGCCGACGCGCGCCGGCACGGGGTGGTGGTACACGGGCCCGATATCAATCATTCGCTCGCCGAGGCGACCCTGGCGGCGGGCGGTACGCAGGTGCGGCTCGGGCTGGGCGCGGTGCGCACCATCGGGACCGAACTCGCCGAGCAGATCGTGGCCGCACGGGAGCTCGGGCCGTACACCTCGTTCCGAAACCTCACCGGGCGAGTGGAATTGACCGTTCCGCAGGCCGAGGCGCTCGCCACGGCGGGGGCGCTCGGCAGTCTCGGCGGCACCCGGCGCGCGGCGCTGTGGGCGGCGGGCGCGGCGGCGGGAGAGCGGCCCGATCGGCTGCCCGGCATGGGCGCGGCGGTGGACGCGCCCGCGCTGCCCGGGATGAGCGCGCTGGAACTGGCGGCGGCGGACGTGTGGGCCACCGGGGTCTCGCCCGGCAGTTATCCCACCGAGTTCCTGCGCGAGCGGCTCGACGCGCTCGGCGTGGTGCCCGCCGATCAGCTGCTCGGGGTGCGGGACGGCACCCGGGTGCTGGTCGGCGGCGCGGTCACGCACCGGCAGCGGCCCGCCACCGCGGCCGGTGTCACCTTCCTGAATCTTGAGGACGAGACCGGGATGGTGAACGTGGTCTGCTCGGTGGGGTTGTGGGCGCGCTATCGCCGGCTCGTGCAGACCGCGCCCGCGCTGCTCGTGCGGGGGCGGGTGCAGAACGCCGAGGGCGCGGTCACTGTGGTGGCCGATCACGTGCAGCGGATGGATCTGCGCATCGAGGCGCGCTCGCGCGACTTCCGCTGACAGCGAACGCGTGTCACGGTGCGGATGGGCTCGTCGTCATCCCGGTGTTGGCATCCGTACCACCGCATCGAGGAGCACATCGTGAGCATCGAACTCGTCAACCCCGCCGAACTGCACGACCCGACCGGCTTCGGCTACAGCCATATCGCCCGTGTGAGTGGTGAATTGGTGTTCATCGCGGGTCAGTACGACTCCGACGCGCAGGGGCACACCGGCGATACCGATTTCGCCACCCAGGTGAGCAATGCCTTCGCCAATCTCGGAAAGGCTTTGCGCGCGGTAGGTCTCGACTACGCCGACGTGGCGCAACTGCGTACCTTCATCGTCGACCACGACCTGGACAAGCTGACCGTACTCGGGAAGAAGATCGCCGAGATCTGGGGTGATCGCCCGCCCGCGCAGACCCTGGCGGGCGTGGCCGCCCTGGCCCTGCCGGGGATGAAGTTCGAGGTGGACGCCACCGCCGTCCGTTCCTGACCCGCGCGCCCGCCGGCCCGGACCACCCGCGAGAATCGAGCGGTTCCCTCGGATCTCGCAAAGGAGCGCCGCCATGCCCACCGTGGTCCGGGCCGTCATCAAACCCAACAGCAAGAAGGGTCCCCTGGTGGAAGCCCTCCCCGACGGGACGCTCCAGCTCTACGTCCGGGCCCCCGCCGTCGAGGGCAAGGCGAACCGGGCGGCCATCGAGCTGCTGGCCGCCCACTACGGCGTCCCCAAGACCGCCGTCCGCCTGGCCGCCGGGGCCACCTCCCGCTTCAAACGGTTCGAAGTCGACGACTGAGCGGCGAACTCGGCGAAGGAGCGGGACTTCGATGTGCGGCGCCGCCTACGCACGGTGGCGCCGCGCTCGATCCGGAACCGGGTCGAACAGCGCGGCGTGCTCGGCGACCCAGTCCCGGTAGGTGCGCATCGGCCGGCCGATCAGTTCCGGGACCGTGGGGCGCTGCTCGGCGGTCCAGCGGGTGAGCTCGTCGAAGTGAACGCCGTACTCCTGGAGTGCGAACAGGGTCACGTCGATACCGTCGTCCGGCCACCCGCGTGCGCGCCAGGCGGCGCGGCTCTCCCGCGGAGTCAGCTCCACGGCGGTGATGTCCCGCCCGAGCACGTCGGCGATGTCCCGCACCCGGGATCGTGTACTCACCGGAAATCCCACCGCCTCCAACAGCATTCCCTCGTACCCGTCGCGGCACAGCGCCGCGGCCGCCACCGCCGCCAGATCGCGTTCGTGGATGAAGGGGTAGTGCCCCGTCCCGAGAAACGCTTCCCGCACGGTGTTCTCGGCCGCGATGGTCTCCGCCCAGTCCGAACCCGTTGCCGGATAGGTTCCTTCGAGCACCGACCCCATCACCGCCGACGGCCGGATGTGGGTCCACGCCATGCCCGACGCCTCGACCGCCCGCTCGA
Organism: Nocardia sp. NPDC055321; assembly: GCF_053645575.1. Classification (NCBI taxonomy): domain Bacteria; kingdom Bacillati; phylum Actinomycetota; class Actinomycetes; order Mycobacteriales; family Nocardiaceae; genus Nocardia; species Nocardia sp. NPDC055321. Next base: position 195,227 of record NZ_JBSHMS010000006.1, read on the forward strand.
TGGCGAGCCAGAACCACGTCTCGGGCGGATACGCCGCCTCGTGCTCGGCCCCGTGCGAGGACAGCAGCACGATTCGCCCGACCCCCGCCTCCCACGCCCCGGCGAGCACCCGCCCCACGGTCGCGGCCCGCGCCCCGGCGAGAAAAACGGCGTCGACCCCGTCGAATATCCCCGGTGCCGGCTCCGGCCGCGTGATCGACCCCTCGACCACTTCCACCGCGTCCGGCCACTCCCCGAGCTGCCCCGCCTCGGCCACGACCCGCACCCGCACCCCGGCGTCGAGCAGCTCCCGGGCCAGCCACCGCCCCACGATCCCGGTGGGGCTGCACCCCGCGCTCTTGTCCCCGGCTCCGACGGTCACCAATGTAATTCCGCGCACGACAATTCCTCCGGCTACATCAACGGAGATCTTGCGCCTGCGACGAGGTTGCGGATCCGAACCCCCGCCACCCTACCGCGCCACCACGTTCCACGGCGACGCCCCGAGCGGAACCGACGTGCGGGCGCCGGAGCTAGTACTCCAGTTCGGACCAGGGGATGTGGATCGGGAAGGGGAAGTCGAAGTCGATGCCGTCGGTGTCGGCGGGGAACCATTCGCCGGCGAGGATGTAGTTGCTCGTGTGCAGGGGGCGCACGCCCTCCGGGAGTACCGCCGGCGCGGTCTGCAGGCCGAAGGCACGGACCCTCGCGACGGCGCTGGCCTCCGTGGCCAGCTGGACTTCCCAGTACCAGGGGATTCCCGCGCTCGCGTAGCGGCTCTTCTTCGCCTCGACATCGGACTGAGTGTTGGAGGGGGACAGCACTTCTCCCACCAGCAACGCGTCGGATGCGCGCACTTCCTGGTAGGGGTGATCGAGACAACGATGGACAAGGAAATCCGGGGTCAGGTAGTTGGACTTCCCAGTTTGTCCCAGGAAGACATTCGTCTCGGTCGTTGCCTTCCAGCACTGCTCCGGCTGATGCGCCATCGCGTCGCGCGCACACGTCCTCAGGCCGCTCCACATCAGGTTGGTGAAAGTCTGATGCTCGGCGGGACCGCGTCGTAGCCACACCACGCGTCCGTCCCACAGTTCGATCTGCTCGGCGATCTCCTCCGGAAGTCGCTCGAGTTCTTCCCAGGTCATGAATTCCGGCAGTTCCGGTTGCGCATGCGGGATGGCCACGTCATCAGGGTAATCAGGCATCTCCGCAGCCTCCCGGGGTTTACGCGCTGGGGACGGTTTCGTCCTGATTATCGCGCGGCCGTTCCGCCAGTAGACCGCTCACCTCGCCGAATGTCACTACACCGCGCCCGGGAAGCCCTGTTGGCGCCAGGCCTCGTACACCGCGACGGCGGCGGCGTTCGAGAGGTTCATCGAGCGGCGGCCGGGCAGCATCGGGATCCGGAGCTGGGCGGTGACCCGGGGGTCGGACAGGACCTCCGGGGGGAGGCCGGTCGGCTCGGGGCCGAACAGGAGGGCGTCGCCGTCGGCGTAGGTGATGTCGGTGTTGCGGGTCGTGGCGGCGGCGGTGAAGGCGAAGACGCGGGCGGGGGCTATGGAATCCCATGCGGCGGCCAGGTTCTGGTGCACGGTCACCGAGGCGAGGTCGTGGTAGTCCAGGCCCGCCCGGCGTAGCTTGGGCTCGGATAGGTCGAAGCCCAGGGGTTCGATCAGGTGCAACTGGCAGCCCGTCCCGGCGGCGAGCCGGATGGCGTTGCCGGTGTTGGGCGGGATGCGCGGGGAGAAGAACACAAGATGGAACACGCCCACCAGCATCGCAGAGCAAGAGAACCGTACTGTTCGCGGCCGGTGCGTGCGCGTGGCGGCGGGGAAGCCCGATGCGAGCGGTCCGGCTAAGCTTCCGGGCGTGAGTGCAGCCCATGCCGCCCCGGAGAGCCGCAGCAGCCGTATCGGACAGGCGCTGCGGGACAACCTGCCCATGGTGCTGATCGCACTGGTGCTGGTGGTGGCCGTGGTCTTCCTGGCCTGGGACCGGTGGCGCCGCGGAACCTTCTTCTTCGGCGGCGCGACACTGCTCGCGGCTGCCTTCCGGCTACTGCTGCCGACCGAGCGCGTGGGGCTGTTGGCGGTGCGCAGCAAACCTTTCGACGTGACGTGGCTGGCGGTGCTCGGCTGCGCCATCATCGTGCTGGCGGCGACCATCAACAGCCTCGGTGTCACCTAGCCTTGCGGGTACCACGAGTCATGTCTGTTTCGTACGAATTATCCTGACGCACTGTCGGTTTCGTTAGGGTGACGGCTCCGTAACCCCGGTACCAATTACGGGACGAAGTCGCGTCGTCCACGTAATGTATAGGCATGACAGCGACCTTCGATGACATGGATCTGCGGGATCTGGTCGGCCTGCTCTCGCTCGAGGAACAGCGCGAACTACGTCCCGCGGTACTCCGCGTCCTGCACCGTTTGCCCGCCCAAGAAGTACTGCGCCGAGAACTCGGCCGCCGCCTCACCGAGGTCTGAGCCTCGACACAGCAATCCCCCGGCAGCAGCGCTCCCGGGGGATCATTTGTTTTGAGCTTCGGTACCGCAACTAACGGCGTGCGGCCCGGGCCAGCTCCATGGTCTGCACCATGAGTTTGCCCACCGCTTCGGTCTCGGTGAGGAATCCGTCGTGCCCGTCCCGGGAACGCACGATCTCCAGCCCCTTGCAGCCGGGTAGGAGATCCGCCAGTTCCTGCTGGGTTCGCAACGGATACAACCGATCCGAGTCCACGCCGCCGACCACGCACGGCACCGTGATCGCGCCCAGCGCCGCCTCGATGCCGCCGCGGCCGCGGCCGATGTCGTGCCGGTTCATGGCCTCGGTCAGCAGGACGTAGGTGGCGGGATCGAACCGCGAGATGAGCTTGTCCGCCTGGTACTCCAGGTAGCTCTGCACCGCGTAACGCCCACCGTCCCAGGGGTTCTCGTCGCCCTGGGCATGGTTCTCGAAGCGGTGGTCGAGCTCGGCCTCGGTCCGGTAGGTCAGGTGCGCGATCCGGCGCGCGATGCCCATGCCGGACATCGGCGCGGTCCCGGTGCCGTGATACGCCCCGCCCTGCCAGTTCGGATCGGACCGGATGGCCGCGATCTGGGTGGTCTGGGTGCCGATCTGATCGGCGGTGGCACGCGCGCCCACCGCCAGCACCAGGGCCGACCCGACCCGCTCGGGATAGCCGGCCATCCACTCCAGCACGCGCATGCCGCCCATCGACCCGCCGACCACCGATGCCAGCCGGTAGATGCCGAGCAGATCGAGCAGCTGCGCCTCCGCGGTCACCTGATCGCGAATGCTGATCTCGGGAAAGCGTGCGCCCCAGGGCTTTCCGTCCGCGGCGAGGGACGCTGGTCCGGTGCTGCCCTTGCAGCCGCCCAGGACGTTGGTGGCGATGACACACCATTCGCGGGTGTCCACCGCCGCGCCCTCGCCGACGATGCCGTCCCACCAGCCGGGCTGGGCGTGCTGCACGTTGGCGGGGCCGACCACATGTGAATCGCCGGTGAGGGCGTGCTCGACGAGGATGACGTTATCCGCGTTCGCCGAGAGTTCGCCCCACCGCTGCACCGCCAGGCTCACGTCGGGGATGACAGCGCCGTTCTCGAGCCGGACCTCCCCGATCGCAATGGTGCAGAGCGTCCCGTCGGGCGGCGGCAGCAAGAGATCCGCCGCTGGACGAGAGGTGCTCGATTCAATGCTCACTATCAGCTCGCTGCCGCAATCAGTCCCGCGCGCAAATCCGCCAGGATGTCGTCGATACCTTCGATACCCACGGCCAAACGCACCAGACCAGGGGTGACGCCGGACGCGAGCTGCTCCTCGGGAGTCAGCTGGGAGTGGGTGGTCGAAGCCGGATGAATCACGAGCGAGCGCACATCCCCGATGTTAGCGACATGGCTGTGCAGCACCAGCGCGTCCACGAACTTCTTGCCCGCATCGACACCACCGGCCAGCTCGAACGAGACGATCGCGCCGACGCCCTTCGGTGCCAGCTGTTTGCCGCGCTCGAACCAGGGGGAGTTGGGCAGACCGGCGTAGTACACCGACTCCACCGCGTCCTGCCCGCTCAGGAATTCCGCCACCGCCTGGGCGTTGGCCACGTGCCGCTCCACCCGCAGGCTCAGCGTCTCGATGCCCTGGCTGATCAGGAAGGCGTTGAACGGCGATACCGCCGCGCCGAGGTCGCGCAGCAGCTGCACGCGCGCCTTGAGCGCGTACGCCGGTGCGCCCAGGTCGGCGAAGACCACGCCGTGGTAGCTGGGGTCCGCGGTGGTGAAGCCCGGGAACCGCGGCTTGCCGTCGGCGTCGGTCACGGTCCAGTCGAAGGTGCCGCCGTCCACGATCACGCCCGCGACCGCGGAGCCGTGCCCGCCCAGGTACTTGGTCGCCGAGTGCACGACGATGTCCGCGCCGTGCTTCAGCGGCTGGATCAGGTACGGGGTGGCGACGGTGTTGTCCACGATCAGCGGAACGCCGGCCGCGTGCGCCACGCCCGCGATGCCCTCGATGTCGAAGATCGAGCTGCTCGGATTGGCGACGGTCTCACCGTAGAACGCCTTGGTGTTGGGGCGGACGGCCGCTTCCCACTGGGCCAGGTCGTCCGGATCCTCGACGAAGCTGACCTCGATGCCGAGCTTGGGCAGCGAGTAGTGGAAGAGGTTGTACGTGCCGCCGTACAGGTGCGGGCTGGACACGATGTGGTCGCCGGCCTCGGCGACGTTCAGGATCGCGTAGGTCTCCGCGGCCTGGCCCGACGACACCAGCAGCGCCGCCACGCCGCCCTCGAGGGCGGCCACGCGCTGCTCCACCGCGTCCTGGGTGGGGTTCATGATGCGGGTGTAGATGTTGCCCGGCTCGGCCAGGCCGAACAGTGCCGCGGCGTGATCGGTGTCGCGGAAGGCGTACGAGGTCGTCTGGTAGATCGGCAGGGCGCGTGCGCCCGTGGCCGGATCGGGGGCCTGCCCGGCGTGCACCTGCTTGGTCTCGAAGGACCAGTTCGCGGGATCGAGGTTGGCAGCGGGCGCGGTCGAGTCACTCATGATTACTGCTCCAGGAAGAATCGCCGTATACGGCGGAAGGCTTGGGTTATCGGAAGGCGAATTGGCTTCGACAACAACACATCTCGGTGCCTCCTACAGTGCGCTTGCGCTCGGCCTTCGAGCGCCCGGTCTTCACCCGGAGCACCCCACCGCAGCTGGAGGGTTGCCGATCAGCGAGCCGGGGCTTGGCGCTGATGCTCTTGACCTGTTTCGGGATTCTAACGGTGCTCGGCCGCGATGTCGGCAATGGGGTTACCCACAGTCGGAACGGCGCAAATACGGACGAACTCGTGATAGGCGGTGACCACCGCGTCGGCCATGGCGCGCGCGGAGTCGGCGAGCACGCCCTCGAAACTGCCGAGCTCGGCCTCGCACTCCACGCCCGCGCGCATGATGGCGTGCCAGGTGCCGGTGATCAGCCGCACCGGCAGTGCGTCCGGGTCGGTGCCGAGCCGCTCGCCGAGCACGGTCGAGGTCTCGCGCATCTTGTAGTCCGCGGCGTCGAGACTGCGGGCGCGCACGGCGGGGGAGTGCCTGATGATGTTCTGCATCTGCTGGAACCAGCGGAACGGCAGCGGTTCGTCGCGGTCGATGATGCCCTCGATCATCTCCAGGTAGCTGTTCAGTAGCGCCTGCAGCTCGTTCCCGGTGATCGGCTGGCGGCGCAGGTTGTCCGCCAGCGTGCCGCCGAAGTCCTCGATCGGCGCGATGACGATGTCTTCCTTGCTGTCGAAATACCTGTTCACCGTGCGCGGGGAGACGTCGGCGGCGTCGGCGATCTGTTCCACGGTGGTGGTGTCGAAGCCGTGCTCGTCGCACAGGCGCAGCGCCACGTCGATGACCCGGGTACGGGTCTGCTGCTTCTTGCGCTCGCGCAGGCCGGTGCGGGCGGTCGGCGATGACGGCTCGAACATGCCCCGATGGTAGCGCGGACCGGAGAAATCATGTCCATGGACGCCAACTGTCGCAGTCGGACATTTTTCTCTTGACGCCAATTGTCTGGGAGTGCCACGATGAGCTCGGCTGTTCGGAGCAAACGAGGAGTAGGCATGACCGGCGGGACGGCAACGCTCGAACCTGACGAAATATCAAGTGAGACAAAAAATTCCGCACGATGGTGGGCTCTCGGCGTCATCGCCGTCGCGCAGCTGATCGTGGTGCTCGACGCCACCATCGTCACGATTTCGCTGCCCTTCGCCCAGCAGGACCTGGGCATCAGCGACGGCAACAAGCAGTGGGTCCTGACCGCGTACACGCTGATCTTCGGCGGACTGCTGCTGCTCGGCGGGCGGCTGGCGGACTACCTCGGCCGCCGGCGCGTCTTCATCGCCGGCCTGGTCGGTTTCGCACTGGCCTCCGCACTGGCCGGGCTCGCGCAGAACGGCGCACAGCTGTTCGCCGGACGTGGTCTGCAGGGCGCGTTCGCGGCGCTGCTCGCCCCGGCGGCGCTGTCCCTGGTGTCGGTGACCTTCACCGAGGCCAAGGAGCGAGCCAAGGCGTTCGGCGTCTTCGCCGGGGTCTCGGCGGGCGGCGCGGCCATCGGCCTCATCGCGGGCGGCGCGCTGACCGAGTACGCCAGCTGGCGCTGGTGCCTGCTGGTGAACACCCCGATCGCGTTGCTCGCCGTGCTGGGCGCGCTCGCCTTCGTGGTCCGGGACGTACCGGCCCCGCGGACCGGCGGATACGACCTGCCGGGCGCGATCACCTGCACCCTCGGCCTGATCGCGGTGGTGTACGGCTTCAGCCGCGCCGCCGAGGACGGCTGGCTGGCCGTCTCGACCCTCGGGCTGCTCGCCGGCGGCGCGGTGCTGCTGGCGCTGTTCGTCGTCATCGAATATCGCAGCTCGAATCCGCTGCTGCCGCTGCGTATTCCGGGTGAGATCAACCGCGGCGGGTCGTTCCTCGTGGCGCTGCTGGTGCCGATCGCCATGTTCGCCATGTTCCTGAACCTGAGCTTCTACATGCAGATGACCCTGGGGTACTCCGCGCTGAAGACCGGTTTCGCGTTCATGCCGTTCCCACTGGGCATCACCATCTCCGCGGGCATCACCAGCGTGCTGCTGCCCAAGCTCGGGCCGCGCCCGCTCATGCTGGCCGGTGCTGTGCTCGGGGCGGCCGGGCTCGTCTACATGGCGCAACTGGACTTCGGTTCCAGCTACGCCGCGCTCGTGCTGCCCGCGATGACGCTGATCGCGCTCGGCATGGGCCCACTGTTCGTCTGCATGCAGACCACCGCGCTGCACCAGGTCGACGACGAGGATTCCGGTGTGGCCAGTGCGCTGCTCAACGCCGCGCAGCAGGTCGGCGGGTCCATCGGCGTCGCGCTGCTCACCACGATCGCGGTGCAGGCCGCGGAGCGGTACGCCACCGACAATCCGACGGTCGACAACCTGGCGGCACGGGCCGCGATCCACAGCTACGACGTGGCCTTCTATTTGGGCGCGGTGTTCTTCGTGATCGCGATCCCGGTGATCGCCTTCATGATTCGGGACAAGCCGTCGAGCCTGCTCGAGGGGTCGGAGCGCCCGGTGCACGTGGGGGTCTGAGGTCGGCGCCGGTCTTCGATGGTAGAGGCCCGTGGGCATAGATCCCTCGCCCCGTCACGGATTCGCGCCGTGACGGGGCGAGCCGCAAGTCGATGGCAAGTCGTGGTCAACAGTGGCGGTTCATGGTGGGCGCATGAGCATCACCACTGAACTACCGGCCGACAGTGACTTCCGCTGGCGGGCATACGCATTGATCGGGGGCGGTGTGCTGTTCGCGATCGGCAACGCACTGCACCCGCTGCGGCACTCCGAGGAGGCCGAGCAGGCGGCGACCTGGGTCGCGGCGCACGTGAGCTTCAGCGCGGGCGCGGTCCTCATGGCCGCCGGGCTGCCGCTGGTGACCGCGGCCTGGCGCTCGCTCGGGCGGCCGGGCATCGCGAGACTGGCCGCTGTCACCCGCGCGCTGCTGTATGCCGGTCTGGCCGTGGCCATTCCGATCGGTGGATATCACGAGGCGTTCGTGGCGCCCCGGCTGTCCCATCACGAACAGCACGCCATCGAGACCGCGGCCATGCCGGTGAACGGGCCGCTCGCGGCCTGCTTCCTCGTCGGCTTCCTGCTGTTGGCCGGCTGCGCGTTCGCGGCCCCGAACACCCTGCTCGCCCGGCCCGCGGCGGCGGTGCTCGTGGTGTCGGTGCTGGTGATGGGTGCGGCCGAAGGGCTGCCGGGCGCGGAGGGGTTGTGGATCATTCCCGGCACGATCGCGGTGGGCCTCGTCGTGGCGTTCGCCGGGGTGCGGGCGCTGCGGGGGACGGATGCGAGCACGCCGCGGGTGGCGATGAGTTCCTGAGTGATGCCGGTTCCGTGGGGGAATCGACCTCGAGCTTGAAGACGTTGAGGTTGCGAAATCGGCTGGGCGCGCGATGCTTCAGCCGTGGTGATCGTGGAACTGCTCGGGGCGCTGGGTGTCCGGGTGGACGGGCGGCCCGCGGTGCTGCGCGGGCCGATGCAGGCTGCGGTGCTGGCGCGGCTGGTGGCGGCGGGCGGGGAGGTCGTGTCGGCCGACCGGCTGATCGACGATCTGTGGGCGGGCGCGCCGCCGCCGAAGGCGGCCGGGTCGTTGCAGGCGCACATCTCGCACCTGCGGCGCGCGCTCGAACCCGAACGTCCGGCCCGGTCGCCCGCCCGCGTCGTGGTGTCGCGGGCCCCCGGCTACGCGCTCCAGCTGCCCGCCACGGCGGTCGACGTCTGGCATTTCGAGCGACTGTTCGCCGACGCGGCGGGCCACACGGACCCCGACGCCCGCCACCGTCTCCTGGACGCCGCGCTCGCCCTGTGGCGCGGCCCGGCCTACGCCGCCTGCGCCGATGCCGCCTGGGCCGCCGCCGAGATCACCCGCGTCACCGATATGCGCTGGACCGCAATGGAACAGCGCGCCCAGGCGGCCCTGGACCTGGGCCGCCCCGGCGACGTCGCCGCCACCCTGCCCCGCCTGCTCCACGAACAACCCGGCCGCGAGGAAGCCGTCCGCCTGCTGGCCCTGGCCCACTACCGCCAGGGCCGCCAACTCGAGGCCCTGGCCGTCCTGCGCCGCGCCCGCACCACCCTCCACGCCGATTTCGGCATAGACCCCGGCCCGCCCCTGCGCGCCCTCGAGTCGGCGATCCTGGCCCACGATCCGGCCCTGCTGCCGCAGTCGGCACCCCGGGTGCCGGCGGGCCCGGCTCGAGAGACGGCCGACCCCGCCGCACCGCCGACCATCCGCGTGGCTTCGAGTCCGCCCGGGCTCGAGCAGGTTTCGGATCCCGTCGCGGCGCGCCCGGAGCCGCATCTCGCTACACCGCTCGGTGCCCCCGCGCCTCCGGGACCCGCCACCGCGCAGTCGCCGGTGCCCGGACAGCTGTCGATCCCCGTCCTTCCGGAGCAGGGAGCCGCGACCACGCCGGGCCGCGCAGTCCACCCGGAATCGGAATACTCCACCCCGCAGGCACGGGATCTCACGATCCCGCACGCGATCGAGGCGCCGAGCGCCGAGTCGACCTCGGTCACCGCTGCGGAGTCGCCAGGTCCGCCCGGGACGTTTTCCGAAACCATCGACTCGCCGAACCGGTCGGCGTCGCCGTCCACTTCCTCGAATTCCAGCGCCGGCTCGGCGGACTCCACCGCCTCGTTCGGAGACCGCCTACGTGTGCGTCCGGGTGCGATGGTCGGCTACACAGCGCAGCGCGCCGTCCTACATGCCGCCGCCCGCGAATCGGCCCGGGGTGGAGCGCGGCTCGTCTGGATCGAAGGTGAAGCGGGAGCGGGCAAGTCGACCCTCGTCGGTTCGGTCATCGGGGACCTGTCCGAGTCGGGCTGGCGGGTGGCGGTTGGCAGTTGCCCGGAGGTCGACGGCGCACCGGCCGGCTGGGCCTGGCAGCAGATCCACGACGAGTTGTCCTATGTGGCAGCCGAGTTGGAGTCGACAAGGCCGACCCCCGTCACAGCTGTGTGGGCTCGCGGGGAGGCGATCGGTCCGTCGTACCCGGCTCCGGAGGTCGCCGGTGAGACCTCGAATGCCGGCGGTGCGGAGACGAGTGCGTGTGGTGACGGATTCGCCTCCAGCGACGAAGAGCCGGAGCGCACTCGCGCGGATCGAAACATCGCACGCGCGGTTCGAGATTCGGGATCTCGTTCGCTGGGCGGAGGAATCGACTCGGATCGCCGGGCGGCCGGGGACACCGCGTTCGGGCTGGCTCGGACGGTGGCGGGGCGGTGCGCGTGGTGGGGGCGGCGGCAGCCGGTGGTCGTCGTGGTGGAGGACGTGCACCGGGCGGACGGGGCGACCCTGCAGATGTTGCGGCAGGTGGTGGCCTGGACGGCGGGGACACCGGTGTTGTTCGCGGTCACGGTGCGGGGGTCGGAGGTGCGGGACGAGATACGGGCCACCTCGGCGGCATTGGCTGCGGTGACCGTGGGGCGGTGTGAGCTGGGCGGGTTGGACGCCGGGTCGGTGCGGGCGGTCGCGGAGGGGGCGGGGCTCACCGGGCTGGACGAGGACACCGTGCGGCTGGTGTGCGCGCGAACCGGGGGTAACCCGCTGTTCGTGGTCGAGTTGGCGAAACTCGCGGCGGCGGAAGGTGATCTGCTGGGGGTGCCGCCGGGGGTGCGGGATGTGTTGCACCGCAGGATCGCCCGGCTGCCGGACGCGGCGGCGCGGATGCTGCGGCTGCTGGCGGTGTGGGGCGAGGCCGCCGAGTTCGGCGTGCTGCCGCTGCTGCTCGACGAGAACGAGGACGCGCTGGTCGATCTGGTGGACACGGTCGTGGCGGCGGGGCTGTTACGTACCGAAGGGCGTCGAATCCGGTTCGGGCACGCGCTGATTCGTGATGCCGTCTACTCCGGGATTCCGGCGTTGCGGCGCGCCCGGATGCACGGGGACGCCCTGCGGGTGGCGGCGCGGGCGGCGGCGCCCGATGTGCACGCGCTCGCCCATCACGCGCTGGCGGGTGGCGACGCCGTGCGTCCCGAAGCCGCTCTCGGCCACGTGGTGACCGCGGCCCGGCACAGCGCTGCCCGCCGGGCCTTCGCCGAGGCCGCGCCGCTGTGGCAGGCCGCCCTGGAACTGCACGCCCTCGCCGGTCACCCCGAGGACGGCTCCGACCGGGCCGCCGGGACGGCCATCCTGGAGGCCCGCTGCGAACTGGTGGGCGCGCTGGCCCACGGTGGCAACGACGCGGCCGCCCGGTCCCTGCGTCACCGGGCTCTCACTCTGGCGGAGTCCCTCGGCGAAAGCCCTCCCGGGACAACGGAATCGGCGCGCGATCTGCCGGACGCCACGACCGGCGCGTATCAGGTCGATCGCCCGGATGCCCACGCTGTGGCTCGCGCTCCGCTCGATTGGTCCGAGGGGTCGTTCGAGCCCCGGTTGTCGGGGGACCCGCGCGCGCCGCGTGAGTCCGCAGGGCCATCCGAGCCCTCGTTGTCGGGGGTGCCGCGCGTCGAGACCGCGCGCGGGTCGTCCGATCCCTGCCGGTCGCCGGCACCCGCTGACTGGGAGTCGGCATCCCCGGTGCTCGGCGCGCCCACGCCGCCGATCATCGCGGCTCACCTGGACCGCGTCCGCGAGCGAGCCGACGCCGCGCACCTCGCGCCGGACCCCGCCCGCGACCCGATCGCGTGCGCGCTCGGCTCGTGGCGGGCGCCGGTGATCTGGGAGACCCGGGACAAGCGGCTGCCCGACGCCCGGATGATCGACGCGCTGCGGACCGCGCTGGCCCGGGAATTGGCGCCCGGCGACCGCGTGCGGCTGCTGACGGCGCTGGTGTTCGAGGTCGAGGGCGACGACGACCCGCTCGCCCGGGCGGCCGCGGCCGAGGCGGTGCTCACCGCGCGGGCGCTGGGCGACGCCGAATCGCTGTGTGCCGCACTCAATGCCAGGGCCTTCCTCGCGCTGGGGCCGGAGCTGTGGGACGAGCGGGAATCGCTGACCGCCGAACTGCTCACCGTCGCTACGGCCGCCGGACTGGTCGAGTTCCAGGCGGTCGCGCACTTCCTGGGCTGCCTCATCGCCTGCGGGTCGAACGATCTCCTGCGGGCCCGCGCCGAGGTGGAACGCGGGCTGGAGTGCGCGACCGGCGGCCAGTTGAACCAGATGCTGACGGTGCTCTCGCTGTTCTCCGCGGTGCTCGCCGTCCTGCACGGCGACCTGGACACCGCCGAACGCGTCTATGCCGAACGCAGCGCGGAGATGATCGCCTCGGGCACCGCGAACGGCCCCGAACTGCTGCTCGTCTCCGGGATGATGCTCGGCTGGGCGCGCGGGGATCTGTCGGCGCTGGCCGAACCCCTGGCCCGCGTGTACGAGGTCGCCCCGCACGCCATGGTGTACCCCTACGTGGCGGCCCTGCTCGACGCGGGCGATGCCGACCGGGCCCGGACGGTGTTCGACGCGGCGGCACCGGTCAAGCGCGACCACTACTGGTCGGTCATGGCGAGCTTCCGCGCGCGGGCCGCCCTCGGGCTGGGCGACAGCGCCGCGATCGCGGAGTGCTACCGCGACATGCTGCCGCGCGCGGGCACGATGGCGGGCCTGGACACCGGTTCGGTGGTGTACGGCCCCGTGGACGCCATGCTGGCCGAACTGGCGACCGCACTCGGCGACAGAGCCGCCGCCGCGTCGCACCGCACGCGAGCGGCCGACGTGGCGGCCGCCGTCGCGGCGCAGCTCGCCCTGATGCCCCCGCCCGGGCGTTGAGCGCGATCCGCCAGTGGCGTTGCCGGCTCACCGGCCGCGTGCGTCGCCGGTGGAGTCACGGCGTGACGGCTCGGCCGCGCTGCCCGGTCCGGCCGCGCCGAGCAGCCGACCCACGCCCGCTGTTCGACGCTTCCGGCGGATGAGCGGCGGAACGCCCGAACCCGCGGTGATACCGATTCACGCGGGACGTGACGTGGCTCCTACTCGCCGGTAACTGAGGGCGCGGTCCCGCACAGCGGGGGCTGCCCGCGCGGTGAGGTTCCCACCAGCAGTACGCTCGTATTGCTTGGCGCTCCGGAATGCGGACCTGGTACCAGAGGCCCCGTAGGAAACGCCGGGCATATACGTTGTTTGTTGAACAGCCGGGGTCCCCGCTCACAAGCGTGCTCACCTGGCCGTGCAATGGGAGCACCACCTTCCTAGGAGGACACGAAGTCCATGTCCAAGATCAAGGTTGAAGGGACTGTCGTCGAGCTCGATGGCGACGAGATGACCCGGATCATCTGGCAGTTCATCAAGGACAAGCTGATCATCCCGTATCTCGATGTGAACCTCGAGTACTACGACCTCGGCATCGAGTACCGCGACAAGACCGATGATCAGGTCACCGTCGACGCGGCCAACGCCATCAAGAAACACGGCGTCGGCGTGAAGTGCGCGACCATCACCCCGGATGAGGCCCGCGTCGAGGAGTTCGACCTCAAGAAGATGTGGCGGTCGCCGAACGGCACCATCCGCAACATTCTGGGCGGCACCATCTTCCGTGCGCCGATCATCATCTCCAACGTGCCGCGTCTGGTTCCGGGCTGGACCAAGCCGATCATCATCGGCCGCCACGCCTTCGGCGATCAGTACCGCGCCACCGATTTCAAGGTGCACCAGGCGGGCACCGTCACCCTGACCTTCACGCCCGAGGACGGCTCCGAGCCGATCCAGCACGAGGTCGTGCGCATGCCCGAAGACGGCGGCGTGATCATGGGTATGTACAACTTCCAGGAGTCCATCCGGGACTTCGCGCGGGCCTCGCTGAACTACGGTCTGCAGCAGAACTACCCGGTGTACCTCTCCACGAAGAACACCATCCTCAAGGCGTACGACGGCATGTTCAAGGACACCTTCGAAGAGGTGTACCAGAACGAGTTCAAGGACGAGTTCGACGCTCAGGGCCTGACCTACGAGCACCGGCTCATCGACGACATGGTCGCCTCCGCGCTCAAGTGGGAGGGCGGCTACGTCTGGGCCTGCAAGAACTACGACGGCGACGTGCAGTCCGACACCGTGGCGCAGGGCTTCGGCTCGCTGGGCCTGATGACCTCGGTGCTGCTCACCCCGGACGGCCGCACCTGTGAGGCCGAGGCCGCGCACGGCACGGTCACCCGGCACTACCGCCAGCACCAGCAGGGCAAGCCCACCTCCACGAACCCGATCGCCTCGATCTTCGCGTGGACCCGTGGCCTGGCTCATCGCGGCAAGCTGGACGGCACCCCCGAGGTCGTCGGCTTCGCGCAGACCCTCGAGGACGTCGTCATCAAGTCCGTCGAGGACGGCCAGATGACCAAGGATCTCGCGCTGCTCGTCGGCGGCGACCAGGGCTACCTGACCACCGAGGAGTTCCTCGGCGTGCTGGACGCCAACCTGGCCCGCACCCTGCGCTAGGCGGGTGACATCTCCGGATTCGGCGGTTGCCGGGGTCCGGGGCGTAAGATTCTCGGGCGCCCGGAATTCTCCGGAAGGCCCGGGGCGCAAGACTTTCGGAACGTGAGGGATCACCTCGCCGGACGGAAGCAGGACGTCATCGATGTCCGAGTAGAAGTCGCGCCGGCGTGAACAGCGGCGCAGCGGCGAAACGATGGCGGCCGGGACCGATCGTCCCGGCCGGAACCATCGCGCCGAGCATCCGGGCACCTGCCTCCGCGAGTACGCGGAACAGCGGGTGCCCGAACTGTTTTCGGCGTCCGGACCACGGCGATACCCGCGATTCCGTTGCGGGTGATAAGAACTGGGCATGGGTAAGGTTCGCGCACTGCCGCCGCGGTATCGGCTGTGGATTCGGCTGGGGTGGGTGCTCGCGGTGGCATCGCTGGGGATGACCGTGCTGTGTTTCGTCCTGGCGGCGCGGGCGGACGGCCGCAGGTGCGGGCCCGACGAACGCGGGGATTGCCTGACGAGTGCGGACGCGGCTCAGATTCCGCTGATTCTCGGCGGCGGCTTCGTGCTGGTCACCGTGCTCGCGCTCGCCGGGGTGCTGGGCCTGCGCAAGACGCTCGTGGCCGCGGCCGCCGCGCAGGGCAGACGATAATGGCGAGATTTATCTGTTACTTGCGGTAGCGCACACTGTGGCCCATGTGCCAGGCTGAAGCGGTATTGCCGGAGCGCTGGAGGTGCAGGTCAATGGGGACCGACGTAGCCGTTCGTATTTCGGAATTTCGCCGGGGAGAGCTGGTATTCCCGGTCATCGACTCGGGGCCGCTGGACGGCGAACCCGTCCTGCTGCTGCACGGGTGGCCGCAGGACTCGCGGAGCTGGGACGCGGTCGCGCCGCTGCTGCACGCGGCGGGGTACCGGACCTTCGCGCCGGACCTGCGGGGTTCGGTGGCCAGCGCGGCGCCGCGCTGGCGGTGGCAGTACCGGCTCGGGGAGCTCGCGGGGGACGTCGCGGCCATGACCGAGCAGATCGGGCGGCCGGTGCACCTGGTCGGGCACGACTGGGGCGCGGCGCTGGCCTGGGTCGTCGCCGGATCCGGACAGGGCGGCCTGAAATCCATGGCGGCGCTGTCGATTCCGCATCCCGGAGCGTTCGCGCGCGCGGTGCTCACCAGCCGCCAGGTGGTGGCGTCCTGGTACATGTACGCCTTCCAGGTGCCGCTGCTGCCCGAATTGACCCTGCGGACCGGCATTTTCCGCCGGATCCTGGGTGACCTGGGCCAGACCGATGAACACATCCGCCGCGATTCTGACCGCGTGCGCGACCGCGCGATCGCCCGCGGCGGCCTGCACTGGTACCGCGCGATGCTGCTGTCCTCCCCGCGCGTGCTCACCGCCCGGGTCGCGGTCCCGACCCTGCAGATCTGGAGCAGCGGGGACCAAGCGGTGCTGGAGAGCGGCGTGCGGCTCACCGAGCGGTTCGTGGACGGCCCGTTCCGGCTCGAGATCCTGCCCGGCGTCTCGCACTGGATCCCCGAGGAAGCGCCAGAGGACACCGCACGGCTGCTCGTGGAGCATTTCGAGTCGGCCGGCGCCGCCTCGCGCTGAGGCACTGTTCGGTGCCCGCCGCGGTACCGGGCCGTGCCCGTCGTGCCGCGGCCCGTGACGTTCGTCCCGAGAGTCGGGCTGTCGCCCGGGCCACGCCGTACCCGATCGCGTCGCGCTCGCCGGGCGTTCGTGTGCCTGATCCCCGCGGGTGAGTGGGCTCACGCCGAAAGCGGGATGGGGGAGATGCGCCGGGGTGTTGCCCACGTTCATGGCTAACTCTGTGCCCGGCGGGGATGTGGCGGTCGAGACGGCGGTGGCCGCTGCGCCCGAGACGGCGGTGGCCGCTGCTCCGGAGAACGAGCGGCGGTGGCCGATCGCGGCGATGCTGGCGCTGGCGCTGGGCGGATTCGGGATCGGGACCACCGAGTTCGTCACCATGGGTTTGCTGCCCGATATCGCGGGAGCCATGGACGTCTCCGAACCGGTTGCGGGGCATGTGGTTTCCGCCTACGCGCTGGGCGTGGTCGTCGGTGCGCCGGTGATCGCGGCGATGGCCGCGCGGGTCGATCGCAAGAAGCTGCTCATCTGGCTCATGGTGGCTTTCACCGTGGGAAACGTGGCCACCGTGCTCGCCCCGAGCTTCGCGACGCTGACCGCGGCGCGCTTCGTTTCGGGCCTGCCGCACGGCGCGTATTTCGGCGTCGCGTCGCTGGCCGCGGCCTCCCTGGCGCCGGTGGGCCAAAGGGCCAAGGCGGTAGCGGCGGTTATGCTGGGTTTGAGCGCCGCCAATGTTGTCGGCGTTCCCAGCGCCACTTGGCTCGGTCAGCATCTGGGCTGGCGGGACGCCTTCGTGGTCGTCGCCATCATCGGTTCGGCCACCGTCGCCGCTATTTCTCGTTTCGTGCCGCACTTGCACGGGATTCGCCTTACCGACCCGCGGACCGAGCTGGGTGCGCTGCGGCGCCCGCAGGTGCTGCTCACCCTGCTGGTGGGCGCGGTCGGCTTCGGCGGCATGTTCGCGGTCTACACCTACATCACCACCACGCTCACCGATGTCGCCGGAATGCGGGTCGGCCTGGTGCCCATCGTGCTCATGCTCTTCGGGCTCGGCATGGTGGCGGGCAACATCCTGGGCGGCGTGTTCGCCGATCGCGGCGTCGACCGCGCGATTCTCGGCGGCCTGATCTTCATGGTGCTCATCCTGGCGGGTTTCGTTGCGGCCGCGCACAATCCGTTCACGGCGGCGGCCGGAGCCTTCTTCGTCGGCGCGTCCGGCGCGGCGCTCGCCCCGGCCCTGCAGACCCGGCTCATGGATGTCGCGCACGATGCCCAGACCCTGGCCGCCGCGCTCAATCACGCGGCCCTCAATATCGCCAACGCGGCGGGGGCGTGGCTGGGCGGCCTGGTGATCGCGGCCGGCTTCGGCTACACCGCCCCGGCCGTCGTCGGTACGCTCCTGGCCGTCGCGGGCGTGCTGCTGTTCAGCGTCACCCTGTGGGTCGCGCGCCGGAGCGCCTGACCGGGAGCGGTCTCGTTTACATACACTCTTGTATGTAAGTGTACGATCCAGGGATGACCACGACCGCGGCGCCGAAGCAACCCCGCCGGACCCAGGAGCAGCGCAGCAGCGAGATGCGGGTGCGGCTGCTCGACGCGACCATCGAGTGTCTGGTCGAGTTCGGGTACGCGGGCACCACCACGCCGCGGGTCGCCGAACGGGCGGGCGTGACCCGCGGGGCCATGGTCCACCACTTCGGATCCAAGACCGATCTGGTGGTCGCGGCCATCAGTCATCTGGCCCAGCGCCGCACCGAGGCCGCCATGCTGGAGATCGGGCGCATCAAGGACGGCGCGGACTCCATCGCCACCATGCTGGATTTCCTGTGGGAGCTGCATCAGGGCCCGCTGTTCATCGCGGCCATGGAGCTGTGGGTGGCCGGGCGCACCGATCCGGTGCTGGCCCGGGAGATGGGCAAGGTCGAGCCGTTCGTGAACAACGCGGTGCTCATGGCGCTGTCCCGGTACGTCCCGGATGAGGTGTACCGCAAGGATGCTCGCGATTTCCTCTACACCGCCATGGACGCCCTGCGCGGCATTCTGGTGTCCAGCTTCATCGAGCCGGATCCGGCGCGGGCGCTGCGGCGCTGGCGGCGCGCCTCGGCGCATCTGCGTGTGATCGCGGCGGCGTCGCTGCCGGGTCTGGTCATCGCCGACTGACCTCCAGCCGGCTACGACACTTTCTCGCGGCGCCCGGGCGAACGGCCCGGGCGCTGTTCGTTTGCTCATGCATCCCGGAATGTATGTATTCGCATTCCGGCGCTGACGCGCGCCCATGATCGGCTTCGAATCCAGCTGGGAACCGCACCCTTGTGTGCTTACATACATCTCTGTATGTTTGTTTCTGTTCGAGCACAGCAGCGTGATGGGAGGAGTTCGATGGCGAACAAGGTGTACGTAGTCGGCGTCGGAATGACGAAGTTCGAGAAGCCGGGCCGTCGTAAGAACGAGGACGGCAGCAACTGGGACTACCCGGACATGGCGCGCGAGTCGGGCACCAAGGCGCTCGCCGACGCCGGTATCGACTACCGCGAGGTCGAACAGGCCTACGTCGGCTACGTCTACGGCGAGTCGACCTCCGGTCAGCGCGCGGTGTACGAGCTCGGCATGACCGGCATCCCGGTGGTGAACGTCAACAACAACTGTTCCACCGGTTCGACCGCGCTCTACCTCGCCGCCCAGGCGATCCGCGGCGGGCTCGCCGACTGCACCCTGGCCCTGGGCTTCGAGAAGATGCAGCCGGGCTCGCTGGGCTCGAGTTACGACGATCGCGAACAGCCGATGGCCAAGCACGTCATGGCCCTCGCCGAGATCTCCGAGGTGCTGTTCCCGGTGGCCCCGTGGATGTTCGGCGCGGCCGGGCGCGAGCACATGGAGAAGTACGGCACCACGCTCGAGCACTTCGCCAAGATCGGCCACAAGAACCACAGGCATTCGGTGAACAACCCGTATGCCCAGTTCCAGGACGAGTACTCGCTGGACGACATCCTGAACGCGCGGATGATCTACAGCCCGCTCACCAAGCTGCAGTGCTCGCCGACCTCCGACGGTTCCGGCGCGGCCATCCTGGCCGGCGAGGATTTCGTGGATCGGCACGGCCTGGCCGCGCAGGCGGTGGAGATCGTGGGCCAGACCATGACCACCGACTATGCCTCCACCTTCGACGGCACCGCCAAGAACCTCATCGGCTACGACATGAACGTCCAGGCGGCCGAGAAGGTCTACGCCGAGGCGGGTTTGGGCCCGGAGGACTTCCAGGTCATCGAGCTGCACGACTGCTTCTCCGCCAACGAACTGCTGCTGTACGAGGCGCTGGGCCTGTGCGGCGAGGGCGAGGCGGCAAAGCTCATCGACGCCGGGGCCACCACCTACGGCGGCAAGTGGGTCGTCAATCCCTCGGGCGGCCTGATCTCCAAGGGACATCCGCTGGGCGCAACGGGTTTGGCGCAGTGCAGCGAGCTCACCTGGCAGCTGCGCGGCACCGCAGACAAGCGGCAGGTGGACAACGTCACCGCCGCCCTGCAGCACAACATCGGGCTCGGCGGCGCGGCCGTCATCACCGCCTACCAGCGCGCGGACCGCTGAGCGCGTCGCGAAACACCAACCGACACAGATCTACTCGACGAGGAGCAGTTTTCACATGGGACACATCGAAGCCAGCCGCGACCTGACCGCCGGCCCCGCCGCCCTGTGGGCCGTGGTCTCCGATCCGCAGACCTGGGACAAGTGGTTCAGCATCCACGAGCGCTGGATGGAGGACGCGCCGGCCGTGCTGTCCGAAGGTGCGGTGCTGACCGCCAAGGTCGTCATGCTCGGCATGGCCAACAAGATGGTCTGGAAGGTCGAGAGCGTCGAGGCCCCGAATCGCCTGGTGCTCAGCGGAACCGGCATGGCCGGGGTGAAGGTGCAGTTCACCTTCGACATCACCCCCGCGGGCGAGGGCAGCAACTTCGCGGTCGCCGGTGACTTCGAGGGCGCGCTCATCAAGGGCGCGCTGGGCAAGGCGGTGGAGAAGGACGGGCTGAACCAGCTCGACAAGACCCTCACCGCCCTCGACTCGCTGGCCGCGGCGGCCTGAGATGTCGGGCACCCCCATCGAATTCGATGCCTCGGGCCTGAACACCTGGTCCGACGAAGAGCGTTTCGAGGTCACGGCGGAACGGCTGGCCGAATACGCCGCCGCCACCAATGATCCCATCGAGGCGCACCGCAAGGGCGAGATCGCCTCGCCCGTGTTCGCCATCGTCCCGGTGTTCGACGCCATGATGGTGCCGGTCATCGACGTGGTGCCGATGGACATCTTCGGCCGGGTCGTCCACGGCGAGCAGGACTTTCACTTCCACCGTCCGATCCGGCCCGGCGAGACGCTGGTCTCGCGCGCCAAGGCCATCGGGTTCGAGGGCAGGGACAACGGCTCGACCATCACCATCCTCATCGAAACCCGTGCCGAGGACGGCGAACTGGTCAACGAGCAGTATCTGACCGCGTTCTTCCGCGGCGTGAACGCCGGTCTGCGGGTCGGCGACGGCGCACCCGCGCACCGTTTCGACGCCGCGCTGGCCGACCTGCCGCCGGTGGCCGAGGCGGCGGCGCACGTGGATCTCGATCAGACGTACCGGTATTCGCCCGCCTCGGGTGATCCGGTGCCGCTGCATCTGGACGACGACGTCGCCAAGGAGGCCGGGTTGCCCGGCATCATCGCGCACGGGCTGTGCACGATGGCCATGTCGTCCTGGGGCGTGCTCACCGAGGTCGCGGGCTCGGATGTGGCGCGGCTGCGGCGCTTCGCGGTCCGGTTCTCGAAGATGGTGTTCCCCGGCGACGACCTGCGGACCCAGCTCTGGAAGCTCGACTCCGCCGACGGGGTCACCACCTACGCCTTCCGCACGCTGCGCGGGGACGACGTCGTGTTGAGCGACGGCCGCGCCGACATCGCGGATTGACACCTTCGAACGGCGTCGGCGGGGTGACGCCGTTCGCGAAAAGACTTGCTGGACAGGAGAGATTCATGGGATTGCTCGAAGGACGGGTCGCCGTCGTCACCGGCGCCGGTCGCGGTATCGGCCGTGAGCACGCACTGTTGTTCGCGCGCGAGGGCGCCGCGGTCGTGGTGAACGACCTGGGCGGCAGCAACTCCGGCGAGGGCGTCGACGTCGGCCCCGCGCAGGAGGTCGCGAACGAGATCGTGGCCGCCGGCGGTCGCGCCGTCGCGAACACCGACAACATCGCCGACTGGGCCGGCGCGAAAAACCTGATCGATCAGGCTGTCTCGGAGTTCGGCCGCCTCGATGCGGTGATCAACAACGCCGGGATCCTGCGCGACGCGTTCATCGCGGGCATGGACGAGGCGCAGTGGGACGCTGTCGTCGCGGTGCACCTCAAGGGGCACGCCGCGGTGCTGCGCCACGCAGCCGGGTACTGGAAGGACCAGTCCAAGGCAGGTAACCAGCCGAACGCGGCGGTGGTCAACACCGCGTCCGCCTCGGGCGTGACCGTTCCCAACGCCGGGCAGGGCAATTACGGTGCGGCCAAGGCGGGCATCGCCGCGCTGACCCTGGTCGCGGCCGACGAACTCGCCCGCTACGGCGTGCGCGTCAACGCCATCGCGCCCATCGCGCGCACCCGCCTGACCCTGGCCACGCCGGGCATGGGCGAGATGATGGCCGCCGAGGTCGCGGATCTGGAGGAGGGCGCCTTCGACGCCTTCAGCCCGGCCAACATCTCCCCGCTGGTCGCCTACCTGGCCACCGAGAAGTGCCCGATCACCGGCAAGGTGTTCGCGGTGCAGGGCGGGGCCATCTCCGAGCTCGCGGGCTGGCACGACGTGAAGACCATCGAGACCGACGGTCCGTGGCTGATCGACGACATCGCCGCCCGCCTGCCCTGAGTCGTACCGTCCCGATCGCACCCCCGACAGCGAAACCGTCTGGAGAACAACGATGTTCGAATGGTCCGAAACCGACGAGATGATCCGCGACGCGGTGCGCGGCTTCATCGACAAGGAGATCCGCCCGCAGCTGGCCGGTCTCGACAGCGGTGAGATCTCGCCGTATCCGATTATTCGAAAGTTGTTCAGCGACTTCGGCATCGACGCGCTGGGCGGCGACGCGATCGGGAAACTGCTGGCCCGCCAGCGCAAGCGCGAAGCGGCCCTGGCCGCGGGCGAGCCGCTGCCCGAGCGCAAGGAGGGTTCCTCGGGGGACGGCGGTCCGTTCGCAGGCCAGGAATCGATGATGGCGGTGCTCATCAGCGAACTGTCCGGGGTGTGCATGGGGCTGGTGACCGCCATGGGCGTGAGCATCGGGCTCGGGGCGACCACCATCCTCTCGCGCGGCACGCTCGCGCAGAAGGAGCGCTGGCTCGCCGACATCGTGACCATGAAAAAGGTCGCGGCGTGGGCGATCACCGAACCGGACTCGGGTTCGGACGCCTTCGGCGGGATGAAGACCTATGTGCGCCGCGACGGTGAGGACTACATCCTCAACGGGCAGAAGACCTTCATCACCAATGGGCCGTTCGCGGATGTGGTCATCGTCTACGCCAAGCTCGACGACGGTGACGGCACCGACAAGCGCGATCGCAAGGTGCTGACCTTCGTGCTCGACAAGGGCATGGAGGGCTTCACCCAGGGCAAGCCGTTCCAGAAGATGGGTCTGCACGCCTCGCCCACCGGCGAGCTGTTCTTCGACAACGTGCGCCTGTCCAAGGACCGGCTGCTCGGGGAGACCGAGGAGCACAAGGGCGGCGACGGCCGGGAGAGCGCCCGGTCGAGCTTCACCGCCGAGCGCATCGGCGTCGCGTTCATGGCGCTGGGCATCGTGAACGAATGTCACCGGCTCTCGGTGGAATACGCCAAGACTCGCAAGCTGTGGGGTCAGGAGATCGGGCGTTTCCAGCTGGTGCAGTTGAAGCTGGCCAAGATGGAGGTTGCGCGCATCAACGTCGAGAACATGGTCTTCAACATTCTCGAACGCGGCCGCGCGGGCAAGCCGCCGTCACTGGCCGAGGCCTCGGCCATGAAGCTGTACAGCTCCGAGATCGCCACCGAGGTCGCCATGGAGGCGGTGCAGCTGTTCGGCGGCAACGGCTACATGGCGGAGTACCACGTCGAGCAGCTGGCCCGGGACGCCAAGTCGCTCATGATCTACGCGGGCAGCAACGAGATCCAGGTGACGCACGTCGCCAAGGGGCTGCTCGGCAAGTGAGCCGGCCACCGGGTCGCGCGGGATGTGCTCGCCGGCGCGACCCGGTTACCGGAACAACCGCACAGCAACGGATTTCGTGAAGAGAGAGTGACAATGACGTCACCGTGGGCCGCCCTCGGCGGCGAGATCACCGAACGATCGCAGTGGTTCGGGGAGTTCCGGACGCGCGTGCTGGAGGTGCCGGGCGGCGGTCCGCGCTTCGTGCTGCTGCACGGGTTCGCCGATTCCGCCGACACCTGGCGGGGCGTGCTCGCCGGGATGCACGCTCGGGGGCGGGCCGCGGTGGCGGTCGACATGGCGGGGTTCGGGGTGACCGATCCGTTCGCACCGGGTCCGCTGCTGCCGCAGCTGGACGCCTTCGCCGACGCGATGCTGGCGTCGACCGGACCGGTGGTGCTGGTGGGTAATTCGCTCGGGGTGGCGATCTCGCTGCGGGCGGCGCAGCGCAATCCGGGTCTCGTGCTCGGGGTCTGCGCCCTCGACGAGCCGCTGCTGTCCGATGATTGGCTGGCACGGTTCGCCCGCGGCCGGATCGCGCCCGCCGCCGCGCGGGTACTGCACCGGACGTGCATGCCCGCGCCGCTACTGCGCGGGGGCATCTCGGTGTTCGCGCGGCTGGCGCTGTGGGGTGACCCGCGTGCGGCCGATCGCGCGCTCATCGCGATGTGGCGCGAGAAGTACGGCAGCTCCGCGCAGGTGGCCTGGCTGGCCGAGAACGCGATTCGCTTCGCGCAGGAATCGGTGGGCGGCTACGCGGATGATCCCGTGTCCTGCCCGGTCCGGATCGTGCACGGCCGCCGGGACCGCATCATTCCGGTGCGGGCCGGGGCGGCGCTGCATCGGCTGCTGCCGGGCAGCGAGTTCATCGTGCTCCCGCGCGCCGGGCACTGCCCGCAGCTGGACGATCCGGCCGGAATCGCGGAGCTGCTGGCCGATTTCGCGGACCGGCGGGTGGGTGGCGCGAGCCGCGACGTGGGGTGACGTGCTGGTTCTCGGGCCTTGGCGGACGCCGGGCAGTGGGCGATGAGCGCCGCGGACGACCGCGGTGAATCGGTGGTGGAAACCTGCGGTGTGCCCTCCGGTAGCTGGACGGGAAAATCTGCGACTATTCGGGCATGACATCGCTGTCGGACCTGCTGCCCGAAGACGCGATCCAGCTGGATGTACCGGCCCCGGACTGGCGCGCGGCGATTCGCGCCGCCGGAAGCTTGCTGACCGCCACCGGCGTGGCCACGGACGAGTACACCGCCGAGATGATCGGCAACGTGGAGGAGAACGGGCCGTACATCGTCATCGCGCCCGGATTCGCCTTCGCGCACGCGCGACCCTCGCCCGCGGTGTCACGGACCGGTATGTCGTGGGTGCGACTGCGCGAGCCGGTCGAGTTCGGCAGCCCCAACGACCCGGTGGATCTGGTGGTGGCGCTGGCGGCCACCGACTCCGAGGTGCACACCGACGCCATGGCCGCGCTCGCCCGGCTGCTGCTCGAACCCGGTGCGGACGAGCGGCTGCGGGCGGTGGCGACGGCCCGGGAACTGCGCCGGCTCATCACCGGTGAGGACGCGGCCGAATCCGAGAAGCTTTCCACCACAACGGCTTCCGGTGATCACCCGGCGTCGGGACCGGTGAAGATACTCACCGTGTGCGGCAACGGCGTCGGCACCAGCCTGTTTCTCAAGAGCACCCTGGAGAAGGTGCTCAACCGCTGGAAATGGTCGTCCTACGTCGATGTCGAAGCGACCGACACCATTTCGGCCAAGGGCAAGGCGGGGGAGGCCGTCGCGGTGCTGACCTCCGGGGAGATCGCGAAGACACTGGGAGACATGGGAATTCCGGTGCGGGTTGTGGAGAACTTCACCAGCACCGCCGAAGTCGACCGCATCCTGCGCGACCTCTTCGACGTGTAGGAGGCGAGCCCCGTGAACGTCGTCCTGGCCATAGCCCAGTTCATCGTCAACGAGATCCTCAGTCAGCCCGCGTATCTCATCGGCATCATCACCGCCGTCGGGCTGATCGCGCTGCGCAAATCCACCGGGCAGGTGGTGGGCGGGGCCATCAAGGCCACCCTCGGCTTCCTGCTCATCGGGGCCGGCGCGGGGCTGGTGGTGCTGTCGCTGAAACCGCTCGGGATCATGATCCAGGGCGCACTCGGCGCGCACGGCGTCATCCCGACCAACGAGGCGATCGTGGCCATCGCGCAGGCCGAATACGGCGCGCAGGTCACCTGGCTCATGATCCTCGGCTTCGCCATCAGCCTGCTGCTGGCCCGGTTCACGCCGCTGAGCTACGTCTTCCTGACCGGGCATCACATGCTGTTCATGGCCACGCTGCTGACCATGGTGCTGGCGGTGGCCGGATTCTCCACGCCGGTGGTCGTGCTCACCGGCGGCATTCTGCTCGGCATCGTCATGGTGGCGCTGCCCGCGCTGGCCCAGCCGTGGACGCGGCGGGTCACCGGCGGCGACGACGTGGCCATCGGGCACTTCGGGACCGCCGGATACGTCGCGGCCGGTGCGACCGGTCAGCTCGTCGGCAAGCGCAGCCGCAGCACCGAGGAGATGAATCTGCCGGAGGGCCTGCGCTTCCTGCGCGATTCGATGGTGGCCACGGCGCTGTCGATGGTGCTGCTCTACCTCGTCCTGGCGGTGATCTTCCTGGTGCGCGTCGGGGCGGACGAGGCGTACCGGGCGTTCCCGGACGGCGCGACGAACATCGGGAACTACCTGATGAAATCGGTGAGCCAGGGCCTGCAGTTCGGTATCGCGGTCGCGGTCATCCTCTTCGGCGTGCGCACGATCCTGGGCGAGCTGGTGCCCGCCTTCCAGGGCATCGCCGCGCGCGTGGTGCCGGGCGCGGTGCCCGCGCTGGACGCGCCCATCGTGTTCCCGTACGCGCAGAACGCGGTGCTGCTCGGGTTCATCTCCAGCTTCGTCGGCGGACTGGTCAGCCTGGGACTGCTGACCTGGATCTTCAATCCGCTGTTCGGCTTGACCCTCGTGCTGCCCGGGCTGGTGCCGCACTTCTTCACCGGCGGCGCGGCCGGCGTGTACGGCAACGCCACGGGCGGCCGCCGGGGCGCGATCGCGGGCGCGTTCGTCAACGGCGTGCTCATCACGTTCCTGCCCGCGCTGTTGCTGCGGGTGCTGGGGCCCTTCGGCGAGGAGAACACGACGTTCGGTGACGCCGACTACGGCTGGTTCGGCACGGCCATCGGCACCGCGGCGAAGCTCGGCGGCTGGGGCGCGGTGGTGGCGGCGCTCGCGATCGGCGCGGTGATTCTGCTCGCCGCGATCGTGATGCAGACGAAAGTGGTTGCCGCGGGCTGGGATCCGGGCGCCCGGCGCGACGCCGAACTGGGGGTGTCCACGCTGCCGGATCCTCTCGGGGAACCGGTGGCGGCGGGCGCGCGGCGATACCCGAAGATACCGCCGCCGCGGGGCGCGCCCGTCCCACCGCCGCCGGAGTAGCCCGCTAGGGCTTACGGGCCATCGCGGACCCGATCAGTTCCTCCCACACCGTCAATTCCTGGACGTGGGCGCCGATTCGGGTCATGTCGCCCTGAGATTCCTGATGCCACAGCGCCGCCGGGA
Organism: Nocardia sp. NPDC055321; assembly: GCF_053645575.1. Taxonomy (NCBI): domain Bacteria; kingdom Bacillati; phylum Actinomycetota; class Actinomycetes; order Mycobacteriales; family Nocardiaceae; genus Nocardia; species Nocardia sp. NPDC055321. The sequence continues at coordinate 222,011 of NZ_JBSHMS010000006.1, forward strand.
CCACCCCGGGGGCGACCATGTCGAGATCGCCGAACAGGCCCGCGATCTCCGCGTCGGTGCGCCAGCGGCCGCGACCGAACGTGGCCTGGAGCTTGTCCTCCGCGGCCTTGGTCTCCTCGTTCTGGCCGGTGCGGAAGTGCGAGATGTAGAACGGGCTGCCGGGCCGCGCCAGATCGGCCCAGTAGCGCACCAGGTCGGCGGGCTTCTCCTCGTCGTTCAGGTGATGCAGGATGGCGCTGAAGATGACGCCGACCGGGCGGCTGAAATCGATGAGCCGCTCGACTTCCTCGCTGTGATGGATGGATTCGGGCTCGGTCAGGTCGGCCTGGATCACCGCCGTGGTGTCCTGGGTGGCCAGCAGCGCCCGGCCGTGCGCGAGCACGATCGGATCGTTGTCGACGTACACCACGCGCGCCTCCGGATTCACCCGCTGCGCCACCTGGTGCACGTTGTCCGCCGTCGGCAGCCCACTGCCCATGTCCAGGAACTGGTCGATACCGCTCCGGGCCATCTCGTCCACCGCGCGCACCAGGGCCTGGCGGTTGGAGTAGACGATCGCCACCGACCCGGGCAGATCCTTGAAGAAGAAATCGCCGACCTCGCGGTCGACCGCGTAATTGTCCTTACCGCCCAACATGTAGTCGTAGACGCGCGCGACACTCGGCTGTGTCTGATCGACCTTCGGTTGCACACTCATCTGAAAATCACCCCTGTCCGACCCGGACCTACTCTGGCTATCCTTGCCCGTTCGATCCTAGGAGCGAACGGGATCCGGTGGGGCGCTTGGGGAATTCAGACCGCGCGCAAACGAGTGCGACTCGCGTAGACGTGCTCGGCGATCAGGGTGGCAATACGATCGGGGGCCTCGAGCATGGGGACGTGGCCGACGTCGTGGATCAGGATGCGATCCGCGGACTCGGGCAGTTCCTGCAGGAAACGACGAGCATAGGTCTGGTACGGAATGATCCGGTCGTTCTCACACATGAGCAGGCGCACAGGGGTTTTCAGGTCCGACATGTCCTCGAGATCGGGGGCGCGCAACGCGCCGGCGATCATCGGGAGCATGGCGCGGCAGTTCATGGCCGAGGTGATGGCGGCCTCGACCGCGCGGCGCGGGGCCGCGGCGCCGTTCTTGCTCAGCAGCAGCGACACCACCGAGCGCACCGGGGCGCTGAAGGCGATGGCGTTCGGCAGGCGTCTACCCACCTCGACCACCGGCACCAGCGACAGGAACTTCAGGCCGACCTTCACCTGCAGCGCGGAGGGGGTTTGCCAGCCACCGGCGGGGGCGATAGCGGTGAGCGTGCGGGCCCGGCCGCGGCGCGCGAGTTCGAAACCCACCCAGCCGCCGAGCGAATTGCCCGCGATATGGCAGGTGCGCCAGCCCATCTCGTCCAATTGGTCTTCGACTCGATCGGCAAGGGCACTGACATCGAGGTACCAGCCCTCGAACTCCGGGCCGCCCCAGTGGCCGGTGAAGGCGGGAGCGAACACCTCGCAATGGCTTGCCATCCGCTCCGCGACCCCCTCCCAGCAGTGCGGGGACATCATGAACCCGTGCAGCAGGAGCAGTGGATCACCGGAACCGGTGTGCAATGCGCGCATGGGGGCGAGCGGGGTGGCGGGCTTGGCGGTGCCTGACGTCATCGTCATCACCCCTTCCTGGACCTCGATGTCCACGGAGAAGGTTGGATAGCGGCATTGTACGGTCGTAGGGTGCCCAAAATCCTCAGCACGGTAAACGTCAATGGAGTTCGCGCGGCGGCCCCCAAGGGTCTGCTCGCCTGGCTGGCTGTCACCGAGGCCGATATCGTCTGCCTACAGGAGACCCGGGCGACCGAGGAGCAAACGCGTAGCGTGCTGGCTCCCGCGCTCGATGCCGGGTGGTATCTGAGCCACGCCGAACCCGGGATCAAGGGGCGCGCGGGTGTGGGGATCCTGTCCCGGAGGCAGCCGGACGCGGTGCGGATCGGGCCCGGGGTCATGGTGGACGGAAACTGGGTTCCCGGAACCGAATTCGCGAGCATCGGGCGCTACATCGAGGCCGATTTCGACGAGCTGACCGTCGCGAGCGTCTACGTGCACACCGGCGAGGCCGACACCCCGATGCAGGACGAGAAGTACCGGTTCCTCGACGAGGTCGGCGCGCGGATGACCGGGATCGACCGCGACTTCGTGATCATGGGCGACTGGAACGTGGCGCACACCGAGCTCGACATCAAGAACTGGAAGGGCAACGTCAAGAACTCCGGCTTCCTCCCGCGGGAGCGGGCGTGGGTGTCCGCGATGCTCGCGGCCGGGTACGTGGACGTGGTCCGCGAGCTGCACCCGGGCGTGCCGGGCCCATACAGCTGGCACTCCTACCGCGGTCGCGCCTACGACAACGACGCCGGCTGGCGGATCGACTACCAGCTCGCCCGCGGCGACATCGCCGGCCGCGCGAAGCAGGCCGTGGTGGAGAAGGCCGCCACCTACGCGGAGCGCTGGTCCGACCACGCGCCCGTGACGGTCCAGTACCGGTGACGATCTCGCCGCGGGTGCGCGCGTGGCTGCTGTTGGGCGGCGCGGTGGCGCTGGTGTTGCTCGCGCTGTTGCTGGCGCGCGGGAACGACAGCGTGGACCGGGGCGGGGACGCCCGGCCCGCGGCGACCTCGACGGCCGCGCCGAAGCCGTCGAACCCGGGCGCGGTCGGGCAGCCGAGCGCCTCCGCGCCCGCCAAGGTCGCGGGGGTGCCGGACCGGGCCTACCTGACGCTCGTGGAGATCGACGCGGGGCGCTGGCCGGACTCGGCGGGCGCGCCCGGAACGCGCGGCGGGGACACCTATTTCAATCGCAACCGGGCGCTGCCCGCGCGCGACGCCGCGGGCAAGAACATCAGCTATCGCGAGTGGGATGTGAATCCCAAACGGCGGGGCCAGGACCGGGGCGCGGAACGCATCGTCACCGGCAGCGACGGCTCCGCCTGGTACACCGCCGACCACTACGACACCTTCACGAGGATGCGCTGATGGCCACCCCGATCTCGTTGTCGCAGTTCCTGTCCCGGCCCGCCGACCCGGTGCTGGGCGCGCTGCGGGTGCAGGCCCCCGACTTCAGCGGCCTGCGCTACGCCCTGCCCCGTACCTACGTCTCCCGCGAGCTGCGCGCCCCCCGAATGCGGACCGTCGCAGGTGTTTTCGACGAGTTCGCCGCCGCCCTGCAGTTCCCCTACTACTTCGGCGCGAACAAGGACGCCTTCGACGAGTGCCTCCGCGACCTCGCCGAGTCCCTGGGCGAGGCCGACGGCTACGTCCTGCTGGTCCGCAACGCCCCCGATCTGCTGGCCGACCAGCCCGCCGAGCTCGCCTGGTTCGCCGCCGCCATGACCGACTGCGCCGCCTACTGGACCCCGTTGAAGACCACCTTCCGCGTGATCCTGCAGGGCGAGGTCCCCGGCCTGCCCGCCACCACCCTCGACTGGGACCGCCGCGAGTTGTAGGCGGTGCGGACCCCGCATCCTCCGCGCCTGCAAGGCGGGCTGCGCGGCCCTTCGCGCTCGTTTGGATGCGGAAAACGAGAACAAGGACTCTGTATTTCTACTTATCGGTATAAACTGAAATATATGAACGCTTAGTCTCGGTTATTTTCGAAGGAGGGACATGGGCTGGCCGCCGCATCGCACCGAGGATCGGGCGTGGGCGCCACGTCAGCGCCAGGGTTCACGCGCCGACCGCACCCTCGACCGAATCACGGTGTCGATCCCGCCTCCCATCGCCGACCTCGACTACAACCCGACCGGGATGGTTGCGCGGACACACGAGGCGGCACTGATCGCGATCGCTCGCCTCGAAGCCGGCTGCGGCGAGCACCTTGCTCCCCTGGCGGACTTTCTACTGCGCAGCGAATCGGTCGCCTCCTCGAAGATCGAGCACATCGACGCGGGCTGGCGAGCCTTCGGTAAGGCGGTTGCGGGCGGAAAGGCGGGGGACGAGGCGAAATCGCAACTCGCGGCGGTCAAGGCGTTGCTCGCCATGGTGAAGGCGGCGGGATCCGGGCCGATAGCCCTCGGCGACCTGCTGACCGCGCACCGGCTGCTGATGGAGCCGGATTACTACACGGCCCGTGACGCCGGCCGTCTGCGCGATGTCCAGAACTGGATCGGTGGCAGCGATTACACACCGATCGACGCTGCCCACATACCGCCTCCGCCGGAGTTGGTCCCCGAACTGGTGGAAGACCTCCTCATCTTCGCCAATCGGGATGATCTGCCTATCCTCGCGCAGGCAGCCCTCGCACACGCCCAGTTCGAATCCATCCATCCCTTCACCGACGGCAACGGCCGCATCGGCCGGGCACTCATCAGTGCGATCCTGCGCCGCCGCGGACTCACTCGAACCGTCACGATTCCATTGGCGTCCGCCATGCTCGCGGATACCGGTCGCTACTTCGAGTATCTGAACTCCTATCGCGCCGGCCATGTCGACGAGTTCGTCGAATACCTGTCCGCGGGAGCGGTATACGCCAGTGAGGCGTCCGAGGAGTCAGCGCGGGCCCTCGCCGAATTGCCGTCGCGCTGGCGTGAACTCGCTCGCCCACGGGCGAAATCCGGCGAGGAGACGCTCCTCGGGGTCCTTCTCGATGTACCGATCTTCAACGCGGACACCGCACAACAGCTCCTCGGCACCGCCGACGCCAGCACGTACCGCGTCCTGAACAAACTGACCGACCTGGGCATCCTCGAAGTTCTCTCGGAGAGCAAGCGCAACCGAATCTGGGCCGCCACGGATGTTCTAGCCGAACTCGACGCCCTCAGCGCCGCAATTGGCAGGCGCACAACCGAACATCTGCGCTAGCGGTCCTCTGCCGCTGTTCGGCAGGCAGTGACACCTAGCGACCGCGCAGCTGTGCTGCGAGGTCCTCGCCCAGCAGGACGAAGACGTCCGTCGTCTGATCGATCAGCTCGTCCCTGGTCATGGGGAGGTCGCCCTGGAGCCAGGCGGCCAGGGTCTGGATCAGGCCGCCTACCAGGTAGGTCGCACGGAAGGTGATGGCGGGGTTGGGGGTTGGGGGCGTGAGGTTGTAGAAGTCGGTGCCTTCGGCGGCGACCATGTTCGCGAACGCGCGGACCGTGTGGACCGTGCGGGTGCGGAGCTCGGGGGTCGCCGAGCTCACCACCAGGGCCACGCGGGCCTTGCGGGGGTCGTCGGTCAGGACGTGGACGCCGGCGGTGATGGCGGCGTGGGCCTTGGCGCGGGAATCGGCGGGGGCGGTGTGCAGGGCCAGGATCAGGGTCCCGGCCAGCTCCTCGGCGATGGCGTCGAACAGGGCCGACAGCACCGCGTCGCGGCCGTCGAAATTCTCGTAGTAGTAGCGCTCGTTGAGGTTCGCGCCGGTGCACAGGGCGGCGACCGTCAGTTTGTCGACGCCGTGCGCGCCGAGGATGTCCAGGGCCGCGTCCAGCAGGGCCGCGCGGCGCTGGGCGCGGCGCTGCGCCGCGGAGATTCCGCCGTACGTGCGTTGCCCGGTCACGGATCGATTCTGGCACGGGCGCAGTTCTGGGGGTAGGTCTTGCCAGATTCTCGAATCTGGGGGACTCTTTTTCCAGATGTGGTGGTTCGCATCACACACTGCTTCGGGAGGCAACGATGCCTGCACGGTCGGATACCGGATACTTCTCCGATGACTCGATGATTCGGCGCGTGATGCGCAAGCGCGCGGTGGGGCTCACCTACGGTCAGCGCGCACTGGTGATCGGGGCCGTGCACCCGCTGCTCTACGTCGGCACCGCCGAGAACACCCAGCACCGGACCACCCCCTACACCCGGCTCGCGCTCACCGGACGGCTCTTCGAAGCGGTGTCGCTGGGCACGAAGGAGGAGGCCGACCGGGCGCGCGCGTTCACCCACAAGCGACACGCCAAGGTCCAGGGCGGACTGCCCGAGGACGCGGGCAGCCACCACCCGGCCGGCACCCGCTACTCCGCGCACGATCCGCAACTCATGTTCATGACCATGGCCTTCACCTTCGACTCCGCCGAGGTCATGCACGATCTGCTCGTCCGCAGGCTCACCGCGACCGAACGCGAAGGGCTGTACCAGGATTACGTGCGCTGGGGTGAACTGTTCGGCATGCCGCGCGACGCCGCGCCCGCGAGCTACCCCGAATTCCGCCGGGTCTTCGACGGCTATCTCGCCTCGGACGAGGTCTTCCTCACCGACGAGGCCAGGGTCGTCGGCGGCTATCTGATGGGCCAGCAGGTGCCCTATCCCATGCCGGTCCCCGTGCAGCAGGCCCTCGGCGGCTTCAACCTGCTGGTGCAGGGCAGCCTGCCCCCGCGCATCCGCGAGATGTACGGCCTGACCTGGGGAATCCGCGAGGAGATCGCCTGCCGCGGCCTCGCCCAGGCCGTGCGCACCGCACACCTGTCCCCGCCGCTGGCCCCGAAACTGCTGCGCGGCACCCTGACCGGGCCCAGCTACCCGCTCTACCGCCTGGCCACCCGCCGCGAACAGAAGCTGGTGAACTCCGGGCGGCCGAGTATGCCGGGGGTGGATCCGCGCTCGCTCGCGGCTCGCGCGGGCTGAAACACCCGCCGCGGCGGTGGGCGCGGACAGCGCCTACCGCCCGGAATTCCGCTCGACCGGCATGGAAAGATCGGAACCATGTCGAGTCCTGCACCCTCCGCCGACCGCAAGCAGCGGGTCCTCTCCGGGATCCAGCCGACCAGCGATTCGTTCCACTTCGGGAACTACCTCGGCGCGGTGCAGTACTGGGTGCGCCTGCAGGACGACTACGACGCCTTCTATTTCATCCCGGACCTGCACGCCATCACCGTGCCGCAGGATCCCAAGGAACTGCGCCGGCGGACCAAGATCTCGGCCGCGCAGCTGCTGGCCCTGGGCGTCGACCCCAAGAAGTCGACGCTGTTCGTGCAGAGCCAGGTGCCCGAGCACGCCGAGCTGGCCTGGGTTCTGAACTGCCTCACCGGTTTCGGTGAGGCCAGCCGCATGACCCAGTTCAAGGACAAGTCGGTCAAGCAGGGGGCGGAGAACGCCACCGTGGGGCTGTTCACCTACCCGGTGCTCATGGCCGCGGACATCCTGCTGTACCGCCCGCAGCTGGTTCCGGTCGGCGAGGATCAGCGCCAGCACCTGGAGCTGACCCGAAACCTGGCCCAGCGCTTCAACACCCGGTACAAGAAGACCTTCGTGGTGCCCGAGCCGCACATCGTCACCGGCACCGCCAAGATCTACGACCTGCAGGATCCCACCGCCAAGATGAGCAAGTCCGCCTCCTCGGACGCGGGCCTGCTCAACCTGCTCGACGATCCCAAGGTCTCGGCCAAGAAGATCCGCTCGGCCGTCACCGACACCGAGCGCGAGATCCGCTACGACCCGGAGCACAAGGCGGGCGTCAGCAACCTGCTGGTCATCCTGAGCTCGCTGACCGAGACCCCGATCGTCACCCTGGAACAGGACTTCGCGGGCAAGGGCTACGGCGACCTCAAGGCCGCCACCGCCGATGCCCTGGTGGAGTTCGTTACGCCGTTGCAGGCCAAGGTGAACGAGTTCATGTCAGATCAGACCGAGCTGGACCGCATCCTCGCCGCCGGCGCGGACCGGGCCCGCGAGGTCGCGAGCAAGACCCTGGCCCAGGTGTACGACCGGATCGGCCTGCTGGCCCGCTGATCGGCGCCTACCCGAACGCCCGCGGAAAGTCCGCGGGCGTTCGGTCGTTTCGGAACGGCCGAGTCGAACGCCGGGGTCCACTGAACCGGGTCGTCCGCGCAAGGCCCGCCGGCGGGGCGAACCCGCCGCTCGCCGCGGACCGGCGGCGGGGTTCGAAGCGGGGCCGGACCTCGCCTCGGCGGGCGATCCAATGCCGGCCCGCCGGCTTCGCGATGACGCGCGAAAAGATAAGGTGCGCTGGGAGATTCGCTACCAACTGCCCCATCGGTCCGGTTCCCGGCGGGGCGGCCGGGTCAGCGCGCCGGATACGTCGGCGGCAGCGGCATACCCCGGTCGCTGAGCACCGCGCGTAGCCGATCCGGGTAATCGGTGATGATCCCGTCCACGCCCGTGTCCAGCAGCGCGCGCATCGCGCCGGGCTCGTTGACCGTCCACGGCACGACCAGGATCCCCGCGGCGTGCGCCTCGGCGACCGAATCACGGGTCACCAGAGGCAGACTCGCCGAACCGCTGGGCGGCAGCGCGTACAGCGGAGAGAGCGCGGCCGCGCCGAAGGACTTCGCGGCGCGGGCCAGGCTGCCGCCGAATCGCGCGATGTCCAGGCCGCCCAGCCAGGGGGAGAAGGGGTACACCTTCGTGGGTTCGGTGAGCGCGTAGAGCCGCAGGCCGGGATCGGCCGCGTGCACCCGGATCAGCGTGCCCCAGTCGAAGCTCTGGATCGCGGCGCGCTCGCGCATGCCCGCCCGGTCGATCTCGGCGATAGCGCGCGCGACGAACACCTCGCGCGGCGCGGTCTCGCGGGCCGCCGGATCGTTCTTCAACTCGATGCTGAACCGCACGGTGTCGGCCCCGCGGTCGTCGGCGAGGGCGAACACCTCGTCCAGGGTGGGCATCCGCGCGCTGGGCGCGGTCCGCTGGCCGGGGTAGTCCGCCTGGGCCTTCGATCCGCAGTCGAGGGTGCGGACCTGGTCGAAAGTCAGGTCCTTGATGAACTTGCCGACGTAGGGGAACTGCGGATCGCCGGGCGTCACGGGTCCGGTGTCGGCGCACTTGCCGCCGTCGACGGCGGCGTCGTGCGTGATGACCTCGCGCCCGTCGGCGGTGATGCCGATATCGAGTTCGAGGGTCGAAACGCCCAGTTCCAGGGCGTGCGCGAACGCGGGCAGCGTGTTCTCCACGACCAGCCCGCGCCCGCCGCGATGCGCCTGCAGGTCGAAGTCGCTCGCCGGCGCGGCGGCCGCGCCGGGCATGGCGAGCACGGCGCTCGCGGTCAGGGCCAAGGTCAGGAGTGCGGTTTTCACGCGGGCGGTCTCCGGTCGTCGGGGCGGGCGGACCAAGGTCATCACGCTAACCCGCGGTACCCGAACCCGTCCCGGAACCCGGACATTCCACGCGTCGGCGGAACGCGGGCGGCGAGCGCGGCCGCCGTTCCGCTGACCACGCCGTCGCCGAAGTCGGTCAGGGTCGATCCGCCCGTCGGCCGCGTCTCAAGGGGTTTGCCGACGCCGTTCACGGTGTCGGCGATGCTGCCGCGCCCGATGCTGCCGCGCCCGATGCTGCCGCGCCCGATGCTGCCGCGCCCGATGCTGCCGCGCCCGGCTGTGTCACGCCCGGCGGTGTCACGACCCACCGCGTGGGTATTCCACGAAAGGCGCCCGGGGCCGGGCACGCGTCACAATCGCCGCGCCGGTGCACCTGGCGACGACCCGGCCGGGGGGATGGAAGAGTGATCGATCTGACCTGGTGTTCGGTGGAGGTGAGCGGTGTTCGACAAGACGAGGGCGCGCATCGAGCGGGAGATCCGCAGGCGCCACTGGCTGGACCACCTGGTGCGGGCGGCCGGGCGGTACCAGCGGCAGCGCGGCGACTACTACGCCGCGGGTATCACCTACTTCACGGTGCTCTCGTTGTTCCCGTTGCTCATGGTGGGATTCGCGGTCGCCGGCTTCGTGCTGGCGCGAGATCCGGAGCTGCTCAACGAGATTCAAGCCAAGATCGTCGAGAACATTCCCGGCGCGGCCGGTGATCAGATCAACGACCTGATCACCCAGGCGGTCGACTCCCGCGCGGGCGTGGGCATCGTCGGCCTGCTGGCGGGCGCGTACGCGGGTCTGGGCTGGATCGCGAACCTGCGGGCCGCGCTCACCGAACAGTGGGAACAGCCTGTCCAGGACCGCAATTGGGCGCTGACCAAGCTCTCGGATCTGCTGGCCATGGTGGGCCTGTTCCTGGCCATCGGCGTCTCGCTCGGCCTGTCCGTGCTGGCCTCGAGCGGCCTCATTCGCACGCTGCTGCGCAGGTTCGAGATCTCCGAGGCGCCGGGCATCACGGCGTTGCTGACCGTGCTGTCCCTGATCCTGGCCGTGCTCGCGAACTGGGCGGTGTTCGTGTGGGTCATCGCCCGCATGCCCCGGCACCCGGTGACCCTGCGCAGCGCGGCCCGTGCGGCGCTGATCGCGGCGGTGGTGTTCGAACTGCTCAAACAACTCTCGTCGCTGGTGCTGCGGTCGGTCGTAAACGGCCCCGCCGGGGTGACCTTCGGCCCGATCATCGGCCTCATGGTGTTCAGCTACTTCACTGCGCGGATCATCCTGTTCGCCACCGCGTGGGCGGCCACCGCATCGGAGAACGATCTGCCGGCCGACATCCCGCCGCCCGCCCCGGCCGTGATCGAGCCCCGGGTGTCGATCTCCGGGCTCACGGCCGGCGCGGGCGCGGCGCTGTTCGGCGCGGGCGCCGTTGCGGGAGCACTGGTTTCGGTGCTGCGGCGGCGCTGACCCGCGCCGCTAGTAGCGGCGCTGGTGGATCTGGCGCGCACCCGCGAGCAGGAACAGCACCAGGATGATCCCGCCGACCATGAGGGTCACGCGCAGATCGTCGCGCCGCCCACCGGCGTCGTCGACATCGGCCGCGACCGGCTTGGGCGGGGTCGCCAGCGCCGCCGTCGAGGTCGCTACCTTGGGGGTGTTCGCCTCCGGCAGCTCGCCGACGCTCGCGCCCGACGGCAGCGCGAAGCCGTAGTCGAGCAGTTTGGCGGCCTGCTCGAACGGACGGTACGGCCGCACATCGGCTTTGAGCAGGGTGACCACCAGCCTGCGGCCGTTGCGCTGTGCCGCGGCCACGAAGGTCTGGCGCGCGTCGTCGGTGAATCCGGTCTTGCCGCCGATCGCGCCGTCGTAGTTGAACAGCAGGAGATTGTCGTTCGCGATGGGGTAGCCGGGGTGCTCGGTCGCGGCCGGATTCTTCGGATCCGCGCCGTAGCCCGGGAAGTCGACCTCCTCGGTGTGGATCAGTTCGGCGAACAGCGGGATCGACATGGCCTCGCGGAACACCACCGACAGGTCGTAGGCCGAGGTGCTCATGCCCGGCCCGTCCAGGCCCGACGGCGTGGCCGCGCGAGTGTCCTTGGCCTGCAACCGCTCCGCGAGATCGTTCATCTTGGCCACCGCCGCGTCGTCGCCGCCGAGCTGGGCGGCGATGGCGTGCGCGGCGTCGTTGCCCGAGGCCATGATGAGCGCCTGGAACAGCTGCCGGTTGGTGTACCGGCCGCCGGGTCCGATACCCACCCGGGTCCCGTCCACGTCGGCGTCCTCCTGGGTGCCGATCACCACCTTGTTCAGGTCCAGGGTGCGCAGCGCGACCGCGGCCAGCAGCACCTTGATGGTGGACGCCGGACGGTAGCGGCCGTGCGGGTCCTTGGCGATCAGCACCTCGCCGGTGTCGAGATCGGACACCTGGTACGCGGTCGCCGAAATCCCCTCCGGCGGTTGCGGTGCGCCCGCGGGCCGGATCACCCCGCACGAACCCAGACTCTTGCCGCCGATGGGCGGGGACGGAATCGGCAGCGGCGCGGGCGATGTCCGGCCGGGGCGCGGTACCTCCGACAGGTCGATCGGTGGCGGGGGTGTGGTCCGGTTCGGGCAGTCGTCGGTATCGGGCGTGGTGAACGGCGTTGTGGTGGTGGGAGGTTGGGCTCTGGCCGCCGGTAGCGGCGCGGAAGCGACGGTCAGGGTGGCCGTTGTCAGCGCCACGGCGAGCAGGGCGGTGCCGCCGGAAGCGGAGCGATGCCGACGTGGTCGGCGATGGGCCGGACTCTGGTCATGGCGCGAATGCCTGCGGATGCTCATCGCGGACGAGCTTAGAGCCGAGCGGTCCGCGCGGTGCGTGCACCTCGGCGCATCCCGCACGGTGACTGCGACCGATGCGTTCCGCACGGGAAGTGCGAGTCGCCCCGCCGCGGGCTGTGCGGCGGGGCGACCGGTGCGAACGGCCCCGGGAACGCGGGACCGTGGGGCGGCGCGCCCGGGGCTGTGGGCACGCGCGAAAGTTCGATGGGTCAGGAGGTCTTGGTCACCGGGCAGCCGTGGGCCAGCGGACCGAGCAGCCGGTTGTTGTCGTAGAAGTGCTCGAGCTCAAGAATGCGCAGGTCATCGCTGACCTTGGCAATGGTGATGCCGGTCATCTCGATCATCTCGCCGGTGGGCTCGTGGCCCTTGTACTCGCCGGTGTACCGGCCCCAGTGCCGCCACTTGAAGGTGACGGTCGGCGGCCCGGACAGCACCTCGAGCACCTCCCAGAAGAAGCCGCCCGGGAAGGCGGTGTGGAAGATGTGGTGCGAGGACTCGAAGGTCTCGCCGCCGGGGTAGTACGGGTTCTCGCCGATCAGGATGTTGTACGAGCCGATGCGCGCGAACTCCTCGGAGTCCTGCCATTCGCCCCCGTTGACCCGCCCGCGGTAGTGCTCGGCGACCAGCGAGACCCACGTCGCGGGGTCCTTCTTGTGCGAGACCTCCATCTCGAAGACCTTCACGAGTTCCTCGACGATGAACTCCAGCGAGTCCGGCGCGTGGTCGGTGGTTCGCTCGACCGGCATGACGACCGAGCTCAGGTGATAGTCGGGAACCCCGTCGCGCCACTCTTCCGGTGCGGCAGCGGCGATTACGGCGTCACGACCCTGCAGGTGCAGTGGTGTCGTCACGGGTTCTGTTGCGTTTTCAGTCATTTAGAGCCTCAAAGATCCAGACCTGTTGTGCGGTAGTCGCGTTGAAAACGGACCGGATGACGGTAACAGCGGCTCGCTGAAACGTCTTGCCGGGCGAGCATGGGCCGCCCGGGCCGCGGTGACTCAGTGACACGTCAAGTTTTGACAGTCTCTCTAATTTGAGAGACTCTCTCATTATCTAGTTGTTCTCAACTGATAGGGACTGTCATGAATGATTCGGCTTCGAAGCGCTGGCTGGCACTCGGCGCGCTCGCCGTGGCCATGCTCACCATCGGGCTCGACGTCACCGTGCTCACCGTCGCGCTGCCCACCCTCGCCGTCGATCTGCACGCGGGCACCGGCGCGCTGCAGTGGTTCAGCAGCGCGTACACCCTCGCGCTGGCCGCGGTCATGCTCCCGGCGGGCGCGCTCGGCGATCGCTACGGGCGCAAGAAGCTGCTGCTGGCCGCGCTGCTGCTGTTCGGGGCCGCCTCGCTGGCCTGCGCCTTCGCCGGCACGTCCGGTCAGCTCATCGCCGCCCGCGCGGTCCTCGGACTCGCCGCCGCGGCCATGATGCCGCTGTCCATGGCGATCCTGCCGGGCCTGTTCCCCGACCCCGCCGATCGCCAACGCGCCCTGACCATTTGGATCACCTCGACCGCCATCGGCCTGCCGCTCGGCCCGATCGTGGGCGGGTGGCTGCTCCAGAACTTCTGGTGGGGTTCGGTGTTCCTGATCAACGTGCCCATGGTGGCGATCGGCGCGACCGCCGTCGCGCTGCTGGTGCCGGAATCCCGCAGCGCCACCGCCATTCGGGTGGATCTGCCCGGCGTCGCGCTGTCCGTGCTCGGAATGCTCGGTCTCACCTACGGATTCATCCGGTTCGGCGAGCAGGGCTGGGGCGACGGACCGGCCTGGGCCGCGGTGGCCGGCGGCGCCGCGCTGCTGACCGCGTTCGTGCTGTGGCAGCGTCGCGCGGCGCATCCGCTGATCGACCTCGGACTCTTCGCCGCGTCCGGATTCCGCTGGGGCACCGTCTATATGATCGTCGTCAACTTCGCCATGTTCGGCCTGTTCTTCACCATGCCGCAGTACTTCCAGGCCGTGCTCGGCGCCGACGCGCTCGGCAGCGGCCTGCGTCTGCTGCCGCTCATCGGCGGTCTCATCGTCGGCAGCCGGGTGGTCGACGCGCTGCTGCCCCGGGCGGGGCTGCGCGTGGTGCTCACCGGCGGATTCGCACTGCTCGCGGGCGGGCTCGCGCTGGCCGCGCTGCTCACCGCCGACAGCGGGTACGGGATCGCCGCCACCGCGCTCACCCTGCTCGGCGCGGGCATGGGCCTGGTCATGCCCGCCGCCATGGGCCTGGCCATGGGCGAACTCGCCGCCGAACGCGCCGGGTCGGGATCCGCGCTGCTGCAGGCGCTGCGCCAGGCGGCGGGCACCATCGGCGTCGCGGTACTGGGCACGGTGCTGTCCACCCGGTACCGCGCCGAACTCGGCGCGGCGAACCGGCCGCCCGTCGACGACGGCGTCAATGCCGGTGTGGGCGTTGCCCATCGGCTCGGCGATGCGGAACTGCTGGCCCACGTGCAGTCGGCCTTCATGAACGGGATGAGCGCCATGCTGTGGGTGTGCGCCGCGGTCTGCCTGGGCGCGATGGTCCTGGCCGCCCTGCTCACCCGGGCACCGGCCGGGCCGGCGGCCACGCCCGATGCTGCACAATCGGTACATGTCGGCTGAGTCCATCCACGCGGAGTCCACCCGGTCCCGGTCGGTCCCCGAACCGGCCGGGGAACCCGCGGTCCGGGCCCGGCCCGGGCTGCGCGAACGCAAGAAGGAGCGCACCCGCTCGGCCATCCGGCTCGAGGCCTTCCGGCTCTTCCGCGAGCAGGGCTACGCGGCCACCACCGTGGAACAGATCGCCGACGCCGCCGAGATCTCCCCGAGCACCTTCTTCCGCTACTTCCCGTCCAAGGAACAGGTGGTCCTGGCCGACGACCTGGACCCGATCATGATGGAGCGGTTTCGGGCCCAGCCGCCCGAGCTCTCCGCCCTCGAGGCGTTCCGGCGCGCCACCGTGGAGTCGTTCGGATCGCTCGACCCCGCGCAGTTCGCCTTCGAACGCGAGCGCGCGAGCTTCGTCAGCACCGTCCCGGAACTGCGGGGCGTGCTGGCGCTGGAGATGGATCGCAACGTCGACATGGTCGCGGAACTGGTGGCCGAGCGGGCCGGGCGCACGCCCGCGGACTTCGAGGTGCGGGCGCTGGCCGGCGCCCTGATCGGAGCCGCCAAAGCCGTGCTGATGGACAGCGATCCGTTCGATCCCGCGTCCATCGCCCGGGTCATCGCCTTCCTGGAATCCGGGATGCGGCTCTGAGCGGTGCGTCGTCGTCCATCGCGGCGAAGAAGCCGCCCACGGTGTCCTCTATCTCGGCGATCGACTCCGCGCGATACAGCACCGGCTGGTAGCGGGTGATGTCGTACACCGCGTTCCCCATCTCCGCGATGTCCAGGGGGCGCAGCTCGGCGTGCCGGAACTCCTCGATCTCCCCGTACGAGGACAGCAGTCCCGCGCCGTAGCAACGGATCTCACCGTTCTCGCGAACCACGCCGAACTCCATCGAGAACCAGAACACGTCGGCCAGGAACTTGAGCGCCCGCTCGGTCTCCAGGCGGGCCACCGCCGCGCCGACGGCCGCGTAGACCGCGGCGAACCGCGGGCTCGCCAATTGCGTTGCGTGGCCGAGGATCTCGTGCACGGCATCGGGCTCGGGGGTGTACAGCGGCGCGGAGTGGTGACGAATGTACTGGGTGGAGTGGAAGAGTCGATCCGCGAAGGATCCGAAGAACGTGCGCAGCGGGACCAGTCCGGCGGCGGGGACGTAGCGGAATCCGCTGAGCGGGAACAACTTCTCCGAGACCTCGGCGAGCTGGGGGATGTGATCGGCGGGCAGGCCGAGGCGCGCGGCCGCGGTGTTCACCTCCGCGCACGCGTAGCGCTCACGTTTGCGGGCGAGCTCGGCGGCGACGATCCGCCAGACCCCCTGCTCGGCATCGGTGTAGGCGATCGGGGGCACGGGGGAGCCCGGGCGGTAGTCCAGGGCCAGCGCGGCGATCGCGTTGCGGCGCTCGCGATACGCGCGATCGTGCACGCCGGGGTGCGCGTCGCTCAGGTGCACGGTGACATCGCCGTCGACGTCCTTGGTCACCGGCGAGTACAGCTGGGCCTCGGTGAACATACGTCGATGCAAGCACCCGTACGGCAAACCGACAACAAACACCCGCACAGCTGCGCAGATTGCCAAGCCGAGCAGGAGAAGTCGCCGGTTGAACGCGGAGTGGCGGGGGTACTGATAGGCAGCGAGCGCACCTTCGGGCAACGCCCGCCGCCGCCCGCCCGGCGTGTGCGCACCGGCGTGGCGATCGGAACGCCCGCGTGCCGGGTAGCTCGCTGCGGGGGCGCGCGGGCATCCGCATAGGCTGCTCGGGCCTGGCTCTTCCGTGTTCGATCGAACGAGGGGATTCGTTGGTGTCAAGACTGCTTGTCCTGGTCACGGTGCTGCTGTGCACCGCCGTCGCGTGCGGGGACGACGCGAAGTCGGGTGCGAAGGCCGATGCCGCCGCGCCGCCGGGGGATTCACGCCCGGAGACGATCGGCTGGGCGCGCGAGGTGGACCCCTGCGCCCTGCTCGACGCGGGCCGGCTGCGCACCCTCGGGCCCGAGGTCGTCCTGGGCACCTCGTCCATGACCACGAACTGTTCCGCCGTCGTGACCGGCGGGCCGGACGGGCGGATCGACCTCGACGTGCGCATCGGCTTCGCCCCGCAGGTGGAGACCTTCAAGTACGGGAACGTGGTGGAGATCGAGGACCGGCAGGTGCACCGGGTCGACATCCGCGAGACCGTGCCCGCCGCGCAGCGCGATCAGCTCGTGCAGACCGAGTGCGACTACCGCATCCCGCTGGACGGCGGTCTCGGCGTGACGGTTTCGGTGGAGATGGACCGGGCCGCGGACCCCTGCGCCACCGGTGACGAGCTGGTGCCCGGGATCATCCAGCGGTGGAACGAGCATCCGGCACAGGGCAGTTCGCCGGCCACCACGGTCACCGTGCTGTCGAGCCTGCGGTCGCCGTGCGTCGGGCTGGACGAGTTGCAGGCGAGTCGCAAGGTCGAGTTCGACTGGCAGGAACAGACTCTGGACAGCTGCTACCTGACCGTCGACGGCGCCTCCACCCTCATCTCACTGGAGAATCGCGAACGCGACCTGATCACCCTGGACAAGCAGGAGATCCGCCTGGGCGACTACGTGGGCTACCGCTCCGAGCACCAGGGCGACACCTTCATCGACGTGATCGTCGGCGACGAGTTCCCCGGCGTCTGGGGCAACCGCGCGATCACCCAGCTCCCGATCATCGGCGTCATGAGCAACGACCCCGCCGTGGCGCAGGCCGTCGCGGAGAACGCGCTGGCACGCCTGCCGAAGTAGGCCCGGCCGCTGACGCGACGGGCCGCCCGGATCGAAAGATCCGGGCGGCCCGGGTGTTCCGGTTCGAAACGCGCGATCAGGCGGACTTGCAGACGAGCCCGTCGGCCGGGGCGGTGAGGCTGATCAGGTACTCGATCGCCGGTGTGTCCACGCAGGCCGTGCCGGTGCCGAACACCCCGTGCTGGGTCCCCTCGAAGGTGATCAGCGTGGCGCCGAGCGCCCGGGCGAGATTGATCCCGTTCTGATGCGGGGTCGCCGGATCGCCGGTCGTGGAGATCACGACGGTCTTCGGCAGACCGGTCACGTCCAGCCGGTGCGGGACGGAACTGGGTTCGCTGGGCCAGAACTCGCACACACCGAGCGGGGCGGTGTCGGTGGGACGGCCGTCGTCGAAGGCGGGCGCGACCGCGTTCGCCTCCCGCGCCAGGTCGGCCGCGGCCGTGCGATCCGGGACACGCGTGTCGTCGAGGCAGAGCACGGCCTGCTGATGATCGCGCTCCAGGCCGATCTGGGTCTCCATGAAATCGGCGATCGCGAGCAGGGTGTCGCCGCGGCCCTGGCGCAGCTCGCCGAGGCCCTTGGTGATACCGGGCCAGCTCGCGGGGTTGTACAGCGAATTGAGTACGCCGCTGGCAGCGTCACGGTATCCGAGTTCGCGGCCGTCGGCGGTGGTCGCCGGGCGATCGATCAACGGGCGCATCAGATCCCGCAGCGCCACACTCGTTCTCGCGGGACTCGCGTCGTCGCCGAGCGGGCAGGCGGACTTCGCGACGCAGTCGGCCGCGTACGTCTCGAAGGCCCGCTGGAAACTCAGACTGCTGTTGACCGGGTCGATGATGTTCGTCTCGGGATCGACCGCGCCGTCCAGCACCATGGCCCGCACCCGATCCGGGAACAGCTCGGCGTAGGTAGAGCCGATCCGGGTGCCGTACGACCCGCCGACGAAGGTCAGCTTCGCGTCGCCGAGAACGGCCCGGACGATGTCGAGATCCCGTGCCACGTCGATGGTTCCGACGTTCGCGAGCAGTTCCGCGCCGCTGCGCTGCACGCAGTCGGCGACCAGGTCCCGGTTCTCCTGTTCGGTCTGCGCGATACCGGCGGGGGAGTAGTCCAGGTCCAGGTCGGCGCGCTCGGCCGCGAACTCCTCCGCCGTCCGGCACACCACCTTCGGCGTGGACGCCCCACCGCCGCGCGGATCCATCCCGACCAGGTCGAAGCGCTGCGCGAGTTCGGATTCCGCGAACATCAGCGGCATGCCGAGCCCGGACACACCCGGACCGCCGGGATTGGTGACCAGCGCGCCGATGCGCTCACCGCGCGCGGGCAGGCGGGACAGCGCGATCTGCGCGGTCGTCCCGTCGGCCCGGTCGTAGTCCAGCGGCACCGTGATCCGGGCGCACTGCAGACCGGCCTCGACGAGTTCCTTACCGAATTGCGAGAAGTCCTGGCACGAGCCCCATTCCAGGGACTGCCGCTCGAACTTCGACAGGTCGGGCGCGGCGGCCTGCTCCTGCGACCCGGTACACGCGGCCGCGACAACCAGCAGCGCGCCCAGACCCGCCGCTCGCACGCGGGCGAGCGCTCGTGCGCCTCGGTGACGGTGGTACGACATCTTTCCCCCACAGCTCTTTCGATACGGTGAATCTGCCTGGTCGACAGGCGTGTGAACGAGAAAAGCCGCCCGTATCCGGAGATACGGGCGGCCTCGTTTTCGGGTTCAGGGCTCGTGCGAACCCCGGTGGCCCCGGGCCGTCTAGCGCGCGAACAGCAGGGCGCGCTTGACTTCCTGGATCGCCTTGGTGACCTCGATGCCGCGGGGGCACGCGTCGGTGCAGTTGAAGGTGGTGCGGCAGCGCCACACACCCTCGACGTCGTTCAGGATGTCCAGGCGCTCGCGGGCGCCCTCGTCACGGCTGTCGAAGATGAAGCGGTGCGCGTTCACGATCGCGGCCGGGCCGAAGTAGCTGCCGTCGCTCCAGTACACCGGGCACGAGGTGGTGCAGCAGGCACACAAGATGCACTTGGTGGTGTCATCGAAGCGCGCCCGATCGTGCTGAGACTGAATGCGTTCCATGGTCGGCTCGTTGCCACGCGTGATCAGGTACGGCTTGACCGCCTTGAACGCGTCGAAGAACGGCTCCATGTTCACCACGAGGTCCTTCTCCACGGGCAGACCGCGGATGGGCTCGACGGTGATCGTCAGATCCTTGCCGTTCTTGGGCAGCATGTCCTTCATCAGGAGCTTGCAGGCCAGCCGGTTGACGCCGTTGATGCGCATGGCGTCCGAGCCGCACACGCCGTGCGCGCACGAGCGGCGGAAGGTGAGCGTGCCGTCCAGGTAGGACTTGATGTAGATCAGCACGTTCAGGAAGCGGTCCGTCGGCAGCACGGGGACCTTGAACTCGTCCCAGTGCTGGCCCTGGCCGTCTTCGGGATTGAAGCGCGCGGCCTTGACGGTGATCATGACCGAGCCCTCGGGCACCGGAGCGGGCTTCTGCGAGGCCGGCTTCTCGAGTGTGGCAGTCATCAGTACTTACGCTCCATCGGCTCGTAACGGGTCTGCACGACCGGCTTGTAGTCGAGCCGGATCTCGGAGATCAGTTCCGGGCTCTCCTTGTACGCCATGGTGTGGCGCATGTAGTTGGTGTCGTCGCGGTTCGGGTAGTCGTCGCGGGCGTGACCGCCGCGCGATTCCTTCCGGTTCAGCGCACCCACCACGGTGACCTCGGCCAGCTCGAGCAGGAAGCCCAGCTCGACGGCCTCGAGCAGGTCGCTGTTGTAGCGCTTGCCCTTGTCCTGCACGGTGATCCGGCTGTAGCGGTCCTTGAGGCCGTGGATGTCGGTGAGGACCTGCTTGAGGGTGTCCTCGGTGCGGAACACGCCCGCGTTGGCATCCATGGTGGCCTGCAGCTCGGTGCGGATGTCGGCCACGCGCTCGTTGCCGTGGTCGGACAGGATCAGCGCGAGCCAGTCCTGCACCATCTGCGCCGGGTTCTCCGGCATCTCGACGAACTCCGCGCGCTGGGCGTACTCGGCGGCGGCGATGCCCGCGCGCCGGCCGAACACGTTGATGTCCAGCAGCGAGTTGGTGCCCAGGCGGTTGGAGCCGTGCACCGAGACGCACGCGCACTCGCCCGCGGCGTACAGGCCGGGGACCACGTCGGTGTTGTTGCGCAGCACCTCGCCGCGGATGCGGGTCGGGATGCCGCCCATGACGTAGTGGCAGGTCGGCATGACCGGCACCGGCTCCTTGACCGGGTCAACGCCCAGGTAGGTGCGGGCGAACTCGGTGATGTCCGGGAGCTTCTCCTCGAGGACGTCCTCGCCGAGGTGGGTCACGTCGATGAGCACGTAGTCCTTGTTCGGACCCGCGCCGCGGCCCTCGGCCACCTCGAGCACCATCGAGCGCGCGACGATGTCACGCGGCGCGAGGTCCTTGATGGTGGGCGCGTAGCGCTCCATGAACCGCTCGCCGGAGGCGTTGCGCAGGATGCCGCCCTCGCCGCGGACCGCCTCGGAGATGAGGATGCCCAGGCCGGCCAGGCCCGTCGGATGGAACTGGTGGAACTCCATGTCCTCCAGCGGGAGTCCCTTGCGGAACACGATCGCCATGCCGTCACCGGTGAGGGTGTGGGCGTTGGAGGTGGTCTTGTACATGCGGCCCGAGCCGCCGGTGGCGAACACGATCGACTTCGCGTGGAAGATGTGCAGATCGCCGGTGGCCAGCTCGTAGGCGACGACGCCGGTCGCGACGGGGCCGTTCGGGCCCTCGGTCAGCACCAGGTCGAGCACGTAGAACTCGTTGTAGAACTCCACGTCGTGCTTGACGCAGTTCTGGTACAGCGTCTGCAGGATCATGTGACCGGTGCGGTCGGCGGCGTAACAGGCGCGGCGCACGGGGGCCTTGCCGTGGTCACGGGTGTGCCCGCCGAAACGACGCTGGTCGATCTTGCCCTCGGGCGTGCGGTTGAACGGCAGGCCCATCTTCTCCAGGTCGAGCACGGCGTCGATGGCTTCCTTGGCCATGATCTCCGCGGCGTCCTGGTCGACCAGGTAGTCGCCACCCTTGACGGTGTCGAAGGTGTGCCACTCCCAGTTGTCCTCTTCCACGTTCGCGAGGGCGGCGCACATGCCGCCCTGCGCCGCGCCGGTGTGGCTGCGGGTCGGGTAGAGCTTGGTCAGGACGGCCGTGCGGACGCGGGGCCCGGCCTCGATGGCCGCGCGCATGCCCGCGCCGCCGGCACCGACGATCACGACGTCGTAGCGGTGCTCCTGAACGGGACGTGACTCAGCACCGGTGGTTCGTTCGCTGTGCTCACTCATTCGGGGCGGCCTGTTCCTAACCTGTGATGTTGGGGTCGAAGGTGAAGATGACGTAGGTGCCCACGCCCATCACCAGGATCATCGAGACGACCAGCAGGAACTTCAGCCAGAAGCGGGTGGAGTCCTTGCGGGCGTAGTCGTCGATCACGGTGCGCATGCCGTTGCCGCCGTGCAGCTGGGCCAGCCACAGCATGGTCAGGTCCCAGATCTGCCAGAACGGGCTGGCCCAGCGGCCGGCCACGAAGGCGAAGTTCAGGCGCTGCACGCCGCCGTCGATCATCAGCATGATCGTCATGTGGCCGATGACCAGGATGACGAGCAGCAGGCCCGAGGCACGCATGAACAGCCACGCGTACTTCTCGAAGTTGCTGCCGCCGGCGCGGCGGGGAGCGCGGGGCGCGTCCAGGCTGGCGGGGCGATCGTAGGACTTGCCCAGGACAGGTGCGGTCATGATCAGTGCTCCGTCAGCAGGTAGAAGAACTGGCGGCCGATGCCGGCGCCCGCGACGAGGATCCAGATCGTGAGCACGACCCAGAGCATCTGCCGCTGGTAGCGCGGGCCCTGCGACCAGAAGTCGACGAGGATCACCCGGATGCCGTTGAACGCGTGGAACAGCACGCAGACGACGAGACCCATCTCCATGAGAGCGACCAGCGGGGTCTTGTAGGTCTCGATGGCCTGGTCGTAGGTGTCCGGGCTGACCCGCACGAGGGCGGTGTCGAGGACGTGGACGAACAGGAAGAAGAAGATCGTCACGCCGGTTATGCGGTGCAGAGCCCAGGACCACATTCCGGGGTCGCCTCGGTACAAGGATCGCTTCGGCTTGGCCGGAGCTTCTAGCGTGGTCATAGAGTGCGGTGCCTCCAACGTCGTTGATGGACCCGGTCAGATCCGGCGCGGAGCCATTGGACTGTCGATAACACCAGCTCACAGCCGGAATCGCCGTCCGGTGGCAGTGCTGCAGGCCCGCTGTCGGGAACCTGAACCGATCTGTCGTGAACTCTAATCCCAGCGGTTGGACGGAACTAATTCGGCGTGCCGCTCGTTGGCCGTAAATTCGCTGAGTTAGGTTTGCCTTTCCTGATTTTCGAGGCCCGGTAAAACGGCTTCCGTGCGGGTGTAAGCATGCCCGTGGAAGGATGGTCCGATATGCCCGATATTGAGTGGAATGCATTGCGCGCCAAGGCATCCGAAGTCATGCGGAATGCCTATGCACCGTACTCGAGATTCCCCGTGGGGGCTGCCGCTCTCACCGCTGACGGCCGCATTGTGAGCGGCTGCAATGTGGAAAATATCTCATACGGACTGGGCCTGTGTGCCGAATGCGTACTGGTCGGTAACTTGATTTCGTCCGGCGGGGGGCGGTTGCTGGCCGTCTCGGTGTGTGATTCCCGGGCCGAAATCCTGACCCCCTGCGGGCGGTGCCGCCAGATCCTGCTGGAGCACGGCGGCGCCGAGGTGCTCATCGATCACCGCGCCGGGCCCCGGCCGCTGAGCGCTCTGCTGCCCGACGCCTTCGGGCCGGACGATCTGGCCGCCGGCCAACTGTGACCCCGCCGCGACGCGGCCCGGACGATCAACCTGACGCGGCACCCGAGGCGTGTAAGGGTGGTGGGGTGACTGTGCACTCGGCTGTCGAGGTGATCCGGGCCAAGCGCGACGGGGGTGAGCTCAGCGACTCCCAGATCGACTGGGTGGTGGCCGCGTTCACGCGCGGGGCGGTCGCCGACGAGCAGATGTCCGCGCTGGCGATGGCCATCGTGTGGCGGGGCATGACCCGGCGCGAGACCGCGCGCTGGACCGCGGCCATGATCGCCTCCGGGCGGCGGCTGGACTTTCGGGATCTGCCCCGGCCCACGGTGGACAAGCACTCCACCGGCGGCGTCGGGGACAAGATCACGCTGCCGCTCGCGCCGCTGGTAGCCGCGTGCGGCGCGGCGGTGCCGCAGCTGTCCGGGCGCGGATTGGGCCACACCGGCGGCACCCTCGACAAGCTCGAGGCCATCGCCGGCTGGCAGGCCGACATCCCGGTGGCCCGCATGCGCGAGATCCTCACCGATCCGGCCGCCGGCGCGGTCGTGTGCGCGGCCGGGGCCGACCTCGCGCCCGCCGACAAACGCCTCTACGCCCTGCGTGACGTCACCGGCACCGTCGAATCCATTCCGCTCATCGCCAGTTCGATCATGAGCAAGAAGATCGCCGAGGGCACCGCCGCGCTGGTGCTGGACGTGAAGGTCGGACGTGGCGCGTTCCTGAAGGAACTGGCGCAGGCGCGCGAGCTGGCCACGGCCATGGTCGAACTCGGCACCGACGCGGGCGTGCGTACCGTCGCCCTGCTCACCGCCATGGACACCCCGCTCGGCTGCACGGCGGGCAACGCCCTGGAAGTGGCCGAATCGCTGGACGTGCTGGCCGGCGGCGGCCCGGCGGACGTGGTGGAGCTGACCCTGACCCTGGCCCGGGAGATGCTCGCCCAGGCCGGAATCGACGGCATCGATCCCGCCGACGCGCTCGCGGACGGCCGGGCCATGGACCACTGGCGGGCCATGATCAGCGCCCAGGGCGGGGATCCCGACGCGCAGCTGCCCTGCGCCCGGCACGTGGAAACCCTGCGCGCTCCCGCGACGGGCGTGCTGACCCGGTTGGACGCCATGGACATCGGCGTCGCGGCGTGGCGGCTCGGGGCGGGCCGGGCCCGGCAGGGCGATCCGGTGCAACTCGGCGCGGGTATCGAAATGCACCTCAAACCGGGCGATTCCGTCACCGCCGGTCAACCCCTCCTGACTTTGCACACCGACACCCCGGATGTGCTGCCCGCCGTGCTCGAATCGCTGGGCGCGGCCTTCACCATCGGCGCGGCGGATACCGAGGTAACCGAACAACCGCTGGTGCTGGGCCGGATCACCGCCTGAGCGGGTCGGCTCGTGCTCGCGCGCGGGCCGGTGGAACCGGCCACGACCCCGCTCGATCGCCCCCGCCGACGCACGGCGAACGCTCCGGCGCGGGCCTAGCCTGGATGCGGTGAACCGTACTTCCGATGTTCGATCGCGCGCCCGGGCGGCGGCGGTGCTCGGTGCGGTGGCCCTCGGCCTCGCCACGCTGCCGGCCGCCGGACTCGCCGGATCCGCGTCCGCCGAACCGCGCATAGACAATTCACCGCCGAGCACCTCGCGGTCGCAGCCCTATCCGTATTACGCCAATTGCCACGAGGTTCGGCAGGCGGGCAAGGCTCCGTTGCTGGTCGGGCAACCCGGCTACAACCGCCGACTCGACCGGGACGGCAACGGCATCGCATGTGGCTGACAGGTGAAGATCTTCACTCGATCAGCAACGTATGGGCAACGACACGCCTAATCGCCGGTGCACGCATGCCAACTGCCATGCCGCAGAACGCAAATGCGGCTACCGTTTCTACATGACTGGACCGACGCCCCTCACACTCGCTGCGATCCGCCAGGCGCCCAAGGCGGTCCTGCACGATCACCTGGACGGCGGGTTGCGGCCCGCGACGGTACTGGAGCTCGCCCGCGACTGCGGATACGACCAGCTACCGGCTGGTGACGCCGAATCCCTGGGGACCTGGTTCCGCGACGCGGCCGACAGCGGCTCGCTCGAACGGTATCTGGAAACCTTCG
This sequence comes from Nocardia sp. NPDC055321, assembly GCF_053645575.1. Lineage (NCBI taxonomy): Bacteria > Bacillati > Actinomycetota > Actinomycetes > Mycobacteriales > Nocardiaceae > Nocardia > Nocardia sp. NPDC055321. The sequence continues at coordinate 247,103 of NZ_JBSHMS010000006.1, forward strand.
CGCACACCGTCGCCGTGATGCAGACGCCCGAGGGCCTGCGCCGGGTCGCCCGCGAATGCGCCGAGGACCTCGCCGCCGACGGCGTCGTCTACGCCGAGGTGCGGTTCGCTCCCGAACAGCATCTCGAGGCCGGGCTCACCCTGGACGAGGTCGTCGAGCACACCCTCGAGGGCTTCCGCGAGGGCGAGGCGATCGCCGCCGCGGCGGGCACGCCGATCCGGGTGACCTGTCTGCTCACCGCCATGCGCCACGCCGCGCGCGGCCGCGAGATCGCCGAACTCACCGTGCGATTCCGCGATCGCGGCGTCGGCGGTTTCGACATCGCGGGCGCCGAGGCCGGGTACCCGCCCACCCGGCACCTGGACGCCTTCGAGTACCTGCGTTCCAACAGCGCGCATTTCACCATTCACGCCGGGGAGGCGTTCGGCCTGCCGTCCATTCACGAGGCGCTGGCGTTCTGCGGCTGCGATCGGCTCGGGCACGGCGTGCGCATCACCGACGACATCACCGATTCGGCGGACGGCCCGCGGCTGGGCCGGGTCGCGAACTACGTGCGGGACATGCGAATTCCGCTCGAGCTCTGTCCGTCCTCGAACGTGCAGACCGGCGCGGTGCCCTCCCTCGACAAGCACCCCTTCGATCTGCTGGCGCGCCTGCGTTTCCGGGTCACGGTCAACACCGACAACCGGTTGATGAGCGACACGACCATGAGCCAGGAGATGGAGAAGCTGGTGCAGACCTTCGGCTACGGCTGGAGCGATCTGGAACGCTTCACCATCAACGCGATGAAGTCGGCCTTCATCCCGTTCCCGGATCGCCTGAAGCTCATCGACGAGGTGATCAAGCCGGGCTACGCGGTGCTCATCGGCTGAGCCGGGTGCGGCGGTCCCGTTGCGGCGAAACGCCCGCGGCCCCTTCACGTGGAAGAGGCCGCGGGCGTTCGGTTCTCGTCTCGCTCAGCCCTTGGTGAGGCGGCCCTCGAAGGCGACCTCGAGGACGCGCCACGCCTCGGCCTCGGCCGCGAAGGGCGGGTTCGGGGCCATCCGGCTCGGGTCCGGGTTGAGCAGGTAGGAGACGTACCAGCCCAGCGGGTTGGAACCGGCCAGGGCGCGTTCCACCGCGTCGTCGTCGGCGTAATCGGCGGCGTCGGTGAACAATTCGACGGCCAGGTCGAGCTGGTCGGTGTCGACCGACTTCGGGCCCGCGGCCAGATCCTCGGCGATGCCGGGCAGCACGTAGACGTTCTCCTCGTCCACCTCGACCTCGAGCGCGCCGTCCACCGCGGCGGACTGGATCTCGCCGTAGGTGCTCACCCGGGCCAGATCGTGCTCGTGGTCGTCGGCGAGGTAGCGGGCCAGCGCGCGCTCGGAGCCGAAGACCGTGATCGAACCCTCGGTGCCCAGGAACAGCGGCTCGTCGTCGACGTAGCAGCGCAGGGTGAACCAGGTGCCGTCCGAAGTGATGATCTTGACCGGGTCGATGCCGACCCCGTGCCAGAAGGAGGGCTCGCCCTCGTCGTCGTCCTCGTCGCGCTTGGTGAGGTCGACGGTCTCGAACTCGTTGTCCTCGTCACCGTCGGCCGCGTCCTCGGCGTCGACAACGTTCTCTTCCGCCGCAAGCAGTTCCGCCTCCGCGACCGCCACCGCGTCGGCGTCCACGTCCGGGATCTCGACCACCGAGTCGATGGCGTCCAGGACCGCGTCCCAATCCTTGTTGATGGCCGCGCCGATCTGGTCCCAGAGCTCCTGGCCCTCCTTGCCGGCGAAGACGCTGACGCCGCTGGGCAGCGCGCCGAGCACCGGGTGGGAGCCGAAGAACTTGGTCACCACGTCGAGGTCGCAGACCTCGCCGATGTTGCGGACCATGTCGAGGGTCTCCTCGAGCTCGGAGATGATCTCCGGGTCCGGGTCGTCCGCCGCCAGTTCGGGCACGCCGACGAGGTCGAAGACGAACTGCTCCTCCGGCTCGAGTTCGGCGGCCGACAGTCCGGCGATGATCTTCCACGCCGGATGGTCGACCAGATCGTTGTCGGAGCTGGAACGGATGAACGCGGCGAGCTCCGCCACGGAGTCGAAACCGTAGAGGTCTTCCTCGAATCCGAGGAACGCCTGCCACTCATCGTCACCGTCTCGCCAGCGCGGTGCCCACAGGGTGACGAGATCGCCTTTGGTGAGGCCGAGCGCGATCGGGACGATGTCTCCAGAAGCCATGACCGGAAGCCTATCTAGTGGCTGCCTCAGGCACTATCCGGGCCGCCCCCAACATTTCCCGGCACGATCGCGGCGTTCAATCGGGCCAGGACGGTGGCGCGGCGCGCGCTCGCCGCGGCGGCCGCCTCCCCGCACGCCCACAGGATCAGCCGGGCCACGTCCGCGGGTGGGCGCGTGGTCACCGATTCGGCCAGCCACAGGCCGGTGAGCGCGCCCTCGCCGTCGACCTCGGCGGTGACCGAGCCGTCGGGGGAGCCGAAGCGCCCGCGTACCCGGCTCAGGCCGTCGAGGGCGGTTTCGAGGGCATCCAATCGGGTGGCTACGTCGTTGACCAGCGCGTCCATCGGGTCGCTCATGATCGCCTCGTCCAGCCGGCCGGGCCGGTGTCGGCGTCGTCCAGGCGGTCCAGTTCGTCGACCGCGGCCTGCCGGGTGGGCAGGCCGAGCCGGTCCAGGATGTCGGCGGGGATGCCGGCTTCGGCCAGGGCCTCGCGGCGCCGGGAGCCGGCGACGATGGCCGAACGCTTGGTCAGGCGCAGGATCTCGTCGGCCAGAGCCTGTGCGCCGTAACGGTATTCATCGCGTTCGAAGTGGATCTCCACGGGCAGGCCCTGGTCGGTGGCGTGGACGGTCACCGTGCCCGCGCGATTGCCGCTCGCCGCGACGGTGACGGCGGGAATACGGGGCGCGCTCATGCGGTGGGCCGATAGAAGCCGAGGAAACTCATTCCGCTGTTCTCCGTTCGAATCGGGCCGATCTGTACCGGGTCGCCTGCCTCGACGAGCTGACCGTTGCCGATCACCATGGCCACGTGCCCGTCCCACACCGCGAGATCACCGGGCATCAAGTCCCCTGGACCGATCTGCGCGTGTCCCTGTCCCTGCTCCTGTGCCAGGCGGGGCAGCGGCACACCCGCTTCGGCGTACGCCCACTGCGTGAGCCCGCTGCAATCGAGTCCGGCGCCGGGTGTCGTGCCGCCCCAGACGTAGGGCGTGCCGAGCTCGCTCAGGGCGTTGCGCACCGCGTCCGCGGCCCGCTGGTTCGGGGCCTCCACGGTACTGCCGTCGGGCAGGGTGAGCAGCACCCCGGTCCCGGCGGCGTGCGTTTCGCCGGTTGAAGGCGGGGCGGACGCGGGCGCGTCGCCCACCGACGCGGGGACGGTCGAGAGCCCGCTCGCGAGACCCGCGGTGGACTCGAGCGCCTGCCCGCCGGCGGCGAGCGCGGCGGGACCGGGTTGCCCGCCCGAGTCGCCGGCCGCGGCCGCGACGGTGCCGGCCTCCGAGGCGGCGGGCCCACCCGATCCGGGTGCCGCCGCGCCCGGCTCCGGCGTCCCGGCCGCGGGCGCGGGAACGGGTGGCGGCGGGATCAATTCGCGCATCGCGGCGGTCTCGTCGGCCAGTTCGGTCCGCACCCGCTCGGCCACCTGCAGCGCCCGGCCCGAGTGGTCCAGCGCCGACCCCACCACGATCGCGATCCCGGCGGGTGTCACCCCGGCCCGGTCGACGCTGTCCGCCGAGTCGAGGAACGATCGCAGGATCTCCGCCAGTTCCCGCTGCCCCGCGGCCAGCGCGCACCCGACCCGCTCGAGCACCGCCGCCATCTCGACCCCCCGATCCGCGACCGTCGCCGCACACGTCTGCACCCGCAGCGCGGTGCCCATGGCCGCGTCACCGCCCTCGCCCCGCCACGCGGCGTACATTCCGTCGATCCCGTTCCGGCCCGCCCCGATCACCTCGTCCACCACCCCCGAACCCGCCCGCAGCCCGGCCACCGCCGCCGCGACGTCCCCGCTGCCGAGGCTCTCCATCAACCCCGTGATCGGCCGCGCCAGCCCGGCCACATCCAACTCCAGGCTCACGGACCCACCTCCGCTCGCTTCGCCCCGGGTCTCCAAACCGACCCCGCGATCGGCCCGGCCGGACCGGCCACATCCGACTCCGCGCTCACGGGCACCCCTCTGCCCGCCCCGCGTTTCCGATCGGCTGAGCGGGCCACGCGATCGGCCGAGCAGTTCGGACCACGTCCAGCCCAGCGCGCACGGCCGCGACGTTCTGTGAATGGTCGGACGGCGCGACCTGATCCGTCCGCGGCCGCGTGCGCTGTCGATGCGCCCGTGCGGATCCGCGGTGTGCCGCCCGACTGCCGCGCGAGGGCCGTGTTCACGGCACGTCCTCCGGTGCGGTGGCGGCCAAGGCCGCGGCGTAGGTCGAATCGGTGGCGGCGTAGGCCGTCGTTGCCGTGCCGCTCGCGGCGCCCATGCTGGTCAGGGCCGTGGTGAGGGACGTGAGGGTGGACAGGTGGGTGGTGTGGGCGGCGCGGTAGGCGGCCAGGAAGTCGGCGCCCGCGATACCCAGGGCCGGGGCGAGTAGGAGGGGGTCGGCCGCGGCGGCCCGGGTCGCGGCGGTGCTCAGGTGCGCGGCCATGCCGATGGCCGTGCGCGAGTAGGCGGTGAGGCCGTGGGGATCGATCGAAAACCGTGTCATGGCAACCCCTGTCGTGCCGTCGCTGGAATCGGTCCGTCGTGTGTATGGACGGGCGGCGGGGCGCATCGGTTCCGGTCGTGCGCGAAATTCGCACGGCCCCGACCTCGAATGTGGGTGCTGACCTATCGTTTTCCTATGCGCACCGACATCGTGGACCACCCGCTCGCCGCCGCTCTGCTGACGACCATGCGCGACGTCCAGACCAGCAATCCCACCTTCCGCGCGGCGCTACGCGATCTCACCGGCCTGCTCGTCTACGAGGCGATGCGCGATGCGCCCGTCACCCGCTTCCCGATCGCCACCCCCGTGGCCGCCGCCGAGGGCACGATGCTGTCCGCGCCGCCGCTGCTCGTCCCGGTGCTGCGGGCCGGGCTGGGCATGGTGGAGACGGCCGAGAACCTCATCCCGGACGCGCGCATCGGGTTCGTCGGCCTCGCCCGCGACGAGGAGACGCACCGGCCGACCCCGTACATGGAATCGCTGCCCGAGGACCTGTCGCAGACGCCCGTCATCGTGCTCGATCCCATGCTCGCCACCGGCGGCTCCATGGTCTACACCCTGGATCTGCTCGCCGCTCGCAAGGCCACGGACCTGACCGTCATCTGCGTCGTCGCCGCCCCGGAAGGCATTGCGGCGCTGGAGAAGTCGGGCCATCCGCTGCGCCTGGTGACGGCTGCGGTCGACCGCGGCCTGAACTCGAACGCGTTCATCGTGCCCGGGCTCGGCGACGCGGGGGACCGGCAGTTCGGCCCCCGCTGACCGCGGTTGGCGGCTACTTCGGCGCGAAGAGCTCCAGATGCGAGCAGCCCCGGCAGCGGTGCGCGAGCACCGAGATCCTGGGCTTGCCTATCCTTTTCGCGCCGCCGAACATGCCTATCTCGAGCGGGCCGGGTATCCAGCGGGTGTAGCCGGGCGCGGAATCACCCGCGTCATCGAGGAAACCCGGCTCCAGGTTCTCACTCCCACAATGGGTGCAGTGCAGTTCGCCCACGGGACACCTCACAGCTTCTCGCAGAAACTCCTACTACCCGAGAGTATGTGGGCCGCAGTGGCCTTCGCGGAGGCTAATGCTCCAGGAGAGGCGACCGGGACGACGGCTTCGAGGTAACACTTGAGCTTCGGCTCGGTCCCCGAGGGCCGCACGACCAGGCGCAGTGCGGGCCCTTCGAAGACCAGGGCGTCCGTCCGCATTCGCCCCCTGAGCTGGGACATGTCGGTGCAGATCACCTTCTCCCCGGCGATCTCGGCGGGCGGATCGGCGCGCAGCCGCTCGACCACCGCGGCCGCTTCGGCGGCATCGGCCAGCCGCAGCGAGACCTGGGTGCCCGCGTGCACCCCGAACTCGACGGCGAGATCGTCGAGAAGATCGTCCAGCGTCCGTTCTGCGGCCTTGGATCGCGCCACCAGCTCCGCCACCGCGACCGCGGCCGATATGCCGTCCTTGTCGCGTACAGCGGCCGGATCGACGCAGTGCCCGATGGCTTCCTCGTACGCGTACACGAGTCCGTCGCCCGCTCGCGCGAGCCACTTGAACCCGGTGAGCGTCTCGGCGTAGCGCGCGCCGCGTGCCGGAGCCAGCGCGCCCAGCAGTCGCGAGGACACGATCGTGGTCGCCACGAGCGAGTCCGGGGCCGCCGACCGCAACACGAAATCGCCGAGCAGCACGCCGGTTTCGTCGCCGCGCAGCATCCGCCACCCGTGCGCCCCCGGCACCCCGGCCGCGCACCGATCGGCGTCCGGGTCCAGTGCGATGGCCACGTCGGCCCCGACCCGCTCGGCCAGCTCCAGCAACAGATCCGACGCGCCCGGCTCCTCCGGGTTGGGGAACGACACCGTCGGGAAGTCCGGGTCCGGCTCGAACTGCTCGGCCACGACGTGCACGTCGTCGAACCCCGCCGCCCGCAAGGCCGCGACGGCCAACTCGCCGCCGACCCCGTGCATGGCGGTCAAGGCGATACGAATCCCGCTGCGCGGCACGAGGAGTCCGGAGTCGGCCGGCGCGGTGCCGCCGACGTCGGTAACCGGAAGAGCTCGGTGTTTCGGCGAATCCGAGTCGTGCGCGGCGGGGTGACCCGCACCGCGTGCATCGTCGAGTTCGGTTCGCGGCGTTCCGGGTGAGCGAACGCCATCGTCGGCGAGCGGAGCCTTCGGGGTCGAGGATCGCGCGGCGGAATGGCTCGTGCCGGACCCGCCCAGGCGGGCCGGGAGACCCGCGACGCGGGCGAGGTAGCGGCGCACGATCTCCTCGCCCATATCGGCCACCGCGGCGCCGGCGGGGAGCGAAAGTCGTTCCGGCGGTGGGGCGGTCGGCAGGGGATCGGCGCGGAGGATCGGGTCGCCGACCGCCTCGATGCGGGCCTCGATCTCGGCGTCGGCGGGCGGGATCAGCTGGGAGCCGCCGTCGAGGTAGACCTTGTAGCCGTTGTCGGTGGCGGGGTTGTGCGAGGCGGTGATCTGGATCCCGGCCACCGCGCCGAGCTCGCGGACCGCGAACGCCACCACGGGGGTGGGCAGCGGGCGCGGCAGGGGCAGCACCGAGAAGCCCGCCGCCGCGAAGACCTCGGCGGTGACGGTGGCGAAGTCGGCGGACCCGTGCCGGGCGTCGCGGCCGACGATCACCAGCCCGCCACCCAGGCAGCGCTCGCGCAGCCAGTCGGCGATGCCCGCGCTCGCGCGCGCGACCGTGCCCACGTTCATGCCGTCCGGGCCGTCCTGAAGTGGACCGCGCAGCCCGGCGGTTCCGAAGCGCAGCACCCCGGGCCGCCCTAGAGGCGTTCGAGCACGCCGCGCAGCAGCTTGCCCAATCGCGGTGCGGCGGCCTGTCCTTCGGCCAGCACCTCGGCGTGCGAGAGGTGCGCGCCGGTGACCCCGGCGGCCAGATTGGTGACCAGCGAGATGCCGAGCACGCGCACGCCCGCGGCACGGCAGGCGATGGCCTCCAGCACGGTCGACATGCCGACCAGGTCGGCCCCGATGGTGCGCAGCATGCGGATCTCGGCCGGGGTCTCGTACTGCGGACCGGTCAGCCCCGCGTACACGCCCTCGGTGAGCGTCGGGTCGACTTCCCTTGCCAGCGCGCGCAATTCGGGATCCCAGGCATCGACCAGGTCCACGAAGTCGGCGCCGGTGAGCGGGGTGCGCCCGGTCAGGTTGAGGTGGTCCGAGATGAGCACCGGCTCGCCGACCGAGAGTCCGTCCCGGATACCGCCCGCGGCATTGGTGAGCACGATGGTCTTCGCGCCCGCCGCGATCGCGGTGCGGACGTTGTGCACCACCTGCGCGGGCTCGTGGCCCTCGTAGAGATGCTGGCGTCCCATGAGCAACAGCACCGGCGCGTCGTTGACCGCGACCGAGTGGATGGTGCCCTGATGTCCCAGTGCCGTGGGCGATTCGAAACCCGGCAGTTCGGACATGGGGAGGGTGGCGCTCGGATCGCCGATCTCCAGGGCGGCTTCCTGCCAGCCCGATCCGAGAATTACCGCGACCGGGTGCGTGGGTACTCCGGTTCGTTCCGCAATGGCCTGAGCGGCCCGCTCGGCAAGCATGTCGCCCACACTAGCTCCCCCGCCTCCCCGAGACTTCAGCGCCGGGCCAGGTGCCGTAGATCGTCCCATTCGCGTGCCTCCGGTTAGCTGATACTCCCATTTTGGGCGTACCCGACGAGTTACCCCGACCTTTCGAGATCAATTGTCACCCTTGGAAACGATCACCGCACTGGTCCGGATGGTGATCCACAGACCTCGGGCCGAGTTTGCTACCCATCGGTAGCAAATCGGAGCGCCAGCGCTACGCTGCGCATATGCCTTTTTTGAAGCGTGATGGGGACGTGTTCGTGTTGTACCTCGGCGCCGAGGGACAAAACATCGACAGCGAGAATCGCTTCCATCCGGACTGGATCACCGAGGTCCACGCCCTGCTCGACGAGGTCGAGGCGTCCGAGGGTCCCGCCGCGCTGGTCGTCACCGCCAACGGCAAGTTCTTCAGCAACGGTCTCGACACCGATTGGCTGTTCGGCAATTTCGATCGGAATTGCTGGTACCTGGACCGCGTGCACTCGCTGTACAGCCGCCTGCTGGCGTTCCCGACCCCGACCGTCGCCGCGGTCAACGGCCACGCGTTCGGCGCCGGCGCGATGCTCGCCACCTCCTGTGATTTCCGGATCATGCGCGCGGATCGCGGCTTCTGGTGCCTGCCCGAGGTGCACCTGGGCATGCCCTTCACCGTCGCCATGAACGCCCTCGTCACCGAGCGCCTGATCAACCAGGTCGCGGTCGAGGCCATGACCACCGGCCGCCGTTACGGCGCCGACGACGCCATCGCCGCCCGCATCGTGGACGCCAAGGCCGATGTGGAGGCCCTGCTGCCCACCGCCATCGCGCAGGCCGACGCCCTCAAGGGCAACCGCAAGCCGAACCTGCAGGTCATCAAGCTGGCCCTGCATCAGCGCGCGCTCGCCGGCCTGGCCGTGGAGACCACCCCGGAGAACCTGGGCTTCAGCCCGAGTTGAGTTACCGGTCGTCCGCATCCGGCGTGCCACGCTCGGGTGCGGACGACCTCTTGCGTTTGCCAGTTAACGGTAGGTAGCTGTGCGTCGAAGTTGCGGGGTTGCTGGACAGTGGTTGACTGTGTGTCATGCCACCAGCGCGCAGCGGTGACGACCGTCGGTCGTCGGCCCCGAGCGGTCGGCACGATGCGTTCGTGCCGGCGCTGACCGCTGTGCCCACCCCCGCCGCCGCGTACGCGGATCGCTTCGCCGCCGTGGACGCCGCCATCGCCGCGGCCCGCGAGCGGCTGCTCGACCTGTCGCATTCCATCCACGCCGAACCCGAGCTGGCGTTCGAGGAGTTCCGCAGCGTCGCCAAGACCATCGAGCCGTTGCGCGAGCGCGGATTCCGCGTCGAGACCGGCGTCGCCGATCTGCCCACCGCCTTCACCGCCGAATTCGGCCACGGAGACCTGGTGGTCGGTATTTGCGCGGAGTACGACGCCCTGCCGGAAATCGGACATGCCTGCGGGCACAACATTATTGCGGCCGCGGCGGTCGGCGCGGCGCTCGGTCTGGCCGAGGTCGCCGACGCCTGCGGCATCACCGTGAAGCTGCTCGGCACGCCCGCCGAGGAATCCGGCGGCGGCAAGGTCCTGATGCTCGACCGTGGCGTTTTCGACGACCTGGCCATGGCGATGATGATCCACCCCGGTCCGGAGGACATCGTGGGTGCGCGGTCGCTCGCCCTGGCGGATCTGTCGGTGTCCTACAGCGGCCGCGAAGCCCACGCGAGCGCCGCGCCGCAGCACGGGCGAAACGCCGGGGACGCGGTCACCGTCGCTCAAGTTGCGCTCGGTTTGCTACGCCAACATCTCCTGCCCGGACAGCAACTCCACGGTATAGTCGCCACGGGTGGTATCGCCCCGAACATCGTGCCCGGCCATGCGGAACTGCTGTATTACCTACGGGCAGTCGACTCCGCGGCCCTGGACGATCTGATGCAACGCGCGTCGGCCTGTTTCGAGGCGGGAGCGCTGGCGACCGGATGCACACACGAAATCCGCAAGCTCGCGCCGACATATACCGAGCTCACGCCCGACAGCGCACTACTGTGTGCCTATCGCGAGCAGATTCGCGAACTCGGACGCGAGCCCATAGCCCCGGAACTCGAGGCAGCACGACCGCTGGGCAGCACGGATATGGGCAATGTCACCAACGTCATCGCCGGTATTCACCCCGTTATCGGCATCGACGCCGGGGGTGCGGTGACGCATCAGCCCGCGTTCGCCGCCGCGGCCGTGAACGCCTCCGCCGATCTGGCTGTCATCGACGGGGCAACGGCTTTGGCCCGCACCGCGATACAGATCGCAGGCGACGAATTTCACAGGGACAGGTTGTCGGAACGCGTCAGTCAACGGCAGTTTCAGCGACAGGAGGACATTCGGTGAGCACAACCGGCCAGTCCACACGGGCCACCACGGGATCACTAGCGGCTGCCTGCGTGGCGCAGGGAGCCGCTGACGTCGCGGCGGGCAGCTCGGTGGGGGTCGACATGGGTGTGATGGACGTCGAAATGGGCGAGATGAGTGGTCGAGATGCGGTGGACGCGTGGCTGTCCGAGCACGCCGATGATCTGATTTCCTGGCGGCGGCACATCCACGCCAATCCGGAACTCTCGCGGGCCGAGTTCGGCACCACCGAGTTCCTCGAGTCCTGGCTGGTCAAGGCCGGTCTGGAACCACGCAAACTACCCAGCGGCACGGGCCTGATCGTCGATATCGGACCGGACACCCCGCGCATCGGACTGCGCGCGGACATGGACGCCCTGCCCATGCAGGAGTACACCGGTCTGCCCTTCGCCTCGAACGTGCCCGGCGTCTCGCACGCCTGCGGCCACGACGCGCACACCACCATCCTGCTCGGCACCGCCCTGGCGCTGGCCGAGGTCCCGAACCTGCCGGTCGGCGTGCGGCTGGTGTTCCAGCCCGCCGAGGAGGTCATGCCCGGCGGCGCGATCGACATGGTCGCCGCCGGCGCCATGGAGGATGTGTCGCGCATGTTCGCGCTGCACTGCGACCCCCGGCTCGAGGTCGGCAGGGTCGGCATCCGGGTCGGGGCCATCACCTCGGCCGCCGACACGGTCGAGCTGGTGCTGGACTCGCCCGGCGGGCACACCTCGCGCCCGCACCTGACCAGCGATCTGGTCTACGCCATCGGCACCGTCATCACCGGCCTGCCCGGTCTGCTGAGCCGCCGCATCGATCCGCGCACGAGCACCGTGATGGTGTGGGGCGCGGTGTCGGCGGGCAAGGCGCCCAACGCGATTCCGCAGACCGGCATGCTCACCGGCACGGTTCGCACCGGCGATCACGCGACCTGGTCGCTGCTCGAGCCGCTGGTCCGCGAGATCGTCGAGGGCCTGCTCGCCCCGACCGGGGTGCGCTACCAGCTCAACTACAAGCGCGGCGTCCCGCCGGTCGTCAACGACGAACTGGCCGTGCGCATGTTCGAGGACGCGATCCGGGAGGTCGGCCCCGACGCCCTCGCCGACACCCAGCAGTCCGGCGGCGGCGAGGACTTCTCCTGGTACCTCGAGGAGGTGCCGGGGGCCATGGCCCGCCTGGGTGTGTGGTCCGGGCAGGGCGAGCAGCTCGACCTGCACCAGCCGACCTTCGACATCGACGAGCGCGCGCTCGCGGTGGGGGTGGGGTTGATCACCAACTTGGTGATTAACTCGTACTGACTTAATCTTTCCCCGCAACAGACCGCGGGGCCCCACTTGGCTGGGGCGCCCCGGCGCAGTTCGTATGGGAAATGCGGGGCGGCGGTTGATGGTTGGGGCTCTACCCACGCCCGGCGTGCGCACCGGACGCGCCCGGGGCTCGGATGAGGGGCGTTGACCGGCCCGGTGACCGTGCCCGGGGCGCCGGACCGTGGTGCGGTGATCGTGGGACGCACCGCCGGATGCAAGAAGCCGGGCCGCGCCTTTCGGCGGGACCCGGCTTCGGTTATGGACGTGGGTGTTTCGATCGGGCGGTGCGGTGGGCGCGGCCCGGATTTCGGAGTTAAGGGGCGGGGCTCAGCTCAGGCCGAAGGTGCCGGGGCCGACGTTCTTGCTGTTGCGGGTGCGCAGGGCGTGAACGTATTCGCTTGGGGCGCCCGCCTTTTCGGCCCCTTCGGCGATGACGCCGAGGTAGCGGGCCGAGGGTAGGCCGCCCTCGTAGGCATCGAGGACGTACAGCCAGGCCAGCACGGGTTCGGTGGCGTTGCCCTGGTTGGGGGTGACGCGGAGCCGGATCTTCTTGTGAATGCCGAAGTCCGAGCCCTCCCAGCGGTCCAGGCTGGCCTCGTCCTCGCCGGGCACGTCGTACAGGACGACGAAGACCCGGGAGCCGGGCTCCTCGACCACCGTGGCGAGCGGTCCCTCCCAGCCGATGTCGTCCCCGGCGAAGGTCAGGCGCCAACCCTCCAGCCAGCCGGTTCCGTACACGGGGGAGTGCGGACAGCGCTTGAGCATCTGCTCGGGATCCATGTTGGATCCGTAGGCGGCGTAAATCGGCACGATAGAAGACTATCGAACAATCACCGGCAACCACTCCCGATCCCGATCCTGGGCGGTTCGAGTGAGTTGGCCGGTTTGCTCCGGAACAGCCGCTATCGCCGTCCGGACCACCCGAAATTGTGACGAAGCTGTCTTCAGATGCGGTCGGAGGTGTCCGTACCACTGCGGATAACGTGGTGGGGGCGGCGCCGGAGATCCCGGAGCCCAGGCATGAAGCGAGGGACAATGACCCGCATTGCGATCATCGGCGGTGGCCCCGCCGGTTACGAGGCGGCACTGGTGGCGGCTCAGCACGGAGCCCCGGTAACGCTGATCGACAGTGACGGGATCGGCGGCGCGTGCGTGCTGTGGGACTGCGTGCCGTCCAAGACCTTCATCGCCTCCACCGGTGTGCGCACCGATCTGCGCCGCGCTCGCGACCTGGGCATCACCGTGCACCACTCGCAGGCCCAGGTGCGCCTGGCCGAGGTCAACTCGCGCGTGAAGGCGCTCGCGCAGGCCCAGTCCTCGGACATCAAGGTCAAGCTGCAGCAGGCGGGGGTCAAGATCATCGCCGGGTACGGCGAATTGATCGATCAGGCCCCGAATCTGGCCACCCACCTCGTCAAGGCCACTTGCGCGGACGGGCAGCAGCAGGTGATCGAGGCCGAGGTGGTGCTCATCGCCACCGGCGCCAGCCCGCGCGTGCTGCCCGGCGCCGAACCGGACGGCGAGCGCATCCTGAACTGGCGTCAGCTCTACGACCTCAAGGAGCTGCCCGAAACCCTGGTCGTCGTCGGCTCGGGTGTGACCGGCGCCGAATTCGCCTCGGCGTACACCGAGATGGGCGTGAAGGTGAAGGCGGTCTCCAGCCGCGACCGCGTGCTGCCCAGCGAGGACGCCGACGCGGCCCTGGTGCTGGAGGAGGCCCTGGCCGAACGCGGTGTGGAGCTGGTCAAGCACGCGCGCGCCGACGCGGTCGAGCGCACCGCGGACGGCATCGTGGTGAAGCTGTCCGACGGGCGCACGGTCACCGGCAGCCACGCGCTGATGACCGTCGGTTCGGTGCCGAACACCGGCAAGCTCGGTCTCGAACGCCTGGGCATCGAGCTCGACAAGGGCGGCTACCTGCGGGTCGATCGGGTGTCGCGCACCACGGCGACCGGCGTGTACGCCGCCGGCGACTGCACCGGCCTGCTGCCGCTGGCCTCGGTCGCGGCCATGCAGGGCCGCATCGCGATGTACCACGCGCTGGGCGAGGGCGTGCAGCCCATTCGCCTGAAAACCGTTGCCTCGGCGGTCTTCACGCGACCGGAGATCGCCACCGTCGGCGTCAGCCAGACCGCCATCGACAACGGGGAGACGCCCGCGCGCACGGTCATGCTGCCGCTCAACACCAATCCGCGGGCCAAGATGTCGGGCCTGCGACGGGGTTTCGTGAAGATCTTCTGCCGCCCGGCCACCGGTGTGGTCATCGGCGGCGTGGTGGTCGCGCCGATCGCCTCGGAGCTGATCCTGCCCATCGCCCTGGCGGTGCAGAACAACCTGACGGTCAACGATCTGGCCCAGACCTTTTCGGTGTACCCCTCGTTGACAGGTTCTGTGACCGAGGCCGCACGCCAGCTCATGCGGCACGATGATCTCGATTAACGAATGATCTTTTCCGGGCGATAACCCCTGTCGCCTTGCTCCATTTCGGTCCGTGTGATTCACTTCGCGACGGGAAGCGATCGGTCGGGCGGTCGCGAGATTGTCGGGGGGTCAACCCTTTCCGGCGTAGTGCCGGGGCGCAGCTCGCGGTCGTTCACGTCCGATCGTGCGGACGAGGGACGAAGGAACGAGCCAAAAGTGAAGCACCGCAAGCCGAATCGAATCAAGGCGAGCACCTCGCTGCCGCTGGCTGCCGCGGCCGCCGTGGTGAGCCTGTTGAGCGCCCCCGCGAACGCCGCTCCCGCCGATCCGGGCGCTGCCCCGTCGGTGCCGGTACAGCCGGGCGCGACCGACGAGAACCCTGCTCCCGAGGTCGCGCCGGTCCCGGAGAAGGCCGATGTCGTGCCCGGTACCAAGCCCGAGAGCGTGCCGAACAACAACACCAAGCCGCAGCAGAGCCAGCCCGGCGTCACCAAGCCGGAGACCGAGAAGCCCGAGACCAAGACCGAGGACACCGAGCCCGCGTCGGTCGATCCCAAGGCGAACCAGCCCAAGGTCGCGCAGCCGGGCGTGAGCTCGCCGCGCGTCGCGCCGCTGCCGGTGCCCGGTCAGTCCGTGCCGGTCCAGGTCGAGGTCAAGCCCGAGCAGTCGACGCAACCGGGCTTGACGAATCCGGGCCAGTCCACGGTGCCGGGCCGGACCACCGAGCCGGAGACCGAACTCGTCATCGACGGCACCGAGGGCGCCGATCCCGATACCGCGATCAACACCCTCACCGGTGACGACGCGGTCACCCCGAAGCCGCAGTGGCAGGCCCCGGTCGTGGAGACCGCGCCCGCCGCGCCGGTCGTCGAGATGACCGGTCCGCGCACCGAGATCGGCGCGACCGTCGACGGCGGGGCCACCCTGCCGGGCTGGGCCGCCAACACGCACCACTTCAGCAACCTCGACGGCTACGTCGGCACCATCGGCTACACCACCCCCGGTGGGCTCGGCGAGGCCGGTGTCGCCCTCGACTTCACCGTGGGCAACCAGATCAAGGTCACCGCGTTCGCCACCGCGGACGGCGGCGACGACCGCAAGCTCGAGTTCATCCTGGACACCGCGGCGGCCAACGCCGCCAAGGCCGAGACCGAGAACTTCATCCGGCTGATGCCCGGTGGCGCCACGGTCCTGGAAGCCGCGAGCCAGATTGGTAGGCTCCCGGTGGGCGATATTCCCGGGCAGACGACCGACCTCGGTGGCGTGACCACCCAGGTGGGTGGCTCGGTCCAGTACTGAGGGTGGGGTCCGGTCCGATGACGGGCCGGTGGAAGTTGTGAGTCGTCGCGTGGGGCGGTCGGAAGCGACCGCCCCACGCGTGTGTGGCGAAAGGACGGGCGATGGTTTCCGGCAAGGACGAGTCGGCGGACCCCTCCCAGCCCCTACCCGCGCCCGAGGGCGCGGAGCACTCCGAATCGGGTGGCGCGCAGCCGGAATCCGGTTCGACCGCTGACCCCGAGTTCGGGCCCGCCGTCGCGGACTTCGGCGCGCCGGTCGCCGGATTCGGGCCGCCGGTCACCGGGCCGAGCGCCGAGACGATCTTCGGGGCGCCGGTGTCGGAGTTCGGCGCTCCCGCCACCGGGGCCGATCCGACGACCGCGTTCGACGTCGCGCCGTCCGATCCCACCGTCCGCTTCGACACCGCGGCCGGTGACGCGGGCGCGGTGTTCGGCGCACCCGTGGCCGGGTCCGAGGCGGCCACCGTCTTCGGCGCCCCGGCATCGGAATTCGGTGCGGCCGACACCGAATTCGGCCCGCCCACCGGTGAATACGAGCCGCCCGCGTTCGGCGCGTTCGGCGCCGGCTCCGAGGCGGGCGCGCAGGGCTGGTCGCCCGCGCCCGCCCCCGCCGCCCCGGAGCTGGCCTGGCGGCCCGCCGACGGCTCGCCGACCACCCCGGCCGTCCCGCCGGAGTATCGCGCGCCCGATTCGAGCACCGCTCCGGATGCGCAGTGGTACGCGGACACGCAGCACGACAACGGTTTCGGCGGCAGTCCCGAGGAGACCGTGCGCCACCCGCTGGCCGATCCGCCCGCGCCCAAGGCGTCCGGGTGGGCGACCGGCGGCGGCATCAAGACCGCGAACGCGGGCCGGGAATCGGCGTGGCTGCGCAACGCCGAGGCCGGAATGCCGTCCGGCAAGCCGGAATCGCGCGCACCGCAGCAGGAGTCCCTGGCCTGGGCCGACGACCCCATCGGCAAGCTGCTGACCCCGAAGAAGCCCGCGCCGCAACAGGAGTCGCTGGCGTGGTCCGACGATCCGATCGCCAAGCGACTGACCCCCAAGGCCGCCGCCGCGCCGAAGTCCGACGAGGACGGGTCGCTGCCCTGGGCCCGGATCTCGACCATCGTGGGCGGCGTGCTCGCGGTGCTGATCGTCGCCGGGCTCATCGTGGTCGCCGTGACACGCGGTGGCGGTGACGACAACGATCCACTGGTCGCGCCGACCACGACGGCGGCCGCGACCACGACCGCGACGAGTACCACCCCCGCGCTGCCCGGTGCGCCGGTGACCGTGCCCGCCGCGCCGAGCTGCGCCGCCAAGCGCGAGGGCCGCCTCACGATCGGCAACGGCACCGGCGGCACGACCGCGGGCGTGGACGCCATCCTGGGCTTCCAGCACGCCTTCTACATCGATCGCGACGGCGCCAAGGCCCGGTCCTTCGTGGCCCCCGACGCGCCGAACGTCTCGCCCGCCGAGGTCATCCAGACCGCGGGAATCGACCCGACCCCCGTCGGCACGATGCACTGCCTGCGCATCTTCGCCATGGGCCCCGAGGCCTACGTGGTCGACCTCACCGTCTACCGCCCCGACGGCGCGACCGACGTCTACCAGCAGTACATCACCACGGTGACCCGCAACGGCAAACACCTGATCTACGCCATCGACGAACGCTGATCACCGACACCGCGCAGGGGCGTCCGGCATCGTGCCGGGCGCCCTTCGTCTTTGTCTCGTGTATCACTATGTGGGAATCGAATTTCATATGCTGGTAGCGGTGTGACACAGTGGGAGAACGTAAACCCCGGCTTTCCTCGGAGGTGTCCCATGTCCGCGATCACCCCACCGCTGTCCCGGCGGCTCGACGGGCTGCAGAGCTCGGCCATTCGTGACCTGCTCAAGCTCACCGCGCGCGCCGAGATCATCAGTTTGGCCGGGGGGCTGCCGGACGCCGCGCTCATGCCGCGGGAGCGGATCGCGGTAGCGGCCGAGGCGGCGCTGGCGGACAGCGGGCGACTGCAGTACACCGAGTCGCCGGGGTGGGGGCCGCTGCGGGAGGTGCTCGCCGCGCGCGAATCCGGGCGACTGGGGCGGGCGGTGCCCGTCGGCGAGGTCTTCGTCACGCACGGATCGCAGCAGGCGCTCTCGCTGCTGTCCGAGGTGCTGCTGGACCCGGGCGCGCTGGTCGTGGTGGAGGACCCCGCGTATGTCGGTGCGCTGCAGGTCTTCCGGGCCGCGGGAGCGCGCATCGCGGCCGTCCCGCTCGACGCCGAGGGCATGCGCGTGGACGCGCTGCGCGACCTGCTGGCGCGGGGCGAGCGCCCCGCGGTGGTGCACACGGTGAGCAACTTCCACAATCCCGGTGGCGTCACCATGAGCCCGGCCAGGCGGGCCGAACTCGCCGAACTCGCGTCCGCGCACGGCTTCTGGGTGATCGAGGACGATCCGTACGGCGAACTGTGGTTCGACGAACCCGCGCCCGCGCCGGTCGCCACGTACTCGCCCAACGTGATTCGCCTGTCCAGCGCCTCGAAGATCCTGGCGCCGAGCCTGCGCGTGGGCTGGATGGTGGCCCCCGCCGCGGTGTGCCGCGCGGTGGAACTGCTCAAGCAGGGCGCGGACCTGTGTGGTTCGGCGCTGACCCAGCAGATCGCCGCCGACCTGCTCGCCGACACCGACTGGCTTGCCACCCATGTGAATTCGGTCCGCGAGGTGTACGGCGCCCGCGCCCGGTCCCTGGTCGGCGCGGTCCGCGCGACCTTCGGCGACCGGGTCGTGGCCACCGACGCCTCGGGCGGCATGTTCGTCTGGGTCGATTTCACCGACGGCACCGACACGCAGGCGCTGCTGCCGCGCGCCCTGGACGCGGGCGTGGCCTACGTGCCGGGCGCGGCGTTCGCCGTCGACACCGACTACGGCCACTCCATGCGCCTGTGCTTCACCACCTCCGACGCCGACGTGCTGACCGAGGCGGTCGGCCGCCTGGCCCGCGCCGCGACGCCCGCCCAGGTCTGACGCCGGACGCGGCCTGCGCGGCCGGCATCACCACGGTGTCCGGTGTGCGCGATATCTGGCGGGCGGTGGACTCGCGGGCTCAGGCCCAGTCGTACGTGCGCTCCACGGCCTTGTTCCACTCGTGCAGCAGGTGTTCGCGGGTCTGCGCGTCCATGCCGGGGGTCCAGCGCTTGTCCTCGGCCCAGTTGGCGCGGATGTCGTCGGGGGAGGCCCAGTAGCCGACCGCCAGCCCGGCGGCGTACGCCGCGCCCAGGGCCGTGGTCTCGGTGACCACGGGCCGCACCACGGGCGCGTCCAGGATGTCGGACTGGAACTGCATGAGCAGCTCGTTCGACACCATGCCGCCGTCGACCTTGAGCGTCACCTTCGCCACGTCCAGCTGTTGCGCGGCGGCGTCGGCGCGCATGGCGTCGATGACCTCGCGGGTCTGGAAAGCCGTGGCCTCCAGCACCGCTCGCGCGATGTGCCCGCGATTGACGAATCGGGTCAGGCCCGCGAACACCCCGCGCGCGTCCGGCCGCCAGCGCGGCGCGAACAGGCCCGAGAAGGCGGGGACGATGTACAGTCCGCCGTTGTCGGCGACGGTGTGCGCCAGCGGTTCGATCTCCTCCGCCGAGGCGATCATGCCCAGGTTGTCGCGCAGCCACTGCACCAGCGATCCGGTCACCGCGATCGACCCCTCGAGGGCGTACACCGCGGGTTGGTCGCCGAGCCGGTAGCACACGGTCGTGAGCAGGCCGTGCTCGCTGAACACCGGCGTCTCCCCGGTGTTCATGAGCATGAAATTGCCGGTGCCGTAGGTGTTCTTGGTGTCGCCGGGGGACAGGCACGCCTGCCCGAAGGTGGCGGCCTGCTGATCGCCCAGGATGCCCGCGACCGGCACGCCCGCCAGCGCGGTGCCGGTGATCGCGCCGTACACCTCCGAGGAGCTGCGGATCCGCGGCAGCACCGCCTCCGGAATCCCGAAATCCGCGCAGATCGCCGAATCCCATTGCAGCGTGCGCAGATCCATGAGCA
Source organism: Nocardia sp. NPDC055321 (assembly GCF_053645575.1). Taxonomy (NCBI): domain Bacteria; kingdom Bacillati; phylum Actinomycetota; class Actinomycetes; order Mycobacteriales; family Nocardiaceae; genus Nocardia; species Nocardia sp. NPDC055321. The sequence continues at coordinate 266,766 of NZ_JBSHMS010000006.1, forward strand.
TCGTGCGCGAGGCGTTGGTGACGTCGGTGATGTGATCGCCGGTGAGGTTCCACAGCATCCAGCTGTCGATCGTGCCGAAACACAGTTCGCCGGCCTCGGCGCGCTCGCGCGCCCCCGGCACCCGGTCCAGGATCCAGCGCAGCTTGGGCCCGGCGAAGTAGGTCGACAGCGGCAGCCCGGTGCGATCGGCGTAGCGGGTCGGCCCGTCGGATCCGCCCAGCTCCACGGTCAGTTCCGCCGTGCGCGTGTCCTGCCAGACGATGGCGTTGTGAATGGGCTTGCCGGTGGCGCGCTCCCACACCACGGTGGTCTCGCGCTGGTTGGTGACACCGACCGCCGCCACGTCGGCCGCGGTGATGCCGCACTTGTCCAGGGCCTCGGCGATGACGGATTCGGTGTTGCGCCAGATACTTTCGGCATCGTGCTCGACCCAGCCCGGCTGCGGGAAGATCTGCTCGTGCTCGCGTTGCGCGACTCCCACGATGAGTCCGTGGTGATCGAAGACGATGCACCGGCTGGAGGTCGTGCCGGAATCGATGGCGGCCACATAGCGACGCATTCGAGCAGGCTACTAGACGCCGCCACGCCGATGTGGCGATGACGCGCGCCTGCCCGCCGGGCGGGTCGGCCGGTCGATCGTGGGGGTGCGCGCGGCGGCGGACACCAGGGGTGCGGGTCGCACGGTCGGTGTCGGCCGTGGACTACGGTTGCTATCGAGTAGCTGATCCGAGACCGAGAGCGTCATCGATACCAATTCCACGTCGTCGGACACGGCGCGGCCCGGAGGAGTCGAGCATGGCGAAGCACCCGCGATCACAGTTTCTCGGCCCCGAGCAGCGCGAAGCTGCCTGGGCTCGGCTGAGCAAGGACACCTTCGACGTCGTGGTGATCGGCGGCGGGGTGGTCGGCGCGGGTATCGCGCTCGACGCCGCCACCCGCGGTCTGGAGGTGGCCCTGGTGGAGGCGCGCGATCTGGCCTCGGGCACCTCGAGCCGCTCGTCGAAGATGTTCCACGGCGGCCTGCGCTACCTGGAGATGATGGAGTTCGGTCTCGTGCGCGAGGCCCTGCACGAGCGTGAGCTCTCCCTCTCCACCCTGGCCCCGCACCTGGTCAAGCCGCTGCGATTCCTGTACCCGCTGAGCCACTACGGCTGGGAGCGGCCGTACGTGGCGGCCGGGCTCACCCTGTACGACACCATGGGCGGCGCGAAATCGGTTCCCGGACAGCATCATCTGACCAAGTCCGGGGCGCTGCGGCTGGCGCCGGGTCTCAAGCACACCGCGCTCACCGGCGGGCTCACCTACTACGACACCGTGGTCGACGACGCCCGGCACACCATGACGCTCTCGCGCACCGCCGCGCACTACGGCGCGGTCATCCGCACCTCGACCCAGGTCGTCGGCTTCCTGCGCGAGGCCGACCGGATCACCGGGGTCAAGGTGCACGACAGCGAGGACGGCCGGACCGCCGAGGTCAAGGCCAGCGTGGTCATCAACGCGACCGGCGTGTGGACCGACGAGATCCAGGCGCTGTCGCATCTGCGCGGCCGATTCCATGTGCGCGCGTCCAAGGGAGTGCACATCGTGGTTCCGCGCGACCGCATCGCCAGCGACACCGCGCTGATCCTGCGCACCCCGACCTCGGTGCTGTTCGTCATCCCGTGGCACAGCGACCACTGGATCATCGGCACCACCGACACCGACTGGAACCTGGACCTGGCGCATCCCGCGGCGACCAAGCACGACATCGACTACCTGCTGGAGCAGGTCAATTCGGTGCTGGTCACCCCGCTCACGCACGAGGACATCACCGGCGTCTACGCGGGCCTGCGGCCGCTGCTGGCGGGCGAGAGCGATCAGACCTCCAAGCTCTCCCGCGAACACGCCGTCGCGCGCATCGCGCCCGGGCTGGTCGCCATCGCCGGCGGCAAGTACACCACCTACCGGGTCATGGCGTACGACGCGCTCGACGAAGCGCTGCAGGACATTCCGCGCAACGTGCCCTCGACCATCACCGACAAGGTGCCGCTGCTCGGGGCCGACGGGTATCACGCGCTCATGAACCAGGTGCCGCATCTGGCCGAGAAGTACGGCATCCACCCGTACCGAATCCAGCACCTGCTCAACAGGTACGGCTCGCTCATCGACGAGGTGCTCGCCCTGGCCGAGGGCAAACCCGATCTGCTGCAACCGATCACCGCCGCCCCCGGCTACCTCCAGGTCGAGGTGCTGTACGCGGCGGCCGCCGAGGCCGCCCTGCACCTGGACGACATCCTGGCCCGCCGGACCCGCATCTCGATCGAGTACGCCCATCGCGGCGCGGAGTGCGCCGAGCAGGTCGCCCGCCTGGCGGCGCCCATCCTGGGCTGGGACGAGTCCGACATCGCCCGCGAGGTGGCGACCTACAACGCCCGCGTCACCGCCGAGATCGAGTCCCAGGCCCGGGAGGACGACGCCTCGGCCGACGCCCTGCGCGCCGCCGCCCCCGAACCTCGCCCGAGGATTCTGGAGCCGGTCCCGGTGCCCGCGGAGAAGTAGCGCCCGCGCCGCTTCGCCCTGTGTTTGCCACGCGCCCTTGCGAGTTCATCGCAAGGGCGCGTTCGTTGCGCACGGGGCGCGGTCTGCGCGTTGGTGCGTGATCGCCCCCGCTCAGGCGACCGACTCGACCGTGCCGCGGCTCATCTCGATATCGAGGTGGACGCCGGTGCCCGCGAGGGCGGTCGCCGAGAGCCCGAACATGCGATGGAAGATCTCGCTCAGGTGCGACGGGGACGAGAACCCCGCGTCGGCGGCGCACCGGGTCAGATCGTGGCCCGCCGAAATACCCTCCGCCACATGGAGTATCCGCGCCCACTGCCGATACCGGCGGAAGCTGGTGCCGGTGTGCTCGGCGAACAGGCGCAGGAAGTAGGCCCGCGACAGGTCCAGGGCGGCGGCGGTGTCGGTGGCGCTCGCCTCGCTCGCGGGATCGGCGCGGATCAGCTCGATGGCGGCGGCGATCCGGGCGTCGATCGCGCCCGCCGCCATGCCCGCCGCGCTGTGCAGCACCCGATCGACGTCGAGCGTCCGATCCGTGGCCGCCGCGATGAGGTCGTGCTCGCGGTCGTGCTCGAACCCGAACGGCCCGATCGTGCGCCGCATGCGGGCCCGGCAGCGTGCGGTCCGGGTCGACGCGGCGTCGATGAGCAGGCACAGCAGCCTGCCCTCGGTCGCCTCGACCGCGTGCACCACCCGGGCGGGAGCGAAGGCGCTGCGCACGGTGACCGCGCCGGTGTCCCGCGCGCGGAACACGAACGGCGCGTCCAGGCCGACGGCCAGACAGGCGACGGAGGTGGAGTGCGCGTCGATGCGCAACGCCGGCCCCAGATAACCGACCTGGTCCGGCCGAATCCAGATCACCGGCCGCTCCGGCCGATGGCACGTTTCTGAAAGTGCTGACCCGCCCATGTCTGTGAGGCTACCTCCGTGCCGCCCCGGCCTCTCCGGATGCGGGGTGGCACAGGGGACTACGACGATTCGACGGGTGAGGCCATGATCTCGGACCAGCAGCGAACGGCGGCGCTCGATCCGCCGGACACACCACCGGAACCCACCGCCCCGCGGCAGCGGTTGGTCGAGGCCGTCGGTGCGCTGACGGCGCTGGACCGGCGCACCGGGTCGTCGGGGGAGCGGCGTTCGGCGGAGTGGATCGCCGGGCAGTTGCGCGAGCTCGGCGCCGGCGACGTCCGCCTCTCCACGTTCCGTGCGCAAACATCGTGGGCGCCGGTGCATCTCGCGCACACGATCGCCGCGCTCGCGCTGGGGGCGCGATCCGGCCGCGCCGCCAGGATCGCGAACGCCGGCGTCGCGCTGTCGTACGAGCTGGAGGTCAGCGGGCGCGGTCAGTGGCTGCGTCGCGTGCTGCCCGCCGGGCGGGGCGTCTCGGTATCGGCGCGCATACCGGCGACCGGTCCGGCGCGCCGCACGCTGGTGCTGGTGGCGCATCACGACGCGGCGCACAACGGCATGGTGTGGCATCCGCGCACGGTCGCCGCGAACCGCCGCCGCTCGAGCCGGACGGGACGCGCCGTTCCGAGTCACGCCATCGCGCTCGTCGCCATGGCGGCAACGGCCTTGTCCCCCAAGTGGATTCGCAGGGGATCGCGGGTCGTTCTGGCGGGGGCCGGACTGGCGATGGCGCAATCCATGCGGACGTACACCACGCCCGGCGCGAACGACAACGCCACCGGGGTCGCGGCCGTGCTCGAACTCGCGCGCGGGCTGCGGGCGGCCGAATACCCGGACACCGACGTCGTGCTCCTGTTTCCCGGCGGGGAGGAAGCAGGAAACCTCGGCATGGTCGCCTGGATGCGGGAGGCGCGCGCGGCACTCGATCCGAGTAGGACGCTCGTGGTCAATCTCGACTCGCTGGGCAGCGGAGGACATTTGGTCGTGGCCCGGCGCGAGGGCATGACCGGCTGGCTCGCGGCGCGCGACGTGAACGCCGCGCGCGCCGCCGCGGCGCGCACGGGTATCGAGTTGCGGGCGGTCACCTTTCCCAACGTGTGCGACACCAGCATCGCCAGGCACGCGGGCATGCGAGCGATCTCGCTGCTGTCCTACGCGGACGGGTGGATCAGCAACCTGCACCTGCGCTCGGACACGATCGAGAATGTCGTCTGGGAGACGGTCGAGGACGCCATCACGCTCACCGCGCGGCTCGCCGCCGCGTGGAACGACGGGAGTATCGACGATGAGTGACGCACGGACCGGCATCGCGGTGTACGGCGCGACCGGCTACACCGGCGGGCTCATCACCCGGGAACTGGTCGAGATGGGCCACGAGGTGACCGTGGCGGGCCGGTCCCGGGACGCGCTCACCGAGCTGGCGGGCGAGTTCGGTGGCGCGGTGCGGCCGGTGGTGGCCGGCCTCGACGATGCCGCCGGTCTGCACGACCTGGCCGCGAGCGTGCGCACCGTGGTGAACGCGGCCGGACCCTTCTCCCGGACCTGCGCGCCGGTCGCCCGCGCGGCGGTGGCGGCCGGTAGTCACTACGTGGACATCACGGGCGAACAGCACACCATCCGCTGGCTTTTCGACACCCTGGGAACGACGGCCGCCGTGAACGGCGTCGCGCTCCTGCCCGCCAGCGCCTACTACGCGACCCTGTGCGATCTGCTCGTCGCGCTGGCGGCCCGGGACGCGGGACCGATCGACGATCTCGACATCGCCTACCGCGTCACCGGCTGGGTGCCCAGCGGCGCGGCGTTCGTCAACCGCCTCGAAGGCATCGGGCAGCCGATGATCCAGTACGACAACGGATTCGTGGACGTGACCCGCCTGCCCGCGACCCGCACGGTCTCCTTCGGCCCGGAGCTCGGCTCCCGCCGGGTGACCATGTATCCCGCGCCCGAGGTCCTCACCATCCCCCGCCACGTCGACGTCGCGCGCGTCCGCACCTCGATGACGACCTCGACCCTGATCCGAAAGCCCTTGGGCCGCTTGGTTCCCCACGTCGGCACCCTGGCCGCGCTGGCCCGCCACACCCCCGCGGCCGGACTGGTCGAACGAATACTGGCGGCGGGCCTGACCGGCACCCCGACTCGGGTGCACGCCGATCCGACCCGCTTCGACCTGGTGGCCCACCTGCGCACCCGGTCCGGAACTCACACGGCACTCCTGTCCGGCCCCGGCATCTTCGACATCACCGGCCCGATCGCGGCCCGCGTGGCCGCCCACACCCTCACCCCCGGCTTCGCCGCTGCGGGCCCACTCGCCGCCGCGGAGCTACTCGACCCGGCGCCGTTCCTGGACGCCCTGCTCGATCGCGGTGTCACGTACCGCATCTCGCCCGCCCCGGCCTGGTCAGGGGACGTCGCGGCTCACGCTCCGGCGGCGACTAATCCTTGATCAGGCATTGCGAGAGCTGCGGGAACCCGAGCGCCTCCGGCAGGCGGCAGGTGAGCAGCTGCGCGACGAGTCCGATCGGCACGTCGATCCCGGCGCTGCCGGTCAGGCCGCCCTCGAAGTTGCCGGGGAGCAGGATCCCGAGGCTGCCGGTGGACGCGCTGCCGCTGCTGCCGGCCTGCTCGGCGACCGGCCGTGGCGATTCCGCCGGCGCGGCGGCCGCGGCATGCGCACCGCAGGTGAGTGCGGCGGCTGCCAACACGGTTGCGAGAGAGGCTTTCGTGAACATCCCCGGACTGTAGGTGAAATAAGTGTGTTCCCAATTGGGAACGCCTGCCCCCGGAATCGGGGGCATTCGGGAGCCGGGAGATGGATGGCGACGCCGCCGCCGACGCGACCGCCGGGAGCGGCAGCGGAGATCAGGTCGCGGGTGGGGGAGTGCAGCGGGGGCAGAAGTAGATGCCGCGATCGGCGCGGGCCAGGGTGGGGTCGTCGGCCAGCAGGTGGACGACTATGCCTGTGCCGCAGCGGCGGCAGGGCTGGCGCTGGCGGCCGTAGACCAGGACCCGGCGGGGCGGGGTGGTCACCGCCTGCAGCAGGATGCGGTGCGCCTCCTCCACCAGGGCGGTGAGGTCGTCGATGTCGCCCACGGGGGTCGCGGGGTGGACGCGGCGGAGGTAGCAGACCTCGCTGCGGTAGATGTTGCCTATGCCCGCCAGGTTCGTCTGGTCCAGCAGGGCCAGGCCGACGGGGCGGTCGGGGCGTTCGGACAGGCGGCGGACCGCCTCGGCGGGATCCCAGGCCGGGCCGAGGAGGTCGGGGCCGAGGTGGTCGACGGCGGTGTGCTCGTCCGCGCGGCGCAGCACCTCCACCAGGCCCAGCGAAAAGCCCACGGCCTCCGCGTCTTCGGCGCCCAGGATCAGGCGGGCGGTGAATCCGGGCTTGGTCCAGCGCTGTCCGGGCTCGTACACCCGCCAGGTGCCCTCCATCTTCAGATGGGTGTGAACGCTCAGGGTGGGCGTGCGGACGAACAGGTGCTTGCCGTAGCTGCCGACGCTCTCCACCGGCTGGCCGCGCAGGTCCAGCGTCGCGTAGCGCGGCACCCGGAAGTCACTGCGCGTCAGCGTCTTTCCCTCCAGGGCCGTACGCAGCCGCGCGGCGGCCAGGAAGACCGTGTCACCCTCGGGCACGGCGGTCCTTCCGGATTCCCGGCCGCCGGCTCGGTTGTCCGATCACGGCCGGCTCCGGAGACGGAAGCCCTTGGGGGTGGCGGCGAAACCGGCCCCGGTGAGGAAATCGGCGAACGTGTTGCCGTGCACCGACTCCCCGTCCACGCGGTCGATGACGAGCGAATCCACGCGACGACCGGTGACCAGGGCGGCGAGCTCGGCCGCCGCGGCGGTGCGGACGGCGGGGTCCTCGGTGAAGGTGAGCAGCGTCTTGCCGCCGCGTTCGAGGTAGAGCGCCAGCTCACCGTCGACCAAGACCACCAGCGCGCCGGCCTTACGGCCCGGGCGATGGCCCGCGCCCTCGGCCGCCGACTTGGGCCAGGGCAGCGCCGCGCCGAAGGGATTCGCGGGATCGCAGGCGGCCAGGGCCAGCCCCCGACCCGCCGGCTCGCCCTCGCCGGGGGTGCGGTCGGAATCGAACGAGCGCAGCCGATCCACCACGTCGGTCGTCGAGAACTGCGCGCCGCCCAGCGAATCCACGAAGTAGCCGCGGCGGCACCGGCCGCGATCCTCGAACTCGGTGAGCACCCGGTACATGAGCGCGAACCCGCCGGTCACGCCCTCGCTCTGCACAGCGCCCCGGGTGAGCACGCCGTAGCGTTCGAGCAGGATGTCGGCCGTGGCGTGCGCGCGGATCGTGTTGTCCGACACGCGGTCCGGCAGCAGGGACCAGCGCCCGGCCGTGTTCGGTGGGCTGGTGCGCGCCGGTACCCCGGTGCGCGGCAGATACATCCGGCCCCGCGGGGCGCGGCGCGGGGTGCGATGCGAGGTGGTGGTTCGCGTCGTCCCGGACAGCATGGCCCGCACCGGCGCGAAGGTGTCACCGGCCACGTAGCCGGCCCACACCAGCTCCCACAGCGCGGAGACCACCGCGCTCTCGCCCTCGATACCGGAAGCCTCCAGCAGCTGCCGGAAGAAATACGCTCCACCGCCGGCGGGTGACACCACCTGATATCCGGACTCGCCGTGCGTTGTCGACCGGCCGCGCGCCGAATCATTTTCGGAGGCAAGGCTTCCGGGATCGACCGCCGAGTCGGCCTGCGGCGCAGCGACATCGTTCGAATCCCCCGGCGAGGACGCACCGGCCGACGAGCTGCCGCCGGCCGCGGCCGCGGCGCCGAGGCTCTGCCCGTCGCCGATCACCGTGGCGCCCAGGGCCACGAGCAGGCTGATCTGGGCTTCGGTGAGGTCGATGGCGTCGGCCGGGGGCAGGGTCAGCGGCGCCTGTTCGGCGGGATGCAGGGCGATCCAGCCGTCCTTGGCGGTGATGGAGCCGTGGCCGGACCACAGCACCTCACCCGTCGCCATGAGTTCGTCGAGCATCGCCGGGGAGTAGTCGCGCACGCGTGCGGGCAGGATCAGCGACTCCCAGGCCGATGCCGGAATCGGCACACCCGCAAGCTGTTCCACGACGGCGGCGACACCGTCCACGCCGCGCAGCTCACCCGTGCCGATGTGCTGCCACGCGGGCAGGAACCGGCCGAGCGCCGCGGTGGCGACCGGCTCCACCTCCTTGCGCGCGGCGGCCAGCGACCGGCGGCGCAGGCGGCGCAGCACCTCGCTGTCGCACCATTCGGTGCCGGTGGACCCGGGCGTGAATTCGCCTTCCACCACCCGCTTCTCGGCGTGCAGCCGATGCAGCGCGGTCGCGACCACGGCCGTGCCGAGCCCGAACCGATGGGCGGCCACCGCCAGGGTGAACGGGCCGTGCGTGCGGGCGTAGCGCCCGATCAGGTCACCGAGCGGATCGGCGACCGGTTCGATGAACGCGGCCGGAACACCGATGGGCAGCGGCACGCCGAGCGCGTCCCGCAGGCGCGCGGCGTCCTCGACGGCGACCCACCACGCCGAGCCCGCGAACGAGACCTCCAGCGCCCGATGGGCTTTCACCAGCTCGGCGAACCACGGCCGCGGATCCTCGAGACTGCGATCGGCCGCCTCGGCGGCGGTCACCGGCCCCAGCAGCCGCAGCAGGTCCGCGAGCCCCTCCATGTCGCGCGCCTGCCGCTCGGGGGTGAGCCGCTGCAACTCCCGTTCGGTCTGCGCGAGCACCTCGGGGTCGAGCAGCTCGCGCAGCTCCACCCGCCCCAGCAGCTCGGCCAACAGGCTCGAATCCAGTGACAGCGCCGCCGCCCGCCGCTCGGCGAGCGGACTGTCGCCCTCGTACAGGAACTGCCCGACGTATTCGAACAGCAGCGAATTCGCGAACGGCGAGGGCGTCGCGGTCTCGACCTCGACCAGCCGCAACTGCCTGCGGGCCAGGCGGCCCAGCAGATCCCGCAGCGAGGGCAGGTCGTACACGTCCTGCAGACACTCGCGCACGGTCTCGAGCAGCATCGGGAAATCCGGGAACTTGCGCGCCACGTCCAGCAGCTGCGCCGACCGCTGCCGCTGCTGCCACAGCGGCGCCCGCCGCCCCGGATCCCGGCGCGGCAGCAGCAGCGCACGCGCGGAGCATTCGCGGAACCGCGAGGCGAACAGCGCCGAACCGCCCACCTGCTCGGTCACCAGGTCGTCGATCTCGTCCGGTTCGAAGACGAACAACTCCGCACCCGGCGGATCGTCGGTCGTGTCCGGCAACCGCACCACGATGCCGTCGTCCGACGCGGTGGGAGCGGCGTCCACCCCGAACCGCTCGCGCAACCGCGCGCCCACGGCGAGCGCCCACGGCGCGTGCACCGGCATCCCGTACGGCGAGTGCAATACGACCCGCCAGTCACCCAGCTCGTCCCGGAACCGCTCGACCACCAGCGTCTTGTCGGTCGGCAGCTGCCCCGTGGCCTCCCGCTGCTCGGCCAGCAGCGCCACCAGGTTCCCGGTCGCGTTGGCGTCCAGCCCGGCCGCGGCGGTGACCCGCTCCAGCTCGGTGACCGGCGCGCCACCCACATCCTTACCCGCGGCGGCCTTCTTCCCGCGCGTGCCGCGAGGCTTCGAGACCTGGGCGTCGGCGGCGTCGGGCACGTCCGTCGCTCTGTCACCCAGCTCGAGTTCCGCCATCGCGGTGGCGAGGGCGACGGGCGTCGACGGCTCCCGCCGCCGATCCACGGACCCGTCGAGCCCGGCGCGCGAATTGGCGTGCTGTTCCACGGCCTTGCCCGCCGTACGCACGAATTCCCCCAGCGCCGCGCCCAACTCGGCCGGGCGGCCGAGGGAATCGCCGTGCCAGAACGGTAGTCGGCCGGGCAGGCCGAACGCCGGGGTCACCAGGACCCGGTCGAAGGTGATCTCCTCGATCCGCCAGCTCGTCGCGCCCAGGGCGAACACGTCGCCCACCCGCGACTCGTAGACCATCTCCTCGTCGAGTTCGCCTACGCGCGAAGCCTTCTCGCCGACCATGAAAACCGGGAACAGGCCGCGATCGGGGATCGCGCCGCCGGAGGTGACCGCCAGGCGCTGCGCACCGGGCCGGCCGGTGAGGGTGCCCGCGTCGCGATCCCACACGATGCGCGGGCGCAGCTCGGCGAACTCGTCCGAGGGATAGCGGCCGGCGAGCAGATCCAGCACCGAATCGAACGCCGAACGCGGCAGCGCCGCATAGCTGCCCGTGCTCCGCACCGTCTCGAACCAGGTCTCGGCGTCGATCGGCTCCAGGGCGCACGCGGCCACCGTCTGCTGGGCGAGGATGTCCAGGGGATGCGCCGGAATGCGCAGCCGTTCGATCTGCCCGGTGACCATGCGCTGCGCCGCCACCGCGCAGTGCACCACATCGGTGCGATGCTTCGGGAACAGCACACCGCGCGAAATCTCACCCACCTGGTGCCCGGCGCGCCCCACCCGCTGCAACCCGCTCGCCACCGACGGCGGGGCCTCCACCTGCACCACCAATTCGACCGCGCCCATGTCGATTCCGAGTTCGAGGCTGCTGGTCGCCACCACGCAGCGCAGCCGCCCGCTCTTGAGATCGTCCTCGATGATCGCGCGCTGTTCCTTGCTCACCGACCCGTGATGCGCCCGCGCCAGCAACGGCGCCGCGCCGTGGATCACCTCGGTCGAGGGCCCCAGTTGCGCGGGCGGCGCGTGCTCGGTGTCCACCGGCTCGCCGAGCCTGCCCGCGTACTCCTCGTTCAGGCGTGCGGTCAGCCGCTCGGCCAGCCGCCGCGAATTCGCGAACACGATCGACGACCGATGCTCGAGCACCAGGTCCACGATGGCCTCGTCCACGTGCGGCCAGATCGACCCCGGCTGGTCCGAATCCGCGCCGCCCGCATCGGGTTCGGTCATATCCGCGACCGGAACGCGCACCGACAGATCGAAGGTCTTGGGCGCGGGCGGATGCACGATGGTGATGGGCGCGGCTCCCACCAGGAAGCGGCCCACCTCCTCGGGCGGGCGCACCGTCGCCGACAGCCCGATGCGCTGGGCGGGCCGCTCGGTCAGCACGTCCAGCCGGGCCAGCGAAAGCGCCAGGTGCGCACCGCGTTTGGAGCCCGCGATGGCGTGCACCTCGTCCACGATCACCGTGTGCACCCCGCGCAGCGCCTCCCGCGACGCCGAGGTGAGCATCAGGAACAGCGATTCGGGCGTGGTGATGAGGATGTCCGGCGGGGTGCGCTGCAGGAGCCTGCGCGCGGCCGGGGAGGTGTCACCGGATCGCACGCCCACGCTGATCTCCGGCGCGGGCAACCCCAGCCGCTTCGCGGTCTGGGTGATCCCCACCAGCGGTGCGCGCAGATTGCGCTCCACGTCCACGGCCAGGGCCTTCAGCGGCGAGATGTAGAGCACAGAGGTCGTGCGTTTCGCGGTCTCCGCAGACTCCTCGGCCTTTTTGCCCCGGGCCCCGCGCCCGGTCCTGGCCGGCGCGGGCGGCTCCGGCGGCCGGGTGGCCAGCCTGTCGATCGCCCACAGGAACGCCGACAGCGTCTTGCCCGAGCCGGTCGGCGCGATGACCAGCGTGTGCTCACCCGCGGCGATGGCCTGCCAGGCCCCCAGCTGGGCGGACGTCGGCGCGGGGAACGCGCCGTCGAACCACTGCCGGGTCGCGGGAGAGAACCGATCCATCGCCCCAGTCTGCACCCCGGCACCGACAGCCCGGGGCGGGCGCGGCCGTTCCCGGCGGTGACGGCGGCGAACCGGTCGGTCGAGCCGAGCGAAGGGCGGGCAATCGGATTACGCCCGCCGACCCCGCGCGTACGCTTCCAACCGTGCAGAAGGTGCTTCGACTCGACTTGGTCAGTCACGGAATGACCGAGGCGATGCGTAAGGCACGCTTCCCGGTGGACGAACCCCTCACCGAAGCCGGCCGCCGCGCGGTCTCCGCCCGGGGCCGCATGCACGACGCGCGCGTGCTCACCGCCCCCGAACGCCGCACCGTCGAAACCGCCGCGCTCATGGGTCTGCTCGGCGCCGAGGACGACCGATTACGCGACCTCGACGCCGGTGCCTGGCGCGGCGGCGAGCTCATGTCGGTCCCCAAGGAGGACCTGTACCTGTGGCTGACCGACCCGAGCTATCGCGGGCACGGCGGCGAATCGGTCGTGGACGTCATCGAGCGCACGGGGGAGTGGCTGGCCGACATCGCCGCCCACGGCGAACCCACCATCGCCATCACCCACCCGGCCGTCATCCGCGCGGCCCTGCTGGTGACCCTGGACGCGCCCGCGAAATCGTTCTGGCGCATAGACGTTCCGCCGGTGAACATCACCAGCCTGCACTACCGCGGGGAATGGACGCTGCACTTCCGCCCGTGAGCGTCAGGCCGTCGCGCCCGAGGTCCCCGGCACCGCGTCCACGCGCAACGATCCGACGAAGATCCCGCGCACCGCGTCGGTGATCAACTGCGCCGAGATGCTCGGATCGATGGCGCGCATGATGCCCAGTCCCACACCGAGACCCAGGATCGCGTTGGCGCAATCCTCGGCGGGCAGCGGCAGGTGCACGGCCATGGAGTCGGCCAGCGATTGCAGTTGCGCGGCAATGGCTCCGCGCACGATCGACAGGCTGGAGACCAATCCGGCCTGCAGCGCCGGATCCTCGCGCGCCACGATCGCGAACTCGAATTCCAGCATGGTCCAGCCCACGTCGCCGAGGGTGTGCTCGGCCCACTGCCGGAATCGCTCGAGCCGTTCGTCGAGACTGCCGCCGCCCTCGAGCAGCTCACCGGCCTCGCTGAACTTGGTGGCGTGAATCAGCTCGATCACTTCCAGCCCGAGCGCGGACTTGGTCTTGAAATTCGAGTACACCGCACCCTTGGAGTACCCGGCCTCCTCGGCGACCCGTTCCAGGCTGGTCTTGGCGTACCCCTCGGTCAGGAATAGATCGCGGGCGGTCGCGAGCAGGTCAGCGCGGGTACGGGCCTGGGTTTCGGTCCGGGTCAGTCGTGCCATGCGGTCAATTCTATGTACCTCCGGATTCGGGATACCGCCGGTATCCAAAAACTGCTAGTGTCTGAAACCATGAGTACTAGGAACGGGGCACAGCGACGTGGCCTGGCCATCGGCTGCGGGGGAACGCTGGGCGCGGCGTGGATCGTGGCGGCGCTGGCCGCCGCCCGCGACGTGCTGGACTGGGATCCGCGCACCGCGGACGTCATGATCGGCACCTCGGCCGGCGCGGAAATGCTGACCATGCTGGGCAGCGGCGTCGGCGTGGACGAACTGGTCGCCATGCAGGACGGCACCTCGACCGATCCCATCCTCACCTCGCACATGCGATGCGAACCCGGGCGTTTCCCGCCCCTGCCGCGCCCGCGACTCGGCGCGCCCGGCCGTGCGGCCCGCGAACTGCTGGCCCGCCCCGGCAACGGGCATGCCCTGCTCACCGCGGGCAGCGGCCTGCTGCCGATCGGCGGCGGCGATCCCGGCTGGCTGCAACGCCTCGCCGACCGCCTGAACCCGGGCGGCGGCTGGGTCGCGCATCCGGCGACCTGGCTGGTCGCCATGGACGACGCCACCGGCGAACGCGTGGCCTTCGGCTCCCCGGGCGCGCCCGAGGCGAGTCTCGGTGCGGCCCTGCGGGCTTCGTGGGGCGTGCCCGGCTGGTTCCCGCCCGTGCCGATCGCGGGCCGCACCTTCATCGACGGCGGCGCGGCCTCCACCGCCTCGGTCGATCTGCTCATCCCGGCCGAACTCGACGAGGTCGTCGTCATCGCGCCCATGGCCTCGCCCGGGCGGCTGCCCGCCACCGGCGCCGGGCACTTCCTCGAACGCCAGCTGCGAAACCGCATGAGCGCCGAGCTCGACGCCGAGATCGCCGAGCTGCGCGCGACCGGAACCAAGGTGCTGTACCTGGGCGCCTCGGCCGAGGATCTCGCCGTCATGGGACCCAACTTCATGGACGGCCGCCGCCGCCGCGCCACCTTCGAACACAGTCTGGTCAGCACCCGGAAAGCGCTGTCCCAGGCCGCTTTCGAATGAGTCACCCGCGCCGGCGGCAGCCCGCCGCGCCCCGCCCGCACCTGCGCGGTGCCCGGCACGCCACCCCCGCACGACACAGGAGTCAGCAATGAGCGTTCTCGGAAAGAACTATCCGGCAATCGATATCGACGGCGCCCGGGTGTTGATCACCGGTGGCGGCCGCGGCATCGGCCAGGCCACGGCCGAACTCTTCGCCGCCAAGGGCGCGCGGATCGCCATCGCCGACGTGGATCTCGCCGCCGGCGAGGCCGCCGCGGCCGCGCTGGACGGCCGCGCCTACGAACTCGACGTGCGCGATCGCGGCCAGTGGGACAAGGTCGTCGCCGACTTCGGCGCCGTCGACATCCTGATCAACAACGCGGGCGTCATGCCCGCCGGCGCGTTCCTCGAGGAATCGGACGCGGTGGGCCGCAGCAGCATCGACATCAACGTGTGGGGCCTCATCCACGGTATGCGCGCGGTGGTCCCCGGCATGATCGAGCGCGGCCGCGGCCACGTGGTGAACGTCGCCTCCCTCGCCGGCAAGGTCCCGATCCCGGGCCTGGCGGTCTACAACGCCAGCAAGTTCGCCGCCGTCGGACTGTCCGCGGCGACGCGCCTGGAATTCGAACCGCAGGGCGTCAGCGTCAGCTGCGTCATGCCCTCCGCCGTGCGCACCCGCCTGTCCTCGGGCCTGACCCTGGGCGCCGGTCTGCCCACCGTCGACCCCGAGGACGTCGCCGCCGCCATCGTCGGCACCGTGCGCAGCCGCCGAGCCGAAGTCGCCGTGCCCAACTACCTCGCCCCCGTCGAGGTGGCCCTGGCCGCCGCCCCCGAGGCCGCCGTGCGCCTGGTCCGCCGCCTCTTCAACGGCGACCGCGCCCTGCACCCCGCGGACGAGACGACCCGCGCCCGCTACGAGGCCCAGATCCGCGCCATCAGCGAGGACTGACAGCGTCCGTCGGTGGCCCGAACCGCACGGGGGGTTCGGGCCGCCCCGCTGCGGCGGTCGGCAGGGGAGACTTCGCGACGTCGTCCCGAAGGACAGGACGTGCGTGCGCCCGGCTCAGCGCGGACAGTCTCGCGACCTCGATCCCGGCGACGGGACGCGATGCACCCGAGCCGGTCTCCCCGCACTCGCGCTCTACTCGAACCGAATGCCCTGGGCCAGTGGGAGTTCGGTCGAGTAGTTGACCGTATTGGTCGCCCGGCGCATGTACGACTTCCAGGAGTCCGTACCGGACTCGCGGCCGCCGCCGGTCTGCTTCTCGCCGCCGAACGCGCCGCCGATCTCCGCGCCCGACGTGCCGATGTTCACGTTCGCGATGCCGCAGTCCGAGCCGTCGGGGCCCAGGAACCGTTCGGCCTCACGCTGATTCGTGGTGAAGATCGCCGACGACAGGCCCTGCGGCACCGCGTTGTGCAGCTCGATCGCGGCGTCGAGATCGTGGTAGGTGAGGACGTAGAGGATCGGCGCGAAGGTCTCCTCGCGCACCACCGCCGTCTGCGCGGGCATCCGCACCAGGGCGGGGCGCACGTAGTACGCGTCCGCGTGCGGTCCCTCCACTCGTTCGCCGCCGCAGAGCAATTCGCCGCCGTCGGCCTGCGCCCGCTCCAGCGCCTCGCGCATCCCCGCGTAGGACCGCTCGTTGATCAGCGGGCCGACCAGCACGCCCTCCTCCAGCGGATTGCCCACGCGCAGTTGGCGATAGGCCGCCGCCACCCGATCCAGCAGCGGCCCGGCCACATCGGCGTGCACGATCAGCCGCCGCAGCGTGGTACAGCGCTGCCCGGCCGTGCCCGCCGCGGCGAACACGATCGCCCGCGCGGCCAGATCCAGATCGGCCGACGGCGTCACCACCGCGCCGTTGTTGCCGCCCAGCTCCAGCAGCGCGCGCCCGAAGCGCGCGGCCACCCGGGGTGCGACGAGCTGCCCCATGCGCACCGACCCGGTGGCGCTCACCAGCGCGACCCGGGGATCGTCCACCAGGCGCTCGCCGATCTCGCCGCCGCCCTGAATCAACTGGTGCACTTGCGGATCCGCGCCGACATCGGCCGCCGCCCGGCGCAGCAGCGTGTGACACGCCAGCGCCGTCAGCGGCGTCGCCTCGGACGGCTTCCACACCACCGTGTCCCCGCACACCAGGGCCAGCGCGGTGTTCCACGCCCACACCGCGACCGGGAAGTTGAACGCCGAGATCACCCCGACCACACCGAGCGGATGCCAGGTCTCCATGAGCCGGTGCCCCGGGCGCTCGGAAGGCATGGTGAGCCCGTACAACTGGCGCGAGAGCCCGATGGCGAACTCGCAGATGTCGATCATCTCCTGGACCTCGCCGCGCGCCTCGGCCCCGATCTTGCCCGCCTCCAGGGTGACCAGTTCGCCGAGTTCGGCCTGATGCTCGGTGAGCAGCTGCGCCAGCCGGCGCACGACCGCGGCGCGTTGTGGCGCGGGCACCGTGCGCCAGTCGCGGAAGGCGGTCGCGGCGCGCTCGATCGCCGCGTCCACCTCCGCCGGGGTGTCCGGTCGCAGGGTGGCCAGCTCGCCGCCGGTGATCGGCGTACGGACCGAGAGTGCGCCCGATTCAGGCGATTTCGCGCCGAGGGCGTGCAGCAGCGCGGCGGTGCGCAGGCGTAGATCGCCGGTGGTGTCGGCGGTGAGCGCGGAAGTCATGGGCAGCTCCGTACATGGTCGCGGGCGGAAGTTCGCGCGTCCGCGTCGAATCCGATGATCGGCCGACGCGGGCCGCGGGTGTGCGGGAGAGTCGCGGAGACGGTGAGATCGGCCGGAACGAGGGCTCCGCGTGCCGGGTTCCGGCCACGAGTTCGGTTCGCTGCGTTAGCCTTCGCTGATGGCGGATACACCGGCGAAACCCGTACTCGACGACATCGATCGTTTGCTGATCCGTGAGCTGATCGCCGATGGGCGCGCCACCCTGTCGAATCTGGCCGAGAAAGCCAACCTGTCGGTGTCCGCCGTGCAGTCCCGGGTCCGGCGCCTGGAAGCGCGCGGGGTGATTCGCGGCTACACCGCCAACGTGGATCCCGAAGCGCTCGGGCAGCTGCTGTCGGCATTCGTCGCGATCACTCCTCTCGACCCCTCGCAACCCGATGACGCACCCGCACTGCTCCAGCACATCCCGGGCATCGAGGCGTGCCATTCGGTGGCCGGTGACGAGAGCTACATGCTACTGGTGCGGGTGGCTTCGCCCCGGCATCTGGAGCAGCTGCTGCAGGAAATCCGCGCGACGGCCAACGTCCGGACACGAAGCACCATCATTCTGCAGACATTCTATGACAAGTAGGTCTCTTCCGTAATTACTTCGGAAGTTGCGGGCAAGACCGTAAAAAT
This sequence comes from Nocardia sp. NPDC055321, assembly GCF_053645575.1. Taxonomy (NCBI): domain Bacteria; kingdom Bacillati; phylum Actinomycetota; class Actinomycetes; order Mycobacteriales; family Nocardiaceae; genus Nocardia; species Nocardia sp. NPDC055321. The sequence goes on from NZ_JBSHMS010000006.1 coordinate 284,565, forward strand.
TCATTTACGCTGGGGCGGTGACCCTCGAACTCGATCGGCTCGGGGCGGTAGCCGAAACGCCACTGGTCACCCCCGCCCGGGTGCACGAAATCCTGTCCGCGAGCATCCTCGCGGACGGCTTCGATCTGGTCCTGGATCTACGCAAATCGCGTGGCCGCAGGCTGGTCGACGCCCGCGACGGCACGGCATACCTGGATATGTTCGGCTTCTTCGCCTCCTCGGCGCTGGGCATGAACCATCCGGCTCTGGTCGGGGACCGCAGGTTCCTGTCCAACCTCACGGCCGCTGCCTTGAACAAGCCCAGCAACTCCGACGTCTACACCGTGGAGATGGCACGGTTCGTGGACACCTTCGCCCGCGTCCTCGGCGACCCCCGGCTCCCGCACCTGTTCTTCATCGACGGCGGCGGCCTCGCGGTGGAGAACGCGCTCAAGGCGGCCTTCGACTGGAAATCCCGGCACAACGAAATGCACGGGCGCGCACCGGAACTCGGCACCAAGGTGTTGCACCTGACCGGCGCCTTCCATGGCCGGACGGGCTACACCCTCTCGCTCACCAACACCGACCCGGTCAAGACCGCGCGCTTCCCGAAGTTCGACTGGCCGCGGATCGACACCCCGTACGTCGGCGCCGACCATCCCGACATCGAGGCCGCCGAACGGCGCGCGCTCGACCAGATCGCCCGCGCCTTCGCCGAAAACCCGCACGACATAGCGTGTTTCATCGCCGAGCCGATCCAGGGCGAGGGCGGCGACCGGCACCTGCGCGGCGAGTTCCTGCGCGCGGTGCAGGAGCTGTGTCACGCCAACGACGCCCTGTTCATCATGGACGAGGTGCAGACCGGCGTCGGCCTCACCGGAACCATGTGGGCCTATCAGCAATTGGGCGTCGAACCGGACGTGGTGGCCTTCGGCAAGAAGACCCAGGTCTGCGGCATCATGGCCGGCGGGCGCGTGGATGAGGTGCCGGACAACGTGTTCCGGGTCAGCTCCCGGCTCAACTCCACCTGGGGCGGCAATCTCGCCGACATGGTCCGGGCCCGGCGGGTCTTCGAGGTCATCGACCGCGAAGGTCTCGTCGAGCGCGCCGCGCGGCTCGGGCCGCATCTGCTGGACCGGCTCACCGCGCTGGCCGCGGCGGACCCGCGGGTGTCCGAACCGCGTGGGCGCGGGCTCATGTGCGCGATCACACTCGAATCGGGACAGCTGCGCGACACCGTGGTCGAGCGCATGCGGGAAGAGGAACGGGTGCTGATCCTGGGGTCGGGGGAGCGCGGTATCCGCTTCCGGCCGCCGCTCACCGTCACCGTCGAGGAACTGGACGAGGCCGTCGCCGCCCTGGGGCGGGTCCTGTCCTGAGCCGAATCCCGGTCCGCCGGCCGGGATTTCGAAACCGACCACCCGGGACGCCCGGCGCGGATAGGCTCTCCGCGCCGGGTTCGTCCGGTTCATCAGGTCGCGCCCGGGCTGTACACCCGGTCACGGCGGGGTGATGGTCCGGTGACCCCGGGTATCGAATTTTTTCCGGCAGAACGGTCGCGCGCGGCGCGGAAACCGGGCCCCACCTGCGCCTTTTTACTGGCGGTCAGTCAATAACCGTACTCGTGAGTAGCCCCTACGGGATTAACAGACGGCACTGGTACTGGTTACACTCCCCGGCATGACGAGTGTCCAGCAGCAGCCTTCGCCGGGGTCGGCGGGCGCCCCAGATATCCACACGACCGCCGGGAAGCTGGCTGATCTGCGGAACAGGCTCGATGAAGCCCAGCATCCGATGGGTGAAGCCGCCGTCGACAAGGTCCACGCCAAGGGCAAGATGACCGCGCGCGAGCGCATCCTCGCCCTGCTCGACGAGGGCTCCTTCGTCGAACTCGACGCGCTGGCCCGCCATCGCAGCGTCAACTTCGGCCTGGAGAACCAGCGTCCGCTCGGCGACGGCGTGGTGACCGGCTACGGCACCATCGACGGCCGCGACGTCTGCATCTTCTCCCAGGACGTCACCGTCTTCGGCGGCTCGCTCGGCGAGGTCTACGGCGAGAAGATCGTCAAGGTCATGGATCTGGCCCTCAAGACCGGCCGTCCGCTCGTCGGCATCAACGAGGGCGCCGGCGCGCGCATCCAGGAGGGCGTCGTCTCCCTGGGCCTCTACGGCGAGATCTTCCACCGCAACATCCAGGCCTCCGGCGTGATCCCGCAGATCTCGCTCATCATGGGCCCGGCCGCCGGCGGGCACGTGTACTCCCCGGCCCTGACCGACTTCGTCGTGATGGTCGACCAGACCTCGCAGATGTTCGTCACCGGTCCCGACGTGATCAAGACCGTCACCGGTGAAGAGGTCACCATGGAGGAGCTGGGCGGCGCCCAGACCCACATGGTGAAGTCCGGTGTGGCCCACTACGTGGCCTCCGGCGAGCAGGACGCCCTGGACTACGTGAAGGACCTGCTGGGCTACCTGCCGAGCAACAACCGCGCCGAGGCCCCGCGCCACCCGGCGTCGGACCCGATCGTCGGCGCCATCGAGGAGTCCCTCACCGAGGACGACCTCTCGCTCGACACGATCATCCCGGACTCCCCGAACCAGCCGTACGACATGCACGAGGTCATCCGTGCCCTGGTCGACGACGACGAGTTCCTCGAGGTCCAGGCCGAGCGCGCGATGAACATCATCGTCGGCTTCGCCCGCATCGACGGCCGCAGCGTCGGCTTCGTGGCCAACCAGCCCTCGCAGTTCGCGGGCTGCCTGGACATCGACGCCTCGGAGAAGGCCGCGCGCTTCGTGCGCACCTGCGACGCCTTCAACATCCCGATCATCACCCTGGTGGACGTCCCGGGCTTCCTGCCGGGCACCGGCCAGGAATACAACGGCATCATCCGCCGCGGCGCCAAGCTGCTCTATGCCTACGGTGAGGCCACTGTGGGTAAGATCACAATCATCACCCGCAAGGCCTACGGTGGCGCCTACGACGTCATGGGTTCCAAGCACATGGGCGCCGATGTGAACCTTGCCTGGCCGACCGCCCAGATCGCCGTCATGGGCGCCTCCGGCGCGGTGGGATTCGTCTACCGCAAGCAGCTCAAGGACGCCGCCGCCGAGGGCGCCGACGTCGACGCGCTCCGCCTGGAACTGCAGAACGAATACGAGGACACGCTGGTCAACCCGTACGTGGCCGCCGAGCGCGGTTACGTCGACGCGGTCATCCCGCCCTCGCACACCCGCGGCCAGATCGTGTCGGCGCTGCGGCTGCTCGAGCGCAAGATGGTGACCCTCCCGCCGAAGAAGCACGGCAACATTCCGCTCTGAATCGGCGATAACCGCGGTATGCGGCGCACACTGTGGACAGGGCCCCGGTACGGCTCGTGCCGAGGCCCTCGTACCGCGCAAGATCGCCCCATCCGAGCAAAGATGGTAGGAATCGTCCCTCGCCCCTCGGGGGACGTAACGAATACCGTTCGCGGATCCGAACAACCATCCGTGAACCCGCCGCGCTACCCGCGTGGCAATTGGACAGGAGGACTGGCGCTGTGACGACCATGGCTGACGAAGAAGTACTGCGCGCCGCCGAACTGGATCTGGCCGTCGATGGACTGGCGGAAGAAGCGGTCGAAACGGCTGTAGCCGATGCCGAACAGTCCAGCACAGGGCCGATCGTTCAGGTTCTGAAGGGCAATCCCACCGATATCGAACTGGCCGCCCTGGTCGCGGTCGTCGCCGCCGCCGCGGGCGCGCCCGCCGGCTCCGCCGCGAGCGGGCCACTGGACATGTGGGGCAGGCCGACCCTGCTGCACCGCGGCTCCTCGCCGTTCTCCCCGTACGCCTTCCCGACGCTGTCGCACCTGCGCGACTGAACTCGGTGACGACCTTCGTACTGGCGTCACAATCCCCGGCCCGGCTCGGCGTCCTGCGTACCGCGGGCGTCGAACCGGTGGTCCGGGTGTCGAACGTGGACGAGGACGCGGTGGCCGCCGCGCTGCCGCCCGGCACCGCCCCCGATCGGGTGGTCATCGAACTGGCTCGGGCCAAGGCGCTCGACATCGCCACCGGGATCGGCGGCGAATTCCCCGATTCCGTTGTGGTGGGCTGTGATTCGATGCTGCTCGTGGACGGCGAGCTGCAGGGCAAACCTCTCACCCCCGAGGTCGCGCGCAAACGCTGGGCCGTGATGGCCGGGCGCAGCGCCGATCTGCTCACCGGGCATTGCGTCCTGCGCCTGCGCGACGGCGAGATCGTCGGCGAGGCCGCCGATTGCAGCACCACGACGGTGCATTTCGCCGAACCGGACGCCGACGAGCTGGAGACCTACATCGCCACCGGCGAGCCGCTGCAGGTGGCCGGGGCCTTCACCCTCGACGGTCGCGGCGGCTGGTTCGTCGAGCGCATCGAGGGCGACCCCTCCAGCGTGATCGGTATCGGTCTACCGCTGGTTCGTCGACTGCTTGCCCAGGTGGGGGTCGGTGCTACGCAGCTGTGGGGCGACCCGGTTCGCTGACGGCGCGATCCGGGGTTCTTCCCCGGCCTCACCGTTCACCCCGGGCACGCCCTCGGCGGTCCGCGCCTTGATCAATTCCAGGCGGGTCACGCACAGCTCCGGTTCGACGAACGGGTGCAGCCGTACCGTGACGGTGTCGCGGGCGCCGTTGTGGTCCAGCACTTCCCGGATGAGTCCCAGGTGGACGCCACACACGACCTCGGAGTGGGTGCGGGCCAATTCGCGCAGCGGGCACGCGGTGAGCCGGATGAGCGACTGCTCGTCGGTCTCGTCGGCGTGGTCGCGTTCGGGCGCGAAACCGAGTTCGGAGGCGACGGTGATGGTCAGATCCCGGGCGTCCTCGAGAGTTTCGATCGGCTGATCCACCGATTCCAATTTCGAACCCCACGCGCGCCCGGCCGCGATGGCGGCATCCGAGCGCCGGCGCGGGTCGCTGCCGAGCTGGTCGGCCAGGACCTGCGCCAATTCCTGATAACCCACCGATCGCTGCACGGCGGTATAGCCGATGCGCGGGCGGCCGCGACCGCGCGGTGGCTGCTGGAATTGGCGAACCAGCGATTCACGCGTGAGGACATCCAAATGGAAACGAACCGTAGTCACATGTTGGCCGGTGACTCGCGCGAGTTCCTGCGCGTCGAGAGGCTCGCTGGCGCCACGTAGGATCGCGAGCAGTCGTCGTCGCGGCCAAGAATCGGACATAGCTCACCCCTCCTCTCGGGAGACTTTATCGGATGAAGCTGCGCTTAATTCGCCCAATCACCCGATTCGTGATCTGAAACGAGTTTCGTTACCGGTACATGCCTACGATCGGTGTTGAGATTCCACCCGTCGATACCCAATCCACCACGCGTGAAGGAACACATCGTGCCCGTCGCTTCGGATCCGCATCCATCGTTCGGCTCCTACGCACATCCTCACCGACTAGTAACCACAGAATGGCTGTCGGCAAACATCGGCGCGCCGGGGATCAAGATCGTGGAGTCCAACGAGGACATATTGCTATACGACATCGGCCATGTCCCGGGCGCCATCAAGCTCGATTGGCGAAACGAGCTCATCGACGGCCGCACCCGCGACGTGGTCGACGGTGAAACATTCGCCGCGCTCATGCGCGCCAAGGGCATCGGCCGCGACGACACCGTCGTCATCTACGGCGACCGGGCCAACGGCACCGCGGCGGCCACCCTGTGGGTTTTCACGCTCTTCGGGCACGAGGATGTGCGCCTGCTGGACGGCGGCCGCGACGCCTGGATCTCCGAGTCCCGCGACGTCACCTTCGACGTGCCCTACCCGCTGTACGGCGAATACCCGGTGGTGGACCGGGACGACAAGCGCGCCCGCGCCTTCCGGGCCGATGTCCTCGCCCATCTCGGCGGCCCGCTCATCGACGCCCGCGTGGCCGAGGAGTACACCGGCGAGCTTGTCGTCCTGGATCGCCCCGAGGAGCAGGCGCTGCGGGTCGGCCACATCCCGACCGCGGTGAGCATCCCGTGGAGCGCCTCGATCGCACCGGATTCTCGATTCCGCTCCCGCGCGGAGCTCGATGTCATCTACGGTGGGGTGTCCGCGGGCACCGCCCCCATGGTGTACTCCCGTATCGGCCGCTGGTCCGCCCTAACCTGGTTCGTCCTCACCTACCTCGTCGGTGTTGAAGGCGTCCGCAATTACGACGGCTCCTGGACCGAATGGGCCAACGCCGTGGGCGCGCCAATCGTCACCGGTGAAGACCCGGGCACGGTTGTCTGACTCACGCCGGCCCGGCCTAACGCTCGACCGAGACGCTCCGATGTAGGGGCGACGCTCGCGAGAGAGTTGTAGAGTGTCGCACCTGTCACTCTCAGGGCCTACCCATGGGTAGCCCTGGCCGGGTTCGGCAGTTGTTGGCACACTGCCTACACTCGCCCAAGACGAAGTTTTCACAGCACAGGAGGCTCAGTGCCCAGCCATGCCAACGCGCAGATCACAAAGGTCCTCGTAGCCAATCGAGGCGAGATCGCCGTGCGCGTGATCCGGGCCGCCAAGGACGCCGGAATCGCCAGTGTCGCGGTCTACGCGGAACCCGATGCCGACGCGCCCTTCGTGAAGCTCGCTGATGAAGCCTTCGCGCTCGGTGGTCAGACTTCCGCCGAGTCGTACCTGGTGTTCGACAAGATCCTGGACGCCGCCGCCAAGGCCGGCGCCGACGCGATCCACCCGGGTTACGGCTTCCTCTCCGAGAACGCCGATTTCGCGCAGGCCGTGATCGACGCCGGTCTGATCTGGATCGGCCCCTCGCCGCAGTCCATTCGCGACCTGGGCGACAAGGTCACCGCACGCCACATCGCCGAGCGCGCCAAGGCGCCGATGGCGGCGGGCACCAAGGATCCGGTCAAGGGCGCCGACGAGGTCGTCGCCTTCGCCAAGGAGTTCGGTGTCCCGGTCGCGATCAAGGCAGCCTTCGGTGGTGGCGGTCGCGGCATGAAGGTCGCGCAGACCGTCGAGGAGATCCCCGAGCTGTTCGAGTCAGCCACCCGTGAGGCCATCGCCGCCTTCGGTCGCGGCGAGTGCTTCGTGGAGCAGTACCTGGACAAGGCCCGCCACGTCGAGGCCCAGGTGCTCGCCGACAAGCACGGCAACGTCATCGTCGTCGGCACCCGCGACTGCTCGCTGCAGCGCCGCTTCCAGAAGCTGGTCGAGGAGGCCCCCGCGCCGTTCCTCTCGGACGAGGTTCGCGGCAAGATTCACGAGTCCGCCAAGCGCATCTGCAAGGAAGCCGAGTACTACGGCGCCGGCACGGTCGAGTACCTGGTGCAGGGCGAGACCGTCTCCTTCCTCGAGGTGAACACCCGCCTGCAGGTCGAGCACCCGGTCACCGAGGAGACCGCCGGTATCGACCTGGTGCGTCAGCAGTTCCGCATCGCCGAGGGCCACGAGCTCGAGCTGAAGGAAGACCCGACCCCGCGCGGCCACTCCTTCGAGTTCCGCATCAACGGTGAGGACGCGGGCCGCAACTTCATGCCCGCGCCCGGCCCGGTCGTGGTCTACCGCGAGCCGGCGGGCCCGGGTGTGCGCGTGGACTCCGGCGTGGTCGAGGGTTCGGTCATCGGCGGTCAGTTCGACTCCATGCTGGCCAAGCTCATCGTGACCGGTGAGACCCGCGAGCAGGCGCTGCAGCGTTCGGCGCGCGCGCTGGCCGAGTACCAGATCGAGGGCCTGGCCACCGTGCTGCCCTTCCACCGCCACATCGTCGAGAACCCCGCGTTCATCGGTGACGGCACCAAGTTCGACGTCTACACCAAGTGGATCGAGACCGATTGGGAGAACCCGATCGAGCCGTACACCGGTGGTGTGCCGATCGAGGACGAGGACGAGGCGCCCCGCCAGAAGGTGGTCGTCGAGGTCGGCGGCCGTCGTCTCGAGGTCTCGCTGCCGGGTCAGTTCTCGGTGGGTGCGGCCCCCGCTTCCAACGGCGCGGGCGTCGTTCGCAAGAAGCCCAAGCCCCGCAAGCGCGGTGGCGCGGGCGGCGCGGGCGCGTCGGGTGATTCGGTCACCGCGCCCATGCAGGGCACCGTCGTCAAGGTCGCGGTCGAAGAGGGTCAGACCGTCGAGGTCGGTGACCTGGTCGTGGTGCTCGAGGCCATGAAGATGGAGAACCCGGTGACCGCGCACAAGGCCGGTGTCATCACGGGTCTGTCGGTGGAGGCGGGCGCCGCCATCACCCAGGGCACCGTGCTGGCCGAGATCAAGTGAGCTGAGCCGCCGAGGCTGTGAGCCAGGCGGCCGAAGGCTTTCCGGCGGGGGTCGCGCACCTGGGGTGTGCGGCCCCCGTCGTATGTCCGAGTACGTCCCGCGGCGGACGTGGCGTCATTCGCGCCGCGCTAAGGTCGAGATATGGGCGAACTGCCGGATATCCGTATCGGGACCGCGGAGCGGGAGGACGCGCTGCGTCGCCTGTCCGATCATTTCGCGGCGGGGCGGTTGAGCGTCGCCGAATTCGACGAGCGCAGTGGGCAGGTCGCGGCGGCGGTGACGCGCGGGGATCTGGTGCCGATGTTCGCGGATCTGCCCGAGCCGGTGGAGACGGCGAAGGCCGTTCCGGCGCAGCGGGAGCCGAGGTTCGGAACGTACTGGCCCGAGCGGATCGGACCGGCGCTGCCGATTCTGGCGCTGATCCTGTTCCTGGTGACGCATCAGTGGTGGGTGCTGCTGCTGATCCCGCTGGCGGGCGTGCTGTTCGGGCAGAGCAAGCGAGAACGTAAGCGACGCAATCGGGAACGAAGGAACAGGGGCTGATGGAACCGATCGAGATCAACGCGGGCGGCTGGTATCTGCGGGCCATGCGCGCCGACGAGCGGATCGACGATCGGCCCGCGCTGGCCGACGGCGGGATCACCGATCCGGAGTACGTGGCCCGGCGCGCCGCGGAATGGGATGCGGAGACGCATTTCTCGTGGGCGGTGTGCGTGCCGACGACCGCGGAGCTGGTGGCCGAGATCGGCGTGACGCCGGGCTCGGACGGAACCGCCGCGGTCGGCGGCTGGGCGCGGACCGGGTTCGAGGACGCGCTCGCGGACGGCCTGGAGTCGGTGCGCCGTTTCGTCGCGGGCGCGCTCGGACTCGACCCGGTCGACGTCGCGTGGGACGCGCCCGCGCGCTGACCCGGCCTGCTCCGCTGTCCGGTCCGGACGATCCGTCGAGCCAATTTCCTCGCCCTCACCAGCGTGAACGGCTCTGCGGGGCCGATATTCGCTCGTGCTCGCCCCCGTGTCCGGGGGACCCTGGATATGCCTCCGAACAACGGAGAAAGGGGTGGGGCACATGTGGAGCTGGGACGAACATCAATCGATCAGAGCGACCGCGGCGGCCTGGACGCCGTGGCGGACAACGCCACCCGAGCCGACCGTCACCGACCCGGACTACCGGAGCGAGGGCTCGACCCTGAGCCCGCGGGCCGCCGGTCCGCGGCCGCCGGGCCCGGAGCAGCCGAGTGACATGCCGGCGATCGAGCCCGCGGGTGACGCGGAGCAGCCGGGCGATATGCCGGTGGGCGACATCGCGGATCGCGGGGAGCAGCCGTATGACCCGCGAACGGGCCTCGGGCCCATCGGCCGTGGTGACGTGGTGCGGCGGGGCGCCGCACCGGGTTCCCGTCGCGCCGTACCGCATTCGGGTGGGGCCCGGCCGCGTCCGGCCGGTGCGGCACGGCGCCCGGCGCCCACCGGGCCGCGACCCGGCAACCGCGACAGTGACGATGGCGCACCCGCCGGTGACGGCGGGTGCGCCCTCCGCGCGAACACGCCGGTGCGGGTGCGGGCGGCGGCCGGCTGACGTGCGGGCGGATGCGGTCGGTACCGGGTTCCCGTCGCGTCTCACCACATTCGGGTGGAGCGCGGTAGCGTCCGGCGGCCACCGGATCGCACGGCCGCGACAGTGACGATGGCGCATCCGCTGGTGACGGTGGGCGAACCATCCGCGCGAACACGCCGGTGCGGACCCCGGCGGCGGCCGGCAGCGCGCGGGCGGGCACGGGGTAGCCTGCCCTGATGAACAGGGCACCCCTGGATGTGACCAGGCTGCGGCGCGAGCTGCTCGAGACACCGGCGACGCGGTTCTTCCACGAGATCGACGTGGTGGAATCGACCGGTTCGACCAACGCGGATCTGGTTGCGCGCGCGGCGGATTCGAGCGCGGACCGGCTGGTGTTGCTCGCCGAGGCGCAGGAGCGCGGGCGGGGCAGGCACGACCGGCAGTGGGTGGGGCCGCCGCGGGCGCAGCTGGCGATGTCGGTGCTGGTGCGGGTGCGGGGGATCGCCCCGGAGCTGCTGGGCTGGCTGCCGCTGCTGACCGGTGTCGCGGTGGTGGACGCGGTGCGGTCCGCGACCGCCGTCAAGGCGGTGTTGAAGTGGCCGAACGACGTTCTTGTCGAGGGCCGCAAGTTGTCCGGCATTCTGGCCGAGATCGCCGCGGTGGGCCCGGATCCGGCGGTGGTGGTCGGCATCGGTCTCAACGTCAGCCTCACCGAGGCGGAACTGCCGGTGCCGCACGCGACTTCGCTGGCGCTGGCCGGTGCGCCCGAGCCGGTGGATCGCACCGCCGTGGCGGCGGCGATCCTGCGCGAGTTCGCCCGCCGGTTCGTCGCCTGGGAGGCCGCGGGCTGGGATATCGCGGAGTTGTCCGCGGATTACCGCGATCGGTGCTCGACCATCGGCGCGACGGTGCGCGCCGAGTTGCCGGGTGACGAGGTGCTGACCGGTGTGGCCACGGGCGTGGACGGGCACGGGCGGCTGCTGATCGGCGATCAGGCCGTTTCGGCGGGCGATGTCACCCATCTGCGCGCCGAATACTGAAGGCGCCGAGGGCTATTCGCCCGTTTCGCCCAGGAGTCGAGTCGTCGTGATGTGAGCGGGGATGCCGGATCGCCTTCCGGATCCCCGCTCGCGCTGCACGCCGCTCCCGCTCAGACCGGCTGCAGGATGCCGCGGGCCGCCTCGCGGGCGAGCAGCCGGTCGCGCTGCTCCTCGAACTTGAGGGTGTCGGCCTGCAGCTTCTCGACGTAGTCGGCGAGGATGTCCCGCGCCTTCTCCCCGCGCGGCCCGAAGTCGGTGCGGTCGAAGATGTTCCAGTTCTTGAGCACCGGGTTCACGACCTCTTCCAGATGCTGGCGCAGGTCGTAGATGCCGTGCTTGGCCATGAGCACGCCGTTGCGCCGGAAGTTGGGCATGCCCGCGCCGGGCATGACGAAGTTGGTGAGCACCTTGGTGATCGCTTCGATGGCCTGATCGGGTACCAGGTCCAGGCCCGCGCCGCAGAGCGTGCGGTAGAAGATCATGTGCAGGTTCTCGTCGGCGGCGATGCGCTGCAGCATGCGGTCGGCGGTGGCGTCGTCGCAGACCCGGCCGGTGTTGCGATGGGAGATGCGGGTGGCCAGCTCCTGGAAGGTCACGTAGGCGACGTTCTCCAGGAACCCGCCCCAGTCGTCGGGGGATTGCGCGCCGTTGGTCATGTGGATCATGCGCGCTTCTTCCAGGGCCACCGGGTCGACCGCCCGGGTGACGATGAGGTAGTCGCGCATGACGATGCCGTGCCGGTTCTCCTCGGCGGTCCAGCGGCCCACCCAGGTGCCCCAGGCGCCGTCCTGGGAGAAGTTCTCGGCGATCTCGCGGTGGTAGGAGGGCAGGTTGTCCTCGGTCAGCAGGTTGGTGACCATGGCGATCTTGGCGACCTCGCTGAGGGCGGACTGGCTCGGGTCCCAGTCCTGGCCGCCCATGGCGGCGAAATTGCTGCCCTGGTCCCACGGCACGTAGTCGTGCGGGTACCAGTCCTTGGCCATGGACAGGTGGCGGTTGAGGTTCTGCTCCGCCACGGGTTCGAGTTCTCGCAGGATTTCCAGCTGGGTCAACTCTCGGGTCACACACGCCTCCTGTGTCATGCGCCGGTCACTAGCCGGAGTTTTGTTGCGCGGGACAGCTCGACGATTCGGAGATTCGGAGATGAAGCGGGCAGATCAAGGCAGAACGTGGTCGCCGATGCTACGCGGATGCCGAACGATTGTGCTTCAGTGCGCCGTTCGGCGTGAGGCATTCTGACATCTCCGCGCGGTACGGTGCACACATGGGTTATCCGGAGGAGGCGCTGGCGCCGGAGGAACGACTGCTGCTGCATCGTCACCCGCATTGGAAGATGTTGTTCTGGCCCGCTGCGACTTTCATCCTGATCACCGCATTGGCCGGATTCGCTCTCGGTGTGTCCGCGCGCAACACCGAGGGCACGCTGCGTTCGGTGCTGATGATCGGTATTCCGGTGCTGTGGCTGGTGATCGTGCTGTGGCGCGCCATCGCGCCGCTGATCCGTTGGAAATCGACGCATTTCATCATCACCGACCGCCGGGTATTGATTCGGCAGGGCGTACTCACGCACACCGGTATCGACATTCCGCTCAACCGGATCTCCAATGTGCAGTTCCGGCACGGACTCTTCGATCGGATGCTGGGCACCGGCACCCTGGTGATCGGGTCGGCGTCGGAGGATCCGCTGGAGTACGACGACATTCCGCGTGTGCAGCAGGTACACGCGCTGTTGTATCACCAGGTCTTCGATATCGCGCAAAATGATCCGCGTGGCGGCGGGTACCACGGATCTCAGGGCGCATACCCGTAGTCTTGGTCCGTGACCGCTGTACTGCTGGCCGAAGACGACGAGGCCATTGCGGCGCCGCTGTCGCGAGCGCTGGGGCGTGAGGGCTATTCGGTGACCGTGGAGAGCTACGGTCCCGCCGTGCTGGAACGGGCGCTCGAAGGCGGCCATGATCTGCTCATTCTGGACCTCGGCCTACCCGGTATGGACGGTCTCGAGGTCTGCCGTCAGGTCCGGGCGCGCGGGGCGGATCTGGCCGTGCTCATGCTGACCGCGCGCACCGACGAGGTGGATTTCGTGGTCGGGCTGGACGCGGGCGCCGACGACTACGTCGGCAAGCCCTTCCGGCTCGCCGAACTGCTGGCGCGGGTGCGAGCGCTGTTGCGGCGCAGTGGAATCGGTGACGAGACGGTGGAGGTGGGCGGTATCCGGCTGGAGCCGGCCGCGCGCCGTGTGCTGGTGAACGGCCTGGAAGTGAACCTCGCCAACAAGGAGTACGAACTGCTCAAGGTGCTCATCGACCGTGCCGGGCAGGTGGTTTCGCGCGAGACCATCCTGCGCGAGGTGTGGGGCGATGCCGATCTGCGTGGCTCCAAGACCCTGGACATGCATATGTCCTGGTTGCGCCGCAAGATCGGCGACGAGGGCCCGGTGGCCGAACGGCGGATCGTGACGGTGCGCGGCGTAGGCTTCCGATTCAATACCGACTGACCGACCACGCCGTCCGATCGCCCGTGTTGCCCACCGTGTTCGTGTCATTGGCCGCCCTGCTGTGGCATCCCCCGTCCGCTGTGCGAACGAAGCGAGGCATATCGACGATGAGACGCAGGATCCTGCTGTCCATGGTGGCCGCGCTCACCCTGACCACGCTGGTTCTCGGTGTGCCGCTGGCATTCACGGCGTGGAAATGGGTCGAGGACGTCGCGCGGCAGGAGTTGCGCAACCGCCTCGATCGTATCGCGGTGGAGGTGGTGGCGCAGGAACGCGCCGACGGGCTGGTGCACGGGGCGCTGGATCTGCGTTCGGTGCGGCCGCTGATTCCGCCGGGCGGCCGCCTGACCATCGTGTATCCGACTCCGCAGGACAACGCGTCGCGTCTGGACATCGGCCCGGAGGTGGTGACCGACCCGCTGGCGGAATCGCTGGCGATGGGCATCTCGGGTTCGCTGCGGCTGGAAACCCCTGCGGCGCCCATGCATTCGATGCAGCGGCAGGCGCTGGGCGCGGTGTTCGCGCTGGTGATGATCTCGCTGGGCGCTGGTATCGCGGTGGCGGTGGTGACCGCGCGGCGGGTGGCGGATCCGCTGCGGGACGTGGCCGCGCGCGCGGCCCGGCTCGCGAAGGGTGATTTCCGCGCCGATCCGCGCAGGCACGGGATCACCGAGCTGGACCGCGTCTCGGATGTGCTGGACTCGGCCACGGTGGAGATCGCCGGGCGGCTGCAGCGCGAGCACGCCCTGGTGGCCGATGTCTCGCATCAGCTCCGGAGCCGGTTGACCGCGGTGCGGCTGCGGCTGGACGAGCTGTCCACGCATCCCGATTCCGACGTGGTGCACGAGGCGGAAGAGGCCATGGCGCAGGTGGATCGGCTGACCGACGCCATCGACGAGCTGGTGCGCGCCTCGCGCGACGAGGGCGCCGCCGAGCGTGATCCGGTGCCGGTGGTGGCGGAACTGCGCGGCGTGGTGGCCGAGTGGCGGCATCCGTTCGCCGAGGCGGGCCGCAAGCTCGTGTTGCTCGGCGATCCGACGCTGCGGGCGCCGATCACGAGTTCGCGGCTCAAGGAGGCGATCACGGTGCTGATCGACAACGCGCTCATGCACGGCGGCGGGACCTGCACGGTGTCGGTGCGCACGGTGACCGGCGGGCGGGACCACCGCGATCCGCTGGTGTGCGTGGAGGTGGCCGACGAGGGCGACGGCGTGCGCGACGAGCTCGCGCCGCACATCTTCGATCGGGGGTTCTCCGCGGGCGGGTCGACCGGTGTGGGATTGGCGCTGGCGCGGGCGCTGGTCGAGGCCGACGGCGGGCGTATGGAGTTGCAGCGCCGCCGCCCCGCGTTGTTCGCGGTGTTCCTGGGTTCGAACGCGGGGCTGGGCCGTCAAATGGGCGGCACGGTGACCGAGCCGCGCTGAGCGGTCGTGCGCAGCGCCTTCGCGGATCGCACACGGGCGGGAACCCCCGCGCGGGAATCGGCGTCTGCCGCGCGGGGATTCCCGGCCGCATCCGAAGATGGCGAGCGACAGCAAGGCGATATCACTCGATCCCACCGGCCGCCGAAACCCGTAGGCGCGGAGTCCGGAGATGCGCGCCGCCGGTTCTATCGTTTCTCTAACCATTTGTTGTCCAGCGCTGAGAAATCGCTCCATACCTTCGGACTCGTCCAGTGCAACGACGAACCATCGTCGACGAGTTGAAGGAGTGTTCATGCGGAAGTCCACTGTGCGCCGAAGCGCGATTGTCGGCGGTGTCGCGGGAGTCGCGCTGGTCGCGGCGCTGCTCGCCCCGGCCGTGGCGAGCGCGTCCGACCCCGATCCGGTCGCGGTCACCGAGGCGACGTCCGAGGCCGCCGAGGTGGCTCGTCCGGGTGAGCGCTTTCCCGCGGAACCGGGGGAGAACGTGCTGATCACCAAGGACCGCGACGGCACCGTCACCGTGCACCGCGGCGATCTGTCGCAGCTGCCCCCGGGCGCGATGCCCGCGCTGCCCACGTTCCCGAGCGAGGAGGGCACCATCCTGGTGACCCCGGACGGCGATCACGCCACCACCCGGGTGTTCCCGGGCGACCGGGTGCCGGGCGACTGGGTGCCCGCCCGACCGGTGGTGCCCGCGCCGTCCACCGGGAGCGCGGGCTGATCGGTTCGGGTCCGCTGAATAGCGCGTGCGCGTCAGTATCGTCGGTGCGGTGACGAGTCCGCTGATATTGGTCGTGGACGATGACGCCCGGGTGCTGGCGTCGGTGGCGCGGGGGCTGCGTGTGTCCGGTTTCGAGGTCGAGACCGCGACGGACGGGGCCGCCGCGCTCCAGCGCATCGCCACCGGGGCGCCGCAGGCCATGGTGCTGGATCTGAACATGCCGCTGCTGGACGGCGTGCAGGTGGTGACGGCGCTGCGCTCGTTCGGCAACGACATTCCGATCTGCGTGCTGAGTGCGCGGTCGGAGGTCACCGATCGGATCGGGGCGCTGGAGGCCGGGGCCGACGACTATCTGACCAAGCCCTTCGATCTGGGTGAACTGGTGGCGCGGTTGCGCGCCATGCTGCGGCGCGCGCCCGCGCCCGCGCACGGTTCCGATCGGATCACGGTGGGCCCGTTGGTGATTCATCCCAGTGCGCGCCGGGTCTACGCCAACGACGTGCTGCTGGATCTGACCAAGCGCGAGTTCGATCTGCTGGCGGCGCTGGCGTCGGCGCCGGGGCAGGTCTTCACCCGCGCGCAACTGCTGGATCGGGTGTGGGGGTACGACTTCGAGACACAAACGAAGGTGGTCGACGTGTTCGTCTCCTATCTGCGCCGCAAGATCGAGGCGGCGGGCGCGCCGCGCCTGGTGCACACGGTGCGCGGGGTGGGGTTCGTGCTGCGGGCGGACGCGTGAGCGCGGGGGAGGGCGAGCCGGTCTCGCCGGAGAGGGCGGCGGACGCGCCCCGAGAAGCCGGTGCGGTGGATGGATCGCGTGTGCCGGCGGCCGCGCGGAGCGCTCGCACGGACGGTGCACCGACCACCGTCGAGGTCTCCGCCGGTGGTCGACCCGTCCTGGCGCGCATCCGGAAAGCAGTTTTCCTGCAACAGTTTTCGCTGCGCACACGGGTCGCGCTGGCCAGCGCCGCGACGGCCGCCATCGTGGTCGCGATCATGAGCACGGTGCTGCTTGCGGTGGCGGGCAGTGACGCGCGCACCCAGGTCGGCACGGTCGTGAACGCCCTGGCGATCACCCGGGCCGAGGGCACGGTGCCGACGGTTCCCGGTGACACGACCCCGGCAGAACCCGCTGTTCCGGCCGAACCCCTTTCGCCCGAGGGCGACTCCGCGCCGCCGTTTTCCGCCGACGCGGATTCGACCCGGGTGCCGCTGACGCCCGGCCGCGTGCGCACCGAATCGCTCATGCCCGGAATAGAATTCGCGCGCACCCTGCCGGTGGATGGCCGAACGGTCTTTCTCGAGGTACCCACCGCGGTCGCCGATGATTCGGCCACCAAGCAGCGCACCCGTGTCATCGGTATCGGTCTGGCGGCGACCGCCCTGGCGGCCCTGCTCGGCTGGTATTTCGCCTCGCGCGCGGTGGCGCCGCTGCGCCGATTGACCGCCGCCACGGCCGGTCTCGGTGACCGTCTGACCCTGGACGCCCCGCGACAGCCCGTGGCCAGCGAGACCACCGAACTGGCCGAGGCCATGAACTCCATGCTGGCCCGTATCGCCGACGAGCGGCAGCACACGAGCGAAGCCTTGGTCACGGCACGGGATTTCGCCGCCACGGCCGCGCACGAGCTGCGCACGCCGCTGACCGCGATGCGCACGGATCTGCAGGTGCTGCGGTCGGTCGAGTTGCCCGCGGCCGAACGCGCGCAGATCCTGGACGAGGTGCTGGCCGGCCAGCGCGCCATCGAGTCGACGCTGTATGCCCTGGAGCGCTTGGCCGTCGGTGATCTGACCACCGAATCCGATTGGGAGGACGTGGATCTGGGGCAGCTGGTGGATCAGGTGGTGGAGGATGCCCGGCGCGCGCACCCCGGGGTGGTGATCACCACGGACGAGGTGGAGTCGATCCGCCTGCACGGTCTGGCCGCGGGCCTGCGATCCGTCCTGGAGAACGCCCTGACCAACGCGGTGCGCCACGGCCCCGCCACCCGGGTCGACCTCGCCGCCCGCGCCGCGGGTGACACGGTGATCCTCACCGTCGACGACAACGGCGCCGGCATCCCCGAGCCCGACCGAGAGCGCGTCTTCGAGCGCTTCCAGCGCGCGGGCACCGCCCCCGGCAGCGGCCTGGGCCTGGCCCTGATCGCCCAGCAGGCCCGCCTCCACGGCGGCGCCGCCACCCTCACCGAGAGCCCGCTCGGCGGGGCCCGCCTGACCCTCACCCTGTCCCTGCGCCGCCCCTGACCTCCCCGTTCGCCCCGACATGCGCCCGCCCGGCGATAGGCCGCCTGCGCACGATCTGGATGCCCGTGCGGCCCACCCTCCCCCCGATACGACGAACGGCCCGCGACGTAGGTCGCGGGCCGTTCGAAGTCTCGACTCTCAGCTGTGTCCGAGCTGCTCCTCGTTGATGAGGTCCTCGAGCTCGCTCTCCATCTCCGCCATCTCGTCCGGGAAGACCCAGCGCCGCATGGCCCAGAACCGGAACGCCATCTGCAGCAGGTTGCCGATGATGAACGCGCTGATGAAGTCGGTGATGTTCTCGACGGTGAAGCTCACGTGCGGCTGGCGCAGGTCGAGCACGTTGTTCGAGAGCCACAGCGGGATGCTCGCCAGCACCACGCCGATGCCGCTCACGGCGAAGAAGAGCAGGGCCTCGTGATGTTTCTCTCTGCCGCCGCGTTTGTCGAAGGTCCATTCCCGATTGAGGATGTAGGACACGATGACCGCGACGATGCCCGAGAGCACCCGCGCGATGGTCGGCTTCTCGTCCAGGATCGTCCACTTCAGGACGTAGAAGATGCCGATGTCGATGACGAACGTGGTCGCACCGACAATCGCGAACTTCAGCAGTTCGTAATGGCGGTCTGCGAGGTCCCGCAGTGGCTTGGGCAGGACGTTTACCACGTCGTCGACGAATGACACCTCGCGAGTCTACGTCGCCTCGCGAGGCCATGAGCAACCCGCGGCAACTGGGGGGTTGGCCACATGACAACATTTATGAACGTGAACGCACGTTCCTTCGACTCCTCCGCGATGCCCACCGTGACGATGATCGGTGGCGGCCAGCTCGCGCGCATGACGCACCAGGCGGCCATCGCCCTGGGCCAGCGGCTGCGGGTGCTGGCGGAGCGGCCGGACGACCCGGCCGCCCAGGTGACGCCCGATGTGGTCTTCGGCAGCCACGGTGATCTGACCGCGCTGCGCAAGGCCGCGGTCGGTTCGCACGCGGTGACCTTCGATCACGAGGGCGTGCCCACCGAGCTGCTCGACGAGCTCATCGCCGAGGGGGTGAACGTGCAGCCGCCGCCGAGCGCGCTGATCTTCGCCCAGGACAAGCTGCGCATGCGCCGCAAACTCGCCGAGCTCGGTGTGCCGATCCCGGAGTTCGCGGAGGTGAATTCGATCACCGACGCGGTCGCGTTCGGTGACGCGCACGGCTGGCCGTTCGTCCTCAAGGCGGTGCGCGGCGGCTACGACGGCCGCGGCGTATGGATGCCCGCGGACGCGGCCGAGGCCGAGACGATCGTGGCCGATCAACTCACGCACGGTGTTTCGCTGATGGCCGAGACGAAGGTCGATCTGGCGCGCGAGTTGTCGGCGATGGTGGCGCGGTCGCCGTTCGGACAGGCGGCGACCTGGCCGGTGGTGGAGACCGTGCAGCGCAACGGTCAGTGCGCGGTGGTCATCGCGCCCGCGCCGGATCTGCCCGAGCGGCGCGGTTCCGAGGCGGAGGAGCTGGCGTTGCGGCTGGCGGCCGAGCTCGGGGTGACCGGCGCGATGGCGGTGGAGTTCTTCGAGACGCGCTCGGGCGAGCTGCTGGTGAACGAACTGGCGATGCGCCCGCACAATTCCGGGCACTGGGGGATGGACGGCGCCTGCACCGGGCAGTTCGAGCAGCATCTGCGCGCGGTGCTGGACTACCCGCTGGGCAGCACGCGCCCGCTGGCGCCGGTGACGGTGATGGCGAACATTCTGGGTGCCCAGCAGGCTCCGGAGATGTCGATGGACGAGCGGCTGCATCATCTGGCCGCGCGCCTGCCCGAGGCGAAGGTGCACCTGTACGGCAAGGGTGAGCGGCCCGATCGCAAGATCGGCCACATCAACGTGCTCGGCGACGAGGTCGAGGCCACCCGCGAGAAAGCCGAGCGCGCGGCGCATTGGATGTCGCACGCGATTTGGACCGATGGATGGGATCCGCATCATGACTGAGTCCGCACAGGTTGGCCTGATCATGGGCAGCGACTCCGATTGGCCGACGATGGTCGCGGCCGCGGAAGCGCTGGCCGAGTTCGGGATTCGCTTCGAGGTCGGCGTGGTCTCGGCCCACCGCACTCCCCAGCGGATGCTCGATTACGCCCGTGAGGCCGCGGGCCGCGGCGTGCGCGTGATCATCGCCGGCGCGGGCGGCGCGGCGCACCTGCCCGGCATGGTGGCCTCGGCGACCCCCCTCCCGGTGATCGGCGTCCCGGTTCCGCTGAAGCACCTGGACGGCATGGATTCGCTGCTGTCGATCGTCCAGATGCCCGCCGGCGTGCCGGTGGCGACGGTGTCGATCGGCGGCGCCCGGAACGCGGGCCTGCTGGCCGTGCGCATCCTGGCGGCCGCGGACGAGTCCCTGCGCACGAAGATGGAGCAGTTCCAGGCGGAGCTGGAGAAGATGGTCCTGGACAAGGACGAGAAGCTCCGCTCGAGCCTGCTGGGCTGAGTTCGGCTCGATTCGGGCGGCCCGCCCGGGACGGGGATTGCGGGTCCGCAATCCCGTTGCGAACCGCCGAGGATTCGCGCCGCAGCGGCTGCATGCCGGGGGAGTGGGTTCCTATGGTTACGGTTGAGCGGTGACCGTTGACCCTTCTCCCGCTGCCCGCTCCGGGGCGGACGCGACCGCGCGGCGGCTGCGCGTCGTCGATCAGGCTCTGCGGCTCTTCGCCGACAAGGGTTACGAGGCAACGACTGTCGACGAGATCGCGGAGGCGGCGGGGATCTCGCGGCGGACCTTCTTCCGGCAGTTCCGGTCGAAGGAGGACGTGGTCTTCGCCGACCACGAGTCGCAGCTGGCGCAGGCGCGGGAGTTCCTCGACGCCGCGCAGGGTGATCCGTGGGATGCGGTGTGCGAGGCCGTGATCGAGGTGTTCGAGCGGTTCACGCAGTGGCGGGAGCTGGCGGTGCGCCGGTACGGGGTGGTGCGGCAGGTGCCGACGCTGCGCGAGCGCGAGATCGTGACGGTGTTCCGGTACGAGCGTTTGTTCACCGACTATCTGCGTGAAAAGCTCGCGGGGAGTTCGGATTTGGCGCTGGTGCAGTTCACGGCGGCGGTGACGGCGACGCACAACTATCTGCTGCGGCGCATGGTGCGCGGGCAGTCGGCGGCAGGGTCGGCGGATCTGCGCGCGGCGCTGGCGACGATTCCGCGCGGTGCGCGCGGGCCGTTTGCTGCGGGGCCCGCGGCGGCCGGTGTCGGGGGTGCCGGCGAGCGCGCGGCCGATGATCAGATGGTGGTCGCGGTGTTTCCGAGAGATATGCCGCCCCGGCAGGTCGCGGACTTGCTGGCCAGTCGCCTCGATAGGCTGTAGCCGGTAAACAGTGTTCTAAATGACACTGCGTGCCACTCCCTGAATGGGGAGTAAGCGCATGTGGTCGCACTATTGCGGCGTACACTATCTCGTGAATGGCACTCAGTGCCGAGGATGCTGGGTAACCAGCGGCGATCCGATCCGACGACCAGGAGACGAACTCCCATGGCGGGCAACCCCGATTTCAATCTGTTCCAGCTCGAGGATTTCCACAATGAGCTGCGCGAGGCCATTCGCGGTCTGTCCGAGAAGGAGATCGCGCCCTACGCCAAGGACGTCGACGGCAAGTCGCGTTTCCCGGAGGAGGCGCTGACCGCGCTCAACGCCGCGGGCTTCAACGCGGTGCACGTGCCGGACGCCTTCGGCGGCCAGGGCGCGGATTCGGTCGCGACCTGCATCGTGATCGAGGAGGTCGCCCGCGTCTGCGGTTCGTCCTCGCTGATCCCGGCCGTGAACAAGCTGGGCACCATGGGCCTGATCCTGAACGGCTCGGACGAGCTCAAGCAGCAGGTGCTGCCGACCATCGTCAACGGTGGCATGGCGTCCTACGCGCTGTCCGAGCGTGAGGCCGGCTCCGACGCCGCCTCGATGCGCACCCGCGCGAAGCAGGACGGCGACAGCTGGATCATCAACGGCTCCAAGTGCTGGATCACCAACGGCGGCAAGTCCGACTGGTACACCGTGATGGCCGTGACCGACGCCGACAAGGGCGCGAACGGCATCTCGGCGTTCATGGTCCACAAGGACGACGAGGGCTTCGTGGTCGGCCCGCTGGAGCACAAGCTGGGCATCAAGGGTTCCCCGACCGCCGAGCTGTACTTCGAGAACTGCAAAGTCCCCGGCGACCGCATCATCGGCGCCCCCGGCACCGGCTTCAAGACCGCCCTGCAGACCCTGGACCACACCCGCCCGACGATCGGCGCGCAGGCCGTCGGCATCGCCCAGGGCGCCCTGGACGCCGCGATCGCCTACACCAAGGACCGCAAGCAGTTCGGCAAGACGATCGCCTCGTTCCAGAACACCGAGTTCATGCTCGCCGACATGGCGATGAAGATCGAGGCCGCCCGCCTGATGGTCTACACCTCCGCGGCCCGCGCCGAGCGCGGCGAGAAGAACCTCGGCTTCATCTCCGCCGCCGCGAAGTGCTTCGCCTCCGATGTGGCGATGGAGGTGACGACGAACGCGGTCCAGCTGTTCGGCGGCGCCGGCTACACCACCGACTTCCCCGTGGAGCGGATGATGCGCGATGCCAAGATCACCCAGATCTACGAGGGCACCAACCAGATCCAGCGCGTGGTGATGTCCCGCCAGATCCTGCGCTGATTCCCTTTCGGCTGCAGCGAGTTTCCTGAGGGCGGTACCGGGTTCGGTACCGCCCTCGGTCTTTCTCTCCCCACCGCGCCAGCCGTCAACCAAGCTCAGCCCTCGGGCGGTCCGAATTGGTCGACCTCGAACAGTGCCAGTACACGCTCGGCTGCCGCACTTCCGCCGCGGGCACGGTTACGCAACTCCTCGCGACCGACCTCGGCCAAGGACTCACCGGCCTCGTAGGTCGGACTGATAGTCGGCGAGCAGACGTACGGCCGCGTCCTGAACAAAGGCTGATACCGCAGCCTCGAAAGCATTCTCCCGTTGCCTGAGATCGGCCGGGTCGTCAGCGTTCAACAGATCCTGGACCTTGGTGAACGCCGCATCCACCAGGGGCTCGGGCCGTGCGGCCACCAGCTCCAGGCGGAGCTTGGCGGCGTGGGCCACGCTGCCCAGGCGGTCCGCCTCCGCATAGGCCGCGGGCGTATCTCGTGAGTCCCTCTTCCGAAGCCATAGCGTCACTTGGCCTCTCCGTAGATCGGAGAGCGCACCCGCGTACTCGCTGTAGGCCGCCAAGCGCTCCTGCCGTAGCCGTTCGGATCTTGCCAGGACCTCCGCCCTGGCTGCTGTACGACGCTGAAACCAGTACGTTGTGCACGAACCGAGCAGCGTGCCGACGACGGCGATGACACTTCCCAGAGCCGCATTCACGGGTCACCTCTGATTTTGAACGGAACCCAAAACTGCTGCGGCTCATACTCACTCGGCCGAGCGATTGTGACCGCCTTGACCAAATGGTATCGGCATCCGCCCACGCAGCGTTGGGTTCCGGAACAGCCATCCGGCCTTGCGGATCATCTGGCAATGGCGCGATGCGCCGGTATCGACGCAGCACCGCACCGGTGAACCGTGGTGGAATGGAGAGACGACGGCGAGATGCGCGCTGTCGATGATCGGCGGGGGTGCTGGTGAGCAGGTGGGGGCGAGTGGCGGGAAGGCGCTGGTTCGCGATCAGGGTTCTTGTCGTGCTCTTGGTGGCGGGTGGGGCAGTGGTCGTGATCAGTAAACCCGAACTGGTGTGTCCCCGCGAGATTCAGTCTTTCGGGCAGCTGCCCGCGCCGGAGCCTGTGGTGCGCAACGGTGAGTCGATGCGGATCGGGGAGCTGGGCAGCTTCTTTCTCGGGTCGGGAGAGCCGCTGGGCGCGGACTACGAGATGGAAGGCGGGGCCGGTGTCGTCGAGCAGGTCGAAAGCGCGTTTGTCTGGACCGATCGGCATTGCGGGCGTGAGACTCTCGGATATCGGTTCATCGTCATTCGTGGCGTGGGCGGGGGCATCGCGGACATCTCGGCGGACGGGTGGTCGCTGACGGTGTACATACTGGCGGCATAGACCCCGACCCGAGGAGAGCTGTGCCGTCGACGACCATTCCCGCTGAATTGCGCGGCGACGTCGAAACGTTGTGGGAGCACGCGCGGATGGGGGATGAGCCGCGGGCCGTCGACCTGGGGATCGGGCTCGGGAGCCACGACCTCGACGTGCCGGTCTTCGCGGCCGAGCTTTACCATCGGGGGCTCTTTCCGCGGATCCTTTTCACCGGAGGCAACGCGCCCGGGACGTTCGACCTCTTTCCTCGCGGGGAGGCCGTTCATTTTCGCGAACGCGCGATCGAACTCGGTGTGCCGGAGGACGCCATTCTGGTCGAGCCGCACTCCACCAACACCGGCGAGAACATCGACTTCACCCGGGACCTCGTTCGGAAGCTTGAACTCTCTGACGAAATCCATTCGGTCACACTGATTTCCCGGCCCTACCAGCAGCGCAGGAGCTATGCCATCTGCCGTAAACGGTGGCCGGAAGTAGAGGTGACGTGCGCATCGCGGACGCTGCCGCTCGACGACTATGTCGCCGCGATCGGCGACGCCGACCGGGTGATCAACACCCTGGTCGGCGACACCCAGCGGCTGTGGGTCTACCCGGCGCTGGGGTGGGCGATCGAGCAGCCGGTGCCGGACGCCGTACGAAAGGCGTTCTCGCGCTTGGTCGACGCCGGATACGTCAGGCGGCTGCATCCCGAATAGCGGCCTCTCGTAGTCGGCCACGCCGAGAGATGCAGCCCCGCAGCCGTATTCGTCACGGCGCGACACGCGGTTCGGCTTCGTAGGTGCGGTGCAGCAGGCCGGGGAACTCACCAGCCTCGGGGAGGTCGGTCGTGGCGATGCGATGAACCGGGATCCCCGGGGTCCAGGAGTTCATGACCACCGCGCCGGAGAGCCCGGCCAGGTCCGCGGGAGTGATCTCCTGCTCGCGCTGGGGCACCCCCAGCTTCTCCAGTTGCCGCTGGAGAATCCCCATCGTCGTGCCGCGCAACATCTCCGCCCCCGGCCACACCACCGCGGACCCGTCCCAGAACGCCAGATTCCAGATCGACGCCTCACTGAACCTCCCGTGGCGGTCGAGGAACGCGGCGTCGTCGTAGCCCTGGGCGACGGCCTCGCGCAGGTAGAGGGTCTTGGCGACCTCGCCGACGTGCTTCACCTCCGGCAACGTGCGCTCATGCTCCACCGCGGTGAGTGCCAGCGGCCCGCCCGGCCCGGTCGAGGGCGGCGAGGTGCGGACCAGGACCTCGAGCTCGACTTCGGGTCCGGCGACGGTGAACTCCCCCGCCGGGGAGAACACGGTGGCGGTGAGTGACAGATCGGTGGGCCCGGTCGCAAGGGCCGCGCGCAGGTGCTCGCGAATCACCTCGTCCGGCAGGGCCCGCCCGAACATCCGCAGCGACGCGTTGCGGAGCCGTTCCAGGTGCAGGTCGAGGCCGCGAATCCCGTTGTCGCGCACCTGCATCGCGGTGAAGTGCGCGTACCCGGTGAACGCCAGCGGCGTCAGGTCGGGGGTGGTGGCGGGCCGGCCGTTGAGGTGAGCGACGTAGGAGTTCATGCGATCGAGCCTGCCGCCGGGGGAGACGGCCAACCAGTGCGCGGCTATCCGGGGTGTGGCAACACCACCCTGCTTGATCGTGTAATTAACCGACTACTTATCCGGTCAGCACGGACACACACGACGAAATCACCGTTCGGGCGTCCCGGCACGCTGACGCGCCGTGACCGTAGGGGTTATGTCGACGCTAGACATCCGCCGGCGTTTGCCAATTGCGCGTGAGTTCCTGCACGCCGAGGCGGACCGTGCTGCACCGGGAACCGAGCAGGCCTCAGCGACTACTCGGAATCCGGCCCCGCGACCCGCACCGGCACCGCGCACGTCACGGCCCCCACCACGAACGTCACCGTGGTCGGCTCCTCCGACGCGTCCGCGTCGGCCGTGATCTCCACTGACAGTTCGGGATTCGCCGACGTATCGAGGGTGATCCCGTCGAAACTCAGCACATCCGCGCGGGAGTCGGCGCCGGGTTGGTAGCTGGTCCCGTCCCCGCCCGTCAACTCGTGCCGGGTGAAGCTCAGGCCCGAATCGGGAACGACGCCGACCACTATCCGGACCTCGCCCACCCCGCCCTCGTCGTTCGGCGTCACGCGCACGCCCACCCGTGCCGTACCGCCGCCCGGGGTGATGGTCACTTCCTCCGGACTGGGTTCGACGGTGAAGGGATGTCCGATCTCGCCGGTGAGTCCGATCGCGCTCATAGTCCGCTCCTGCCCTGCGTCAAGCCACTGGGAACCACACTCGCCGACTACCCGCTGTCGCGCTCGCCATGCGCTCCCCCGACCGGCCGGGGCGGTGCGCACGACACGCCGTCCGTCGGGCGGCACCGAACGCAATCCGCCTGACCTGCGTAAACGACGTCTACTCTGCGTCCGGGTCATCCGGTGATTAACCGATTACATATCTGGGGAGCGCAGACACAGATGACGAAACCACCCCTGCCGCGCGATGCTGCCGCGACGCGCCGCCGAATCCTCGATGCCGCCACCGCCGAGTTCGCTGCCTTCGGCTTGGCCGGCGCCCGCACGGCGCGCATCGCCGAGGCGGCACGCTCGAATCCCCGCATGCTCTACGCCTACTACGGCAGCAAGAACGCCCTGTTCGCCGCGGTCCTGAACCACCACGCGGCTGCGCACATGACGATCCCCTTCGATGCCGAGGATCTACCCCGCTACGCCCTGCACCTCTTCGACCACTACCGCGCTGCCCCGCACCTGGCCCGCCTGCTCCTCTGGCAGTCTCTCGAACGCCCCGACCTCGCGAATGCCTCCCCCACTCTCCGAGCCGCTACCGAGCACAGGATCGCCGCGATCGAATACGCACAATCCACCGGCCACGTCACTCTCGCGGTCCCGGCCGCCTCCCTCCTGGATCAGATCCACACCCTCGCCCGCGCCGACGTCACAGAGTCCACGCTCCCGTTCCAGCGAACAGCCGACCAACGACACGAACTGGCTTTCGCCGTCGCCGCTCTGGTCGACCCGCGTCGTGTCGCGGCAACCACCCCTTGATGTCGCTGGGATTACGCTGCACCATCACATGTGCCAACCCGAACAGACGGAATTGCGCTGTGTCGCACTAGAAGTCGATCTTCAGCACCCGGCGGTCCGGTAGCCGATTCGATGCCCGGTTTTCTGTCGCCCCCGGCTGTTAGCTTTCTGCGTGTTCGCCTCCGCGAACGAATTTTATTGCTGGAACGCAGGAGATCTACGCATGACATCTGCTCATGTACGCCGGGCGAGCGCCGGAGCCGTCATCCTGGCGGCTATGGCCGCGGCGGCCGGTGTCGCCGCCACGCCCGCGACTGCCGGATTGACCACGATCACGGTGTCCGACACCGATATTCGTGTCGGCCGACCGATTACGGTCACGGTGCACTGCGAGGTTCGCAGCACCGTCGCCGTCGCCATCGATGTCGATCCCTATTCGGCCGAACCGGGTGACATCCTGGAGGGCCGGGCGGTCGCACCGGATGAGAATCTGCTGGCCACCGTGCAGTGGACGCCGACCACGGCCGGTACCCACACGATTCAGGCCTACGGTTGTGCGCTCGGTTCGCCGCCGGACTACCGCCCGCCGACCTCGACTCTCACCGTGACCGTGCAGGCTGCGCTGCCCACCGTGCCCGCGTGGCAGCAGGGTGCGGTCTACAACGTGGGCGACGTCGTCACTTTCGACGGTGCGCAGTACCGGGCGATTCAGGCGCACACCGCGCACGATGCCGGGTGGACTCCCGCCGCGACGCCCGCACTCTGGCAGAAGTTGCCCGCGCCCGGCGGACCGGCCGTCTCGACGTGGGCTCAAGGGCTGGCCTACAACACCGGTGATGTGGTCACTTTCGACGGTGCGCAGTATCGATGCCTGCAGGCGCACACCGCCCATGATGCCGGATGGACTCCGGCAGCGACTCCCGCTCTGTGGCAACGACTCTGAGCGTGTCTCGCTGAGCCGTGCCCGTTCTCGACGCCCGAGGCCGGGCACGCCTCGAATCCGGGCACTGCACTCTTCCTGCAAGTCCGACCACTCTCGGCGCACCCGTCGCCGCCGAAATGCAGAGGCTCGAGCGGTGTCCCGGTGGCAGACTCGGGCGCATGGGTGACTGGGAAGTGGTGACCGTCGGATGTAGTGACGCCGTCGTACGGCGCAGTGCCGACGGCAGCCGGTTCGACAAGACGGCGACGACGGCCGCCGCGCGGGCGGAGTTGGCGGACGAGCGGGACCGGCTGCTGTGGCTCGCCCGCGCAGGATTTGGTGCGCCGCGCGTCCTGGATTGGATTGAAAACGGGGGCGGGTCCACGCTCGTCACCTCGACCCTGCCCGGGATCCCCGCGAGCGAGCTGTCATCCACCCTGGCCACGATGGCCGTCGACGCCCTGGCGGACTACCTGAAGTCGCTGCACGCGTTGCCCGTCGACAGCTGCCCGTTCGATCGCACACTGGCGGTGACCATCCCGGCGGCGGCCGCGAACGTGGCGGCCGGACTGGTGGACGAGGACGACTTCGACGGTGAGCGCGCAGGCCACACCGCGGCACAGCTGCTGGCCGAACTCGAATCGGACCGCCCACGCGCCGCCGCCTCGGAAGCCGCCGATCTCGTCGTCTGCCACGGCGACTTCTGCCTGCCGAACGTGCTGCTCGATCCCGAAACCATCACGGTGACAGGGGTTCTCGACGTCGGCCGCCTGGGCGTCGCCGACCGCCACCTGGATCTGGCGCTGCTCACCCGGTCGGTCGCCGACCCCGACCTCAACCCCGCCTACGGTCCCGAACTGGCCGCGCGGGTCGCCGAGCGCACCGGCGCGGACCCCTGGCGCCTCGACTACTACCGCCTGCTCGACGAGTTCTTCTGAGCTGCTGTTCTGTCGGGCTCGGCTACGTCGGTGGTGCACGCGCCGAGCAAGCCGCCGTCGACCTACTTCATGCACGTCTTCTCGTTGTAAGCCACGATTCGTTCCAGCACCGTCGGGTCGAGTTGACCCGCCGGCTCGATCCCGGAATTGGCGGCGATCATTGCCTTCTCCTGCCAGGCGGCGAACTCCAGCCAATCCGCCTTGACGCTGTCCGGCGAGACATCGGCGATCGCCCGCAGCTTCGGCACGGTCTCGGAATTGGCGATGTCGGGAACGTAGCTGCCGCTGCCCAGGTCCTTCAACGCGCTGCAGTAGGCGTCGTCATCGTCGCCTCCGCATCCCGTGAGAAGCGCTGTGCCCAAAGCGAATACGGTGGCGGCCAGAGTGATTCGGCGCATGCCTCAGCCCTTCAGTTGTTCCAGAACCCGACGCGCCTGCTGTTGCGCGGCATCGGCCAGATCGGCCTGCGCGAGCGGCGCGGCCACATTGAGAATCAAGCTCAACTCGATCGTCCCGTCGAGCACCATGATCTCGTAGCTCGACGCCGTGTTGAGCATGGCGGTCGGATCGAAGTCCCGTTTCGTCCACACGAAGTAAGCCTCGGACCCCAGTCCGGAGACCCCGCCGCCGGTGGTGACGGCGGAGCCGTTCTTGGCGAACCGAACGCCCATCTCGTATCCGGAGCGCGCCTCGCCGGCCGACTTGTGCACCACCGCCTGGAGTGCGAACGCGGCCAGCCGCGTGGACTCGTTCCTGGCTTCGCAGCTCAGCACGGTGCCGAGGATGTTCTCCTCCCGCGTGTGGTTGCGCTCGCCCGCTGTGGACTCCCACGTGTTCAACACGGTGAGATCGAGCAGATCGCAGGCGTTGGTCACCGTCGGCGGCGTGTAGGCCGGCGCGGCTGATTTCTCATCGCCGCCATCGTCACCACACGCGGCGGCCCCGAACATCACCAACGCGCCGACGGTCGCGAGAATCGAACGCCGCATCGAGAACCCCCTTGCACCGGCCGGTCACGGCCGCGTGCGAACGGTAACACGCCGCGGGCGGTTGCGGCCGTCGCTTTTCGAGCCAGATATCGGCTCCCACCACCGATGATCCCGTTCGCTCGGATTCTGCGGGTCCGGAATCCCGCAGTCCCGCAGCGCCTCCGCGTGTCGCCGCGAAAACCCTTAGATAGCTGAATAATTGCTCGATCCGCAACATCCCCGGTAGCCGGGTGAACGGGGAGTTCTCGATACGGTTTCCTCAGGTAAACCATGGCTTTCGGGACTGTCGGCCCGCGAGCGACGGGTGCACTATGGATCCATGGCCGGAGTCGAAATCAACGACACCTTCGTCCGGCGCACGCTGGCCAACGGACGAGTGGAAGAGGTCGCGTGGACCGAGCTGGCCGAGGTGCGCATCATCACCACGGCGGACGGACCGTTCGCCGAGGACGTGTTCTTCGTGCTGATCGGCGCCACGGGTAAGGGGTGTGTCGTACCGCATTCGGCGGCCGACACCGGGTTCCTGGCGCGACTACAGGCGCTACCGGGCTTCGACAACGAGAAGGTGATAGAAGCCATGATGAGTGTGGCCGACCGCCAGCTGCTCGTGTGGCGGCGGTCGGAGTCCTCGGGCGGGGGTTACCGCGCGAACTAGCCGACCAGATCGGCGTATTCGGGGTGCTCGGCGATGTACTTCTCGACGTACCAGCACGTGGGGACGACCGAGAAGCCTTCCGCGCGTGCGTCGTTCAGCGCGAATTCGACCACCTGCGCGGCCACGCCGCGGCCCCGGAACTCGGGGAAGGTGAGTGTGTGCTGGATGTCGCGGACCTTGCGATCGCCTCGGGTGCTCTCCGCGTAGTCGGCGTAGCCCGCGAGCGTGTCGTCGAGATAGATCTCGTAGCGCGTGGCGTCGGCGTTGTGTTCCAGCCTGGTACTCATGGTCGGTGTGAACTCCCTTGTCGTGCGGATTGTTCCGGCCGGCGGTTCAGAGCACGGCTCCCGGATTGAGTATCCCGTGCGGATCCAGGGCTTGTTTGATCCGCCGGGTGAGTGCCATCACATCGGGCCCGACCTGGTCGGGCAGCCAATCCTTCTTCAGCCGCCCGACGCCGTGCTCGCCGGTGATGGTGCCGCCCAGGGCGATGGCCAGGTCCATGATCTCCCCGAACGCCCGATGGGCGCGCGCGGCCTCGTCCGGGTCGTTCGGGTCGTGCACGATGAGCGGGTGGGTGTTCCCGTCGCCCGCGTGCGCGATGACCGAGATGAGCACGCCCCGCTCCCGGGCGATGTCGGCGACGCCGTTGATCAGTTCGCCGAGCCGGGGCAGCGGCACCCCGACGTCCTCGAGCAGCAGCGGTCCCTTGCGTTCCACGGCCGGGATGGCGAATCGCCGCGCGGCGCAGAACGCTTCGCCCTCGTCCGGATCGTCGGTGCGGAAGGCTTCGGTGGCCCCGGCCTTCTCGCAGGCGGCGAGCATGATGTCCGCTTCGTGTCCGGCGTGTTCGCCGGGTGCGTCGGAACGGGCCACCAGCAACCCCGCCGCGTCCCGATCCAGCCCCATCCGCAGCTCGTCCTCGACCGCGTTGACCGCGACCGCGTCCATGAACTCGAGCATGGACGGCCGCAGCGTCCCGGTGATGGCGAGGATGGCGTCGGTGGCGGCGGTGAGGGTGGGGAAGGTCGCGACCACCGTGGACTGCGGCGGCTGCGCCGGCAGGAGCCGCAGCGTGAGTTCGGTGATGATGCCGAGCGTGCCCTCGCTGCCGACGAAGAGTTTGGTGAGCGAGAGCCCCGCGGAGTCCTTCAGCCGCGGCCCGCCCAATCGCACGGCCGTCCCGTCCGCGAGCACCACTTCCATGCCGAGCACGTAGTCGGTGGTCACGCCGTACTTCACGCAGCACAGCCCGCCCGCGTTGGTGGCGGCGTTGCCGCCGATGGAACAGATCTCGAACGAGGACGGGTCCGGCGGGTACCACAGCCCGTGCTCGGCCACGGCCCGCTTGACCTCGGCGTTCAACAGTCCCGGCTGCACGACCGCGGTCCGCGTGACCGTGTCGACCGCGATGTCGCGCATCTTCTCGGTGCTCAGCACGAGCGCCCCGTCCTGCGCGGTGGCCCCGCCGGACAGCCCGGTTCCCGCCCCGCGCGGCACGATCGGCACGCCCCGTTCCTGCGCCCACCGCACCACGGCCGCAACCTGTTCGGTGGTGAGCGGCCGCACCAGCGCCAGCCCGATCCCGGCGTTCGGGTCGAACGCCCGGTCCTGCCGGTATCCCGCCAGCACGTCGGGGTCGGTCACGACTATCCCGTCGGGCAGCAGGGAGCGCAGCGAATCGAGGTCGACGCCAGAGCTGTTCGGTTCCACCCTCAAAAACTACGTGTATCGCCAGAATCGGGCACCCGATACGGGCTGATGTCGCGTTGCGAGTGTCGCCGGTTCGAGCCCGCCCGTGTGGCGAGCCTGCCGCCGGCGCGATGCGGATGAGCTCGGACACCGGAGGTCACGCGGTTACGGGTGTGCGGCGAGCGCCGTCGAGATCCCGCCCGGATTCCGCGCTCACGCGCGGCCCCCACACCGCGAGCGCGATCAGCAGCGCGAACGCCCCGAGCCCGGTCAGCGTGCGCAGCACGTGGAAAACATCCCAGCGCGCGAGGATCTCGGCGTAGTCGGCGGGCGCACCGGTCAACGCCCACTCGTTGATCCGGTGATTGATCGGCACATTGCCCAGCCGCGTGATCGCGAATGACGCCGCCACCAGCGCCGCCGCGCCCGCAGCGACCTTCCGCACCGGCCCGCGCCCCAGCCACGCGAGCGTGAGACAGCTCAGCGCCGCGACGGCCATGGTGGCCTGCATGCTGATGCTGTTCATCTTCATGAGCTCGGTGTGAAACTCCAGCCGCATCTGCAACGGCACCCGTCGGAACGTGGGCGCGAGATTGACCGCGCCGTAGCCGAAGGCCCCGGCGAGCAGCCCGGTGGACAGCAGTGCGGCGGTGAGAACGAACCGATGCGACACGAAATCTCCTGGGGCGCTGACGAAGCGGAGCGCATGCCACCGCTGTCGTACAATTCTGACAACGCTGTAAAGGTTAAGTCGCCATCGACAACTTTGACAAGGGTGTAAGAGTTTGTCCGCAGAATCCGAGCCCCGCCGCCGCGCCGACGCCGAGCGCAGTCGCGCCGCCATCCTCGACGCCGCCCTCGCCCTGCTACCGGATCAGCCCGGCGCGGGCATGTCGGCGATCGCCGCGGCCGCCGGGGTGAGCAGGCAAACCATTTACGCGCACTTCCCTTCTCGCGACGACCTGCGCGTCGCGGTCGCCGACCGCCTCGCCGCCACGACGGCCGCCGCGATGTCCGACGCCGATCTCACCGCGGGCTCGCCCACCGCCGCCCTCCTCCGAGTGCTTGACATCAGCTGGCGCACCTTCGAAGCCAACACCCCCGTCATGCGCAACCTCGGCCCCGTCGCCCCCAAGGACGGCTACGCCCGCCACATCCCGGTCACCGACCACCTGCTCCCGCTCCTGCGTCGCGGCCTCGTCTCCGGCGAATTCACCTGCGGCACAACCCCGGAATGGCTCGCGACCGCCATAGTGTCCGTGGGCGCCGCCGCCAAACAGGCGGTGAAGTCCGGCCGCATGACCCGCCCGGAAGCCGAAGCGGCCCTGCGCGAAAGCGTCCTGCGCCTCGCCGGCGCGGACGGGGGATAACGACGATGGCCCGCACCCCTCATCGGGTGCGGGCCATCGATTGCCTTGCGGTGGCAGGGAATCCCCTACAGCTGCTTCAGCTCCTCGGTCACCGAGCTGACCGACTTCTTCGCGTCGCCGAACAGCATGGAGGTGGTGTCCGCGTAGAACAGCGGGTTGTCGATGCCGGCGAAGCCGGAGTTCATCGAGCGCTTCAGGACGATGACCGACTTGGCCTTGTCCACGTCGAGCACCGGCATGCCGTAGATCGGGGACGAGGAGTCCTCGCGGGCGGCCGGGTTGGTGACGTCGTTCGCGCCGATGACCAGGGCGACATCGGTGCGGCTGAACTCGCCGTTGATGTCGTCCATCTCCTTCATCGCGTCGTAGGAGACCTCGGCCTCGGCCAGCAGCACGTTCATGTGGCCGGGCATACGACCGGCGACGGGGTGAATCGCGTACTTGACCTCGACGCCCTTGGCCTCGAGCAGCGCCGCCATCTCCTTGACCGCGTGCTGCGCCTGGGCGACGGCCATGCCGTAGCCGGGCACCACGATGACCTGGTTGGCGTACGCCATCTGGATCGCCGCGTCGGCCGCGGAGGTGGCCTTGGCCTGCTTCTGCTCGCCGCCGGCGCCGCTGGGCGCGGTGCCGCCGCCGCCGAAGCCACCGGCCACGATGGCCGGGATCGAGCGGTTCATGGCCTTGGCCATGAGGTTGGTCAGGATGGTGCCGGACGCGCCGACGATCATGCCCGCCACGATCATGGCGGTGTTGTTCAGCGCCAGACCCGCGGCGGCGGCCGACAGACCGGTGAGCGCGTTGAGCAGCGAGATGACGACCGGCATGTCCGCGCCGCCGATGGGCAGCACGACCATCAGGCCGAGGATGCCCGCGAGCACGAGCACCAGGATCATCCAGTACTGCGGCACACCGTCATTGGTGGCGCCGATACCGATGACGACCGCGGCCGCGATGGAGCCGAGCAGCAGCAGCAGGTTCAGCGGCTGCTGCAGCTTGCCGATGCCGATCGGGCGGCCGGGCAGCGTCTCCTGCAGCTTGAGGAACGCGATGATCGAGCCCCAGAAGGACACCGAGCCGATGATGGCCGCGAACAGCGAGCCGATCACGATGTGGACGGTGGGCTCTTCGCCGTGCTTGAACGCGGAAAAGCCGGTGGTGTCGATGAATTCGGCCCACGCGATGAGGGCCACGGTGCCACCGCCGACGCCGTTGAACGCGGCGACGAGCTGCGGCATGGCGGTCATCTTGGTGAAGCGGGCCGGGGGCACGCCCAGGCCGATGCCGACCACGAGACCGGCGACGATGATGATCCAGTTGCTGGTGTCGCGAATCGAGATGAAGGTCGCGATGACCGCGATCACCATGCCGATGGCGGCGATCCAGTTGCCGCGCACCGCCGTCTTCGGGCCCGTCAGGCCCATGAGGCCGTAGATGAAGAGCGCGAAGGAGACGATGTAGAGAATGTTGACGAGATTGTCCATGGCTACTTACCGGCCTTCTCGGTCGCGGCGGGCTTCTTGGCCTTGAACATGCCGAGCATGCGGTCGGTGACCACGAAGCCGCCGACCACGTTCAGCGTGCCGAAGACGACCGCGACGAACAGAATGATCTGCATGAGGATCGAGGGGTCCTCGACCTTGCCGAACACCACGAGCGCGCCGAGCACCACGATGCCGTGAATGGCGTTGGTGCCGGACATGAGCGGCGTGTGCAGGGTGTTGGGCACCTTGGAGATGACCGCGAAGCCGACGAACCCGGATAGCACCAGGATCGCGATGTTCGCGAGAAGTTCGGTGTACATCAGGCTTCCACCTCACGCGTGACGCAGGAGTCGGCCAGCACCTGATCGCTGAAATCGGGGGCCAGGGCGCCGTCCTTCAGCATCAGTTCCAGCAGGGCCGAAATGTTCTTGGAGTACAGCTCCGAGGCGTGCTCGGGCATGGTCGCCGGCAGGTTCAGCGGCGAGCAGATCGTGACGCCGTGGCGCACAACGGTTTTGCCCGGCTCGGTGAGCTCGCAGTTGCCGCCGGTCTCGCCCGCCATGTCGATGATGACGCTGCCGGGCTTCATGCCCTCGACCGCGGCGGCGGTGACCAGGCGCGGCGCGGGACGACCCGGAACCAGCGCGGTGGTGACCACGACGTCGAACCCCTTGATGGCGTTCTCGAGCGCGGCCTGCTGCTGGGCCTTCTCGTCCTCGGTGAGTTCGCGGGCGTACCCGCCCTCGCCGGCGGCGTCGATGCCCAGGTCCAGCCACTGCGCGCCGACCGAGCGCACCTGATCGGCGACCTCGGGGCGGACGTCGTAGCCGGTGGTCCGGCCGCCGAGGCGCTTGGCGGTGGCCAGGGACTGCAGTCCGGCCACGCCGACGCCGAGGACCAGCACGGTCGCGGGCTTCACGGTGCCCGCGGCGGTGGTGAGCATCGGGAAGAAGCGCGTCGATTCCGACGCGGCCAGCAGCACGGCCTTGTAGCCGGCGACGTTGGCCTGCGAGGACAGTGCGTCCATCACCTGGGCCCGGGAGATACGCGGAATCGCCTCGACGGCGAACGCCTGGACGCCCGCGGCCTTGAGCGCGCCGATCTTGGTGTCGGCGTTGCGGGGCGCGAGGAAGCCGATGAGCGTCTGCCCGCTGGAGAGCTTGGCGATCTCGGCGTCGTTCGGCGGCGCGACCTTGACGACCACATCGGCCGACCACGGATCGCCCACGGTGGCGCCCGCTTCGACGTATGCTTCATCCGGGATGAGCGCGCCCAGTCCGGCCCCGGCCTCGACGATCACTTCCACGCCCTGCTTCAGCAGGGAGGGAATGATCTTCGGCACCAATGCGACGCGTCGTTCGTCCGAGTTCGTCTCGCGAACTACGCCGACGCGTGCACCGCGGGGCGCAGCCGTCTGTGCGCTCTGCGTTGTGTCCACTGTCAAAACTTCCTTCTCGATGATGAACCGGAGCCACCGTGTTGCACGTGATGGGCCGGGTCACCGGTCCAAACGGTGAGGCCGAACTTACTGACAAGTAAGTTCGTGAGAATTCTCGCAACTGTACCTGGTCCGGCGTGAGCGTAGCGGAGATAGCGATCACATGGTGTTGCTAGAAACGCTCACCCGGCAATCGTCCGCAAGCCCGCTACCGGCCACAAGTACGCACGACGGTGTGCGCTACTTACTGGTAGGTGTGTTTCCAGTTGGGGCGAACGGTGTCTGCGAATGGGGTGTCGCGGCTCACTCGTACGCCGTAATGTCTGCCGGGTGAGCGGCTGTATCTTCTGCGAGATCGTGGCGGGCTCGGCGCCCGCGACCAAGGTATTCGAAGACGACACCCTGGTGGCGTTCCTCGATATCCGGCCCATCACGCGGGGGCACATGCTGGTGATCCCCAAGGAACACGCGTCCGACCTGAACGCGCTGGACCCGGCGCTGGGCGCGCGGCTGTTCACCGCCGGGCACCGGCTCGCGAAAGCGGTGCGCCGCGGCGATCTCGGCGCCGACGGGGCGAATCTGGTGCTCAACGACGGCAAGTCGGCCTTCCAGACCGTGCACCACGTGCACCTGCACGTCATACCGCGGCGCACGGGCGACATCCTGACCTTCGCGAAGGGGTTCGTCATGCGCCGCCCGCACGATCGGGAATCCACCGCCGCGGCCATCCGGGCGGGGCTGGAGCGGCTGACCGCGGAGGAAAGGGAAACCAGCACATGACCGACACGGTGCCCGACCACGCCGCCCGCGCGGCCACCTTGCCCGGCCAGTGGGACACCCGCACCCGGCCAGTGGACGGGGTCCGCCCGGGCGGTAATGCCCTGGTCCACGGCCTCGACAGCGCCTGCTGAGCCCCGGTGCGACTCTTTCTGTCCAGCTATCGTTTCGGCGCGCACGCCGATCGGCTGCTCGCCATGCTCGGTGCGCCCGGGCGCGTCGCGGTGATCGCCAACGCCTGCGACGCCTGGCCCTCGGCCTGGCAGAGCGCGGTCACCAGTGATCTGGTTCCGTTGCGCCGCATGGGTTTCGCGCCCGAGGTGGTGGACCTGCGCGACTACGTCGGCCGGACCGCGGCCCTGGAGCGCACGCTGACCGGTTTTCCACTCGTGTGGGTGCGCGGCGGCAACACCTTCGTGCTGCGCGCCCAATTCGCCCGCAGCGGAGCCGATGTCGTGCTGACCCGGCTGCTGGAGCGGGACGCACTGGTCTACGCCGGCTACAGCGCGGGCGCCTGCGTGCTGACCCCGGATCTGCACGGCCTCGAGTCGATGGACGACCCCGAGGAGGTGCGCACGGCATGCGGGGTGGAGCCGCGCTGGGACGGATTGGGCCTGGTGGATCGGCCGATCGTCCCGCACCTGGATTCGCCGACCGACCCGGAAGGGCTGTCGCGCAAACTCGCTCGTGAGTACCTGGCCGCCGGCACACCGCACTGGGCGCTGACCGACGACCACGTCGTCCTGGTGGACGGGGACCGCACCGAGGTGCTCACCTAGCGGGGTATCGCTAGAACCCCTTGTGCCGCAGCCCGTGTCCGAGCGCCACCGCCGCGGCCGCGAACGCGCCGACGGACAGCACGGCGAAGCTCGCCACGTAGGCGTTCACGCTGGGCGCGTGGGTGCCCGCCATGACGTGCGCGGACAGGATGGACGCGGTGACCGCGCCCGCGATGCTGCCGCCGGCGGTGCGCACGAGGGAGTTGATGCCCGAGGCGATGCCACTCTCGCTCATGGCAACGTGCTGCACCGCGAGGGTGCCCAGGGCCGCGTAGCCGATGCCGAATCCGGTGCCCTGCAGGACATTCGCGATGATCATGTCGTAGCCGTGATCGTGCGAGAAGGTCAGCCAGCCCATCGAGAGTCCGGCGAAGGCCGAGCCGATGGCCAGGGTGTACGCCGGGCCGATCTTGGCGGCGATGCGGCCGGTGCGGAAGGAGAAGAAGGTCATCAGCGCCGAGCTGGGGATGCCGTACAGGCCCACCGCGAGCACGGAACCGGACAGGCCGTAGCCGACCTTGTCGGCGGGGGTCTGGATGAAATTCGAGATGAGCGTGAAGGATCCGAACATCGAGAAGCCCAGCAGCGCCGAGGCCAGGTTCGCCGAGAGCGACTGCGGGCCGACCAGCAGCTGCAGGCGCACCAGCGGCTGCTCCACCTTCAACTCGACGAACACCCAGATCACCGCGAGCACGATGGCCGTGCCGAACAGTGCCAGCACCGAGCCCGAACTCCAGCCCCAGCGCGGGCCCTCGCTGATCGCGAGCAGCAGCGAGACGAGCAGTCCGGCGAGCAGGGCCGCGCCGATGTAGTCGGGCTTGCCGCCGTGGCGCACACCGTTGTTCTTGGCGCTCACCTGGATCAGGACGGTGGCGACCACGCCGAGGGCGGCGGTCAGCCAGAACACCGGGTGCGGATCGGTGGTGTGATCGGCGATGACGCCGGTGATGAGCAGGCCGACGGTGCCGCCGACGCCCATGGTGCCGGACACGACGCCGATCGCGCCGACCAGTCGCTCCCGCGGGAACGTGTCGCGAATGATGCCGATGGCCAGCGGGATCATGGCCGCCGAGATGCCCTGCAGTGACCGGCCGACGATGTAGACGCCGAGCGTGGTGGCGAAGGCGCAGATCACCGACCCCGCGATGAGCACGCCCATGGTGATCATGACCATGGGCTTCTTGCCGTACATGTCGCCGAAGCGCGCGAGCAGGGGAGTGGCGACCGCGCCGGTGAGCAGCGAGGCGGTGAACAGCCAGGTGACACCGGCGACGTCGGTGTTCAGCTGCACGATCATGCGCGGCAGCAGTGGGATGACCACGGTCTGCTGCAGCGAGACGACCAGACCCGCCGCGCACAGCGCGAGCAGGGTGAGGCCGAGGTGCGCCGGCTTGTTGTCCGGGGCGGGGGTCGTCGCGGCAGCGGGGATGCTCCCACCGCCCTGACCGACTGCGGTCGAAGTCATGCGCTGTTCCTCTTTTGTATTACTTACCAAAATTAAGTAAATGGGTTTCGTAAGATAACCACATGCCGCCGCCGGAAGCCATCTCCCCCCACGAGGTCGACGAGGGTCACGTCGTGGAACTCGAGCGTGCGCTGGCCCGCGTCGCCTACCTGCTGACCAGGGTCCGCCGCCACGACCGCGCCATGCACGAGTGCGGTCTCACCATGGACCGCGCCAGCGTCCCCCTGCTGCGGGTGCTGGTCGACGCCGAGGAGCCGATGCGCCTGGGCGAACTCGCCACCCGCCTCGACGTCGAGGCCCCCCATGTGAGCCGCCAGATCCAGCGCCTGGAGAAGTCCGGCCACGTCGAGCGCGTCCCCGATCCGGACGACCGCCGCGCCCAGCGCGTGCGCCCCACCCCCAAGGCCCGCGAGGCCGTGGAAGCCATCCGCGCGGTGCTGCGCGGCTGGATGCGCGAGGCCCTCACCGACTGGTCGTCGGAGGACCTGAAGGCCCTGGCCGTCCTCAATCACCGGATGGTCGACGACTTCCTGGACCACGCCGACCAGGTCGGCGATCTCACCGCCCGCCCCCGCTGATCCACTCCGGCCGATCTCGGCCGGGGTACCGCTATGTCGCGCGGCCCGATCCGGCCACCGCGCGGGCGCCCCACGCGCACAGCAGGAGGGCCAGCAGCGGGACGACCATCGTCGTGGTGAGCGAGACCAGTTGGGTGAGCCAGCCGATGATCGCGGGGCCGGCGAGCAGGCCCACGTAGCCGACGCCGAAGACCCGGGACATGTCGGTGGCGGAGGTGGCCGAGCCGAGATTGCCCGCGGCGGTGAAGACCTGGGGCACGCCGCCCGCCAGGCCGATGCCGCACAGGGCCCAGCCCAGGATGGTCAGGGGGAGCCAGTCGGACACGGTGATCAGGGCGAAACCCGCTGCGGCCAAGAGGGTTCCCCAGCGCAGCACGGCCACCGGTCCGAGCCTGCCCGCCACCCGGTCGGCGCCGAACCGGCCCGCGGTCATGGTCGCGGAGAACGCGGCGAAGGCCAGCCCCGCCGTACCCGTGTCGACCTCGAGGCGGTCGCGCAGCTGTAGCGCGCTCCAGTCGGCCGCGACTCCCTCGGCCATGAGGAGAACGAACGCGATTCCGCCGAGCGCCAGCACTTTTCGCGTCACACCCGCGCGGCCCGCCGCCGCCCGGGAGCCCGGATCGCCGGTCGTCTCGGCTTTCGCCGTTTCCGTGGTGGACGGCGTCGAGTCGGTGGTTCGTGCTGCTGCGAAATCCGGTGCGGACACCCCGGCCGCGGCGGAGCCCGGTACGGGCTCCCGGGTCGACTCGTCGGGCGTCAGCGGGCGCACCTGCCCGTTATCCTGCTGTGCCGCAGGGGAATCAGATGTCCGGTGGTGGGTGCTCGGCAGCAGGCGAGGCGCGCAGACGGCCACCAGGGTGAGACCGAAGGCCGCCGCTACAAGAAAAGTGACGTGGATGTTCCAGTCCGCGCGCTGGGTGGCGGCCCCCGCGAGCGACCCCGCCAGCCCGCCCAGGGAGAACAGCGCGTGGAACGCCGCCATGATCGGCCGGGCATACGCCCGTTCCACGTGGACCGCCTGGGCGTTCATCGACACGTCGAGCATGCCGTTGCCGAAACCGTAGGCCACCAGAGCGAGTGCGAGGGTGAGCGGCGAGGTGGCGAACGCCAGGCCGGGCAGGGTCAGGGACAGCAGGGTGGCGGCGGTCGCGGTGAGGGTGCGGCTGCCCAGTCGGTCGGCGAGCGGTCCGGCGGTCTGCATGCCCACGATGGCGCTGGTGGCCATGAGCAGAATGAGCATGCCCAACAGGCTGTGTGAGACGCCCGTGCGCTCGGAGACCGCCGGAATGTGCACGATCCAGATGGCCGAGAGCAGACCGTTCAGCCCGAACACCACGAACAGCGCGGCGCGTGCGAGTCGAATCGGGGGAGCGGGCGTCGCAGCGACCATTGGTACGACGCTACCGGCAGAACCGGCAGCTCCCCGTGACCCCGGCGATCGTGGCTTCGTCGACACTCCCGGCCGGGCTTCGAATCGGTACCGGATCGAGGTTCCGAATCCGGTGGAATACAACCTGTTTCGTCTCAATTGTAGGCCCGGGCACCGACAGATTTACCCCGCGCTGTGACCGAGAAGACACCGGAAACCGCCACGTCGCGGGCGTACTCGGCGAAATCCCGGGGCCCACGGCCCAGGGCCCGCCGCACCCCGTCGGCCGGCGTGGCGTTGCGCCCGTCCAGCAGCACCCCGAACAGATAGTCGAGCAGGCTGATCTCCGCACCCGGCACGCCGCGCGCACTCAGGGCCGCAATGTATTCCGTGCGCGACACCGACTCGAACGACAGCTCCAGCTCGCAGGCCGCCCCGAGTTCGGCGATCGCCGCGGCGAAGGACAGCGCGCGCGGCCCGGTCAGCTCGTACACCTGCCCGGCATGCCCGTCGCGGGTCAGCGCCGCCACCGCGACATCGGCGATGTCGTCCGCGTGCACGAAGGGTTCGGGCGTCGCCCCGACCGGCAGAGCCAGTGTCCCCGTGCGCAGTTCGCTCGCGAAGAGACCCTCGTCGAAGTTCTGCGCGAAGAACGCGCAGCGCACGATCGTCCACTCCGGCCCCGAATTCCGCACTATCTCCTCGCATTCCAGCGCCTCGGGCTCCGCGCGCCCGGACAGCATGACCACCCGCCGCACCCCGGCCGCCGCCGCCCGCGCGGTGAACGACTTGAGGGCCGAGGTCGCGCCCGGCATCGCCAGGTCCGGCGCGTAGGCGAGATAGACCGCCGCGACGCCGTCCAGCGCCGCCGCCCAGGTGGTGCGGTCGTTCCAGTCGAAGGCCGGATCGGCTCCGCGCGATCCGAGCCGCACCGGTATCCCGAGCGCGGTCAGCCGGGCGCTCACCCGCCTGCCGGTCTTACCGGTCCCGCCCAGCACCAGGACGGTATCCGCGCTGCTGGGGATGTCTTTATCGGTCATGCCACCAGTACATCGAGAAGCCCTGAGACTGAACATGGTTGAGAAGCGCCCGCACATTTGCCATCGTCTAGGTATGGATGCGTTGGCCAGCTTGCTCGAAGGACCACGTGCGCGGGCCGCGTTCGTGATGCGATCGTCCTTCGACCCGCCCTGGTCGCTGCGCATCCGGGACGAAGCCCCGCTCACGCTGGTGGCGATGGTGCGCGGCGGCGGCTGGATCGTCCCGGATCCCAAGGGCGGCAAGCAGATCGCGCCCCGGCAGCTACGCGAGGGCGATATCGCGATCTTCCGCGGCCCGGACCACTACACCGTCGCCGACGATCCCGAGACCGAGCCGCAGGTCATCATCCATCCGGGTCAGATCACCACCACCCCCGACGGTGAGGTGCTCTGCGAGACGCTCAGCCTGGGCATGCGCAGCTGGGGTACCAGCGCCACCGCCGCGAACGTGCTGGTCACCGGCACCTACGAGCAGGAGTCGGCCGCCAGCCGGCGGCTGCTGCGGGCACTGCCGCCCATCGCGGTGCTCGCCCGCGACGAGGTCGACACCCGGGTGCTCGACCTGCTGGTGGAGGAGGCCGCCAAGGATCTGCCCGCCCAGGGCGCGATGCTGGACCGCCTGCTGGATCTGCTGCTCATCGCGACCCTGCGGGCCTGGTTCTCCCGGGCCGACGCCCCCGCCTGGTACCACGCCTACGCCGATCCGCTGGTGGGCAAGGCGCTGCGCCTCATGCAGCACAACCCCGCGCACGGCTGGACCGTCGCGTCGCTGGCCGCCGAGGTAGGCGTCTCGCGCGCGGCCCTGGCCCGGCGGTTCACCGAGCTGGTCGGCGAGCCCCCGATGGCCTTCCTCACCGATTGGCGCCTGGCCCTGGCCGCGGACCTGCTGCACGAGTCCGACGCGACCCTGGAGTCGATCGCCCGCCGCGTCGGCTACGGCAGCGCGTTCGCCCTGAGCACCGCCTTCAAGCGCCACCACGGCATCAGCCCGCGCGATCACCGCAATGCCTCGGACGAGCGCAGCGCCTGACCGTCCGGCGTCTGCCAGAACCCCGCCGTATCGCCCCGCGCGGAAATCCCCTACCGTCCGTGGGGTGACGGATGAGCGATACCCGGTGCTCTGGCCGGTGCCGACCCGCTGGGCGGACAACGACCACTACGGCCACGTGAACAACGTGACCTACTACAGC
The DNA here is from genome assembly GCF_053645575.1 of Nocardia sp. NPDC055321. Taxonomy (NCBI): domain Bacteria; kingdom Bacillati; phylum Actinomycetota; class Actinomycetes; order Mycobacteriales; family Nocardiaceae; genus Nocardia; species Nocardia sp. NPDC055321. The sequence continues at coordinate 328,012 of NZ_JBSHMS010000006.1, forward strand.
TACTTCGATACCGCGGTGAACGCGTGGCTCATCCACGCGACCGGCACCGACATCCGGGATCTGCCCGCCATCGGCGTGGTGGCGCAGACCTCGTGCAAGTTCGTCGGGTCGATCAGCTTCCCCGATCAGCTCCGGGTCGGCATTCGCATAGCGCGCCTGGGCAATTCGAGCATCAACTACGACCTCGCCATCTTCCGCGAGGCGGGCGGCACGCTGGAGCTGGCGGCGACCGGCACCTTCGTGCACGTCTACGTCGACGAGGTGACCCGCAAGCCGGTGCCGATCCCCGCGGTGATCCGCGAGGCCGCCGAGCCGCTGGTGGTCACCTACTCCTAGCGGCTAGACGCGACCGAGCAGGGTCAGGGGATCCTCCAGGAGCGCGGCCACGGCGGACAGGAACCGTGAACCCTGTTCGCCGTCGATCATGCGGTGGTCGAAGCTCAGGCCGAGGGTGGTCACCCAGCGCACGGCGATCTCGTCGCGATGCACCCACGGGCGCTTGCGGATCGAGCCCAGGCACAGGATCGCCGCCTCGCCCGGATTCACCAGCGGCACACCGGCATCCACGCCGAAGACACCCACGTTCGAGATGGTGAGGGTGCCGCCGGTGAGATCGGCCGGGGTGGCCGTGCCGGACCGCGCCAGCTCCGCGACCCGGCCGATGTCCTGGCACAGGTCCCGCAGGCTGAGCGCCTGCGCCTCTTTCAGATTGGGCACCAGTAGCCCGCGCGTGGTGGCCACCGCGATGCCGAGGTTGGCGTAGTGCTTGGTGACGATCTCCTGGTTCGCTTCATCCCAGGAGGCGTTCAGCTCCGGGAACTCGCTCAGCGCCACCAGCGTCGCCTTGGCGACCAGCGCGAGCGGGGTGAGCGTGAGCCCGGCGAAGGTCGGGGTCGCGCGCAGATGATCGAGCAGTTCCATGGAACCGGTGAAATCGGTGGTCACGAACGCGCTGGCCTGGGGAATGTGCTGCGCGCTCGCCACCATGGCCGCCGCGGTGCGCTTGCGCACGCCGGTGATGGGGGTGCGGGTTTCGCGTTCGCCGGGCGTCCGGCCCGCTTGCGCGGGGCCGACCGGGGTGACCGGCGGTGCGGTGTGAATCGGGATGTGTTCCGTGCCGGGGCGTTCGTCGCGCAGATCGCGCACGGTGACCGCGCCGTCGGGCCCGGACCCGGCGACCGAACCCAGGTCGACGCCGGTGTCGCGGGCCAGTCGCCGGGCGCCCGGGGTGGCCGCCGGCCGTCGGCGGGCGAGCCCCTCGTGTCCGCGATTCAAGCCCGTGTCCGCGGTGGTGCCGCTGGCCGTGGCCGCCGCCCGGGCGCGCCGCGAGACGGGCTCGCTGTCGGGCCCGTAACCGACCAGCACCGCCTGCCGTTCCGGCGCGGCGGAGTCGGCCGTGTCCGCGACAGCGGAGGACGCCGGTCCCGCAACGGATTCCGCGTCCGCCGCGGTCCCGATCCGGATGAGTCCCGCGCCCACCGGCACGGTCTCCCCGGGCTGCGCGAGCAGCTCCAGCACCGTCCCGGCATACGGACTCGGTAGCGCCACCTGAGCTTTCGCCGTCTCGACCTCGGCGATGACCTGATTCAGTTCCACCGTGTCGCCGACCCGAACCGCCCACGACACCAATTCGGCATCGGCCAATCCCTCACCGAGATCGGGCAATTGGAATTCCATGACCTGACGCTGTTCTTCCACCGAGCTTCCTCCGAAGGCATGACCGTTAGGCGGCGAGCGTGCGATCGACCGCGGCGAGAATGCGGTCGGGGTCGGGCAGGTGGTGCCGTTCGAGCTTAGCGGGGGGATAGGGGATGTCGAAGCCGCCGACCCGCAGCACCGGCGCTTCCAATTCATAGAAGCAGCTTTCGGTCACGCGCGCCGCGATTTCCGCGCCGAGACCGCCGAATACCGGTGCTTCATGGACGATGACCAAACGTCCGGTTTTGCGGACGGAGGTCTCGATGGTGTCGAAATCGATCGGCGACAGGCTGCGCAGATCGATCACCTCCAGCGAATGCCCCTCCGCCGCCGCGATATCCGCGGCGCCCAGCGCGGTGGCGACGGTGCCGCCGTACGCGACGATCGTCGCGTCGTCCCCGCTCACGCAGACGCGGGCGCTGTCCAGCGGCAATCCGCCGTCCCGGTCCAGCTGCGCGAAGTCGACCTCGGCCTTGTCCCAGTACCGCCGCTTCGGTTCGAAGAACACCACCGGATCGTCCAGCGCGACCGCCTGGCGGATCATGAGATACGCGTCGGCCGGATTGCTCGGCGACACCACCCGCAACCCGGCGGTGTGCGCGAAATACGCTTCCGGGGATTCGGAATGGTGTTCGACAGATCCGATGCCGCCGCCGAACGGAATGCGAATGGTGATGGGGGCGATCACTTTTCCACCCGTTCGATAGTGAATTTTCGCCACCTGGCACACGATCTGGTCGAATGCGGGATACACGAATCCGTCGAACTGGATTTCGCACACCGGCCGCAGTCCACGCAACGCCATTCCGAAAGCCGTTCCTATAATGCCGGATTCGGCCAGCGGCGTATCGATGACCCGGTTGTTCCCGAAGTCCTTCTGCAGGGTGTCGGTGACCCGGAAGACACCGCCCAGCCTGCCGATGTCCTCGCCCATGAGCAGGACCTTGGGATCGTCCTCGAGCGCCCGGCGCAGTCCGAGGTTGATCGCTCCCGCGAAGGTGGTCTTCATGACCGTGCTCCCTCCAGATAGGCGGCGTACTCGGCGCTTTCGCGTTCGATGAGACGGTGCGGGGTGGCGTACACGTGCTCGAACAGCGCGCTCGGCTCCGGGTCGGCCATGCCGAGGGTGGCGCCGCGCAGGCGCGCGGCCACCGCGTCGGCGGTCACGGTGACCTCCTGCGCGAAATCGCTGTCCCACAGCCCTTCTCGCTCCAGCAGTCGGCGCAGACGGTCGATGGGGTCGCGCCGCCGCCACAGTTCGATCTCCGCGGCCGCGCGATAGCGGGTGGGATCGTCGGCGGTGGTGTGCGGTCCCATGCGATAGGTGATGGCCTCGATGAACGACGGGCCGCCGCCCGCGCGGGCGCGCACCAGGGCCTGCCGGGTCACCGCCAGCACCGCGAGGGCGTCGTTGCCGTCGACCTGCACCGCGGGAATTCCGTAGCCGGCGGCCCGGCGCGCGATCGGGGTGGCGCTCTGCACCCGTACCGGCGCGCTGATGGCCCAGTGGTTGTTCTGGCAGAAGAACACCACCGGCGCGTCCCACGAGGCGGCGAAACCCAGCGCCTCGGCGATGTCGCCCTGGCTGGTGGCGCCGTCGCCGAAGTAGGCGATGGTGGCGATCTCCGCGCCCTCGAGCTGGGCGGCGTACGCGTAACCGGTGGCGTGCAGGCCCTGCGCGCCGACCACGATGGCCGGATTGGTGATGTTGAACGCGTCGGCGTCCCAGCAGGAGTGCGCCACCCCGCGCCACAGCGCGGTCATCTGCTCGGGCGGCACCCCGCGGCAGTAGGCGACGCCGGCTTCGCGGTAGCTGCAGAAGGCGTAATCGTCCGGGTGCAGGGCGTGCGCGGAACCGACCTGGGCGGCTTCCTGACCGAGCAGCGGGGGCCACAGACCCAGCTGGCCCTGCCGTTGCAGGGCGGTGGCCTCGGTGTCGATGCGGCGGGCCACGACCATGTCGGTGTACATCGAGCGGAGGCGGTCACCGCCGATGTCGGCGACGAGCGGGGCGTGCGCCCGGTCGTGGACGCGGTGCCCGTCGGGCTGCACGAGCTGTACCGGGTAGGGGATCTTCTCGATATCGCCCTGCGGGGGAGAGATGCGCTGCTCTGGCATCGGTATCGCCTCCTCGAAACGCCGGGTACACCGTGGGCGCCGGGGGATTGTGTCCCGTATCGACGGCGGTGTGTGGCCTGTACCACACAGCATCCTCCGCTGTGCGATCTGCGCAAGTACCAAGGTCAAAACTGAGCAGAATGCGCGGTTGAGCCCCCGGTCGGCGTGTCATACTGCCTTTCATGAGCAGCAGGGAACCCTTCACCGGCCCGCTCGACGCCACCGATGCCCGGCTGTTGCTGGAACTGGTGGACAACCCCCGCGCCACCGGCGTGGAACTCGCGGCCAGACTGGGTCTCTCCCGGAACACCGTGCAGGCCAGACTGGCTCGCTGGGAGGCCGCCGGGGTGCTCGCCAGCGTCGAACGCCGGGTCGAACCCCGCGCCCTGGGCTATCCCCTGGCAGCCCTGGTGTCCGTGGTGGTCGACCAGCACCGCCTCGACGCCGTGGTGTCCGCGCTGGCCGAGATTCCCGAGGTCACCGAGGTCTGCGGCACGACCGGCGCGACCGATCTGATCGTGCGCGTCGTGGCGGTCGACGCCGACGACCTCTACCGCCTGGCGGGCCGGGTCCTCGAGATCCCCGGCGTGGAACGCACGAACACCTCCCTGCTGATGCGCTCCCTGGTGGGCCCGCGCACCGCGCCCCTGCTGGACCGCCTGGCCGGAACCAACGGCACCCCCGACCCCGACTCGAACTGACTCGCGCCCCGCACTCACTCCGATTTCAGTCCAGTTTCGCTGCATTGGCCACTGACCGGACCCGGAGTGGACCGGGACCATGGCCCGATGACGTCTCTCGCCGCCACCCCCGCCGCCGATGGCCCCGCGAACGGCCACGGCCGCGCGACGGTGCCGCCCGGTGAGGTTCCGGCGGGCGCCGCACCCGCGGGCGAGCCCGGCACGACGGCAGCCGGTCCCGCCGCACTCGGCGCCGAGGCCGGGGCACCCGCCGATCTGTTGGCCGGCGTCCCAGCCGGACCGGATGGTGCGGTAGGTGCGCGAGGTCGCGCCGAACTGGACGAAGCCGCGTTCGGAGATGCGTCCGATGGCGAGTCGCCGAACCCCGGGATGGGGCAGGCGCTCGGGGCGGGGATCGTCACCGCGCTGGTGGGATTCACGAGTTCGTTCGCGGTCGTGCTGGCGGGGCTCACGGCGGTGGGAGCCACCGCGGCACAGGCGGCTTCGGGGCTGCTCGCGGTGTCGGTGACCATGGGGGCGGGGATCCTGATCCTGAGTCTGCGGTACCGGATGCCGATCACGCTGGCCTGGTCCACGCCTGGTGCGGCGCTGCTGGCGAGTACCGGGGCCGTGGCGGGCGGGTGGCCCGCGGCCGTCGGCGCGTTCGTGGTGACGGGGCTGCTCATCGTGCTGACCGGATTCTGGCAGCGGCTCGGCGCGCTGATCGCGGCCATTCCGGTGGAGATCGCGCAGGCCATGCTGGCCGGGGTGCTGCTGCCGCTGTGCCTGGCCCCGATGAAAGCCCTCGCGGTGACCCCGGCGGTGGTGGTGCCGGTCATCGCGACCTGGCTGATCCTGCAGAAGTACGCGGCCCGGTGGGCGGTGCTCGCGGCGTTCGGGGTGGCGGCCGTCGGCGCGGGCATCGACATGGCGGTGCACCGGCGCGGTCCCGAGCTGGCGGCCATGGCGCCCCGGTTGGAATTCGCTGTGCCGCACTGGAGTTGGCAGGCTCTCATCGGGATCGCGGTGCCGCTGTACGTGGTGACCATGGCCGCGCAGAACATCCCGGGCACCGCGGTCATGAGTTCGTTCGGCTATCGCGTGCCCTGGCGCGCCGCCATGACGGTGACCGGCCTGGGCACCGTCCTGGGCGCACCGGCGGGCGGCTACGCCATCAACCTCGCCGCGATCAGCGCCGCCCTGTCCGCCGCCCCCACCGCGCACCCGGATCCCAAGCGCCGCTGGATCGCCGCCGCCACCGCCGGCGCGACCTACCTCCTGCTGGCCCTGGCCTCGGGCGCGCTCGTCGCCCTGGTCGCCGCCGCCCCCGACGGCGTCCTGGAAACCGTTGCGGGCCTTGCCCTCATGGCCACCCTCGCCGCCGCCCTGACCTCCGCGCTGACCCCGCCCGACCACCGCCTCGCCGCCGCCTTCACCTTCATGGTCGCCGCCTCCGGCATCGCCCTGCTCGGCATCGGCGCGGCCTTCTGGGCGCTGGTCGCCGGCCTCCTGGTCCGCCGCCTCCTGCGCCCCCGCCCGCAACCGGAAGCAACTTCCTGACACGGGCACGCTCCGCTGCCGGTCGGCGCAAGGGCCGGAAGCGCCCTCGGAGATCCGGCCTTGTTGTGCGGCAATAACTTACGGCCATGTTGTGCGCTCGACCCCGTCCGCGCACCGGCCGCATTCCCCACGAGCCGGATGGTCGCCCGCCGCAGCGGCAGACCTGGTCGGTCGACGCCGTCTCGCGGTTCGGTATTACGGCAACCGCTGGCGCTCGGCGCGGTACACCGAGTGGCAGCGCGGCAGGACACGGCCGCGCCCGAGTGCGCGGCGATACCCGGCTCAGTAGGGTGAGGGGGTTCCATTCGGAGTGCGGATTCTGCGAAGAGGAGTTGCGTTGAGCACGGTGCTGATCTCGGCCGAGGAGCTGCGGGAGCGACTGGGCGGCGGTGATTCTCGGGTGCGGCTGCTGGATGTGCGGTGGGCGCTGGGGGATCCGGACGGGCCGCAGCACTACTTGAACGGCCACATTCCGGGCGCGGTCTTCGTGGATCTCGAGACCGAGCTGGCCGCGCCGCCGTCCCCGGCGCGCGGGCGTCACCCCATGCCGGAGATCGGGCACCTGCAGAAGTGTGCCCGCAGCTGGGGCGTGCGCACCGGCGACACCGTCGTCGTCTACGACGCCACGGGCGGCATGGCCGCGGCGCGGGCCTGGTGGCTGCTGCGCTGGGCGGGCGTGCCCGAGGTGCTCATCCTCGACGGCGGACTGCCCGCCTGGGAGCGCGCGGGCGGCGTCGCGGCCTCCGGCGAGGAACCCGACCCGGCCCCGGGTGACGTGGTCCTGAACCCGGGCGCCATGCCCATGATCGACGCCGACGCCGCCGCCGGCTGGCGCGGCCTGCTGCTCGACGCCCGGGCGGGCGAACGCTACCGCGGCGAAGTCGAGCCCATCGACCCGCGCGCGGGCCACATCCCGGGTGCGGTCAGCGCCCCGACCGCTGAAAACCTCACGCCCGAAGGGCATTTCAAGTCCGCAGCCGAATTGCGTTCGCGCTTCACCGAATTGGGCGCGGGTCCGGTCGCGGTGTACTGCGGTTCGGGCGTCACCGCCGCGCACCAGGTGGCGGCGCTGGCGGTGGCGGGCATCGACGCCGCGCTCTACCCCGGCTCGTGGTCGCAGTGGTCCCACGACCCCAAACGCCCGGTCGCGACCGGCTAGTTCGCCGGGCAGCCGCGCGCGACGCGCTGCAGCGCGGACCTGTCCGCCTTGGTGACGGGCAGGTCGTAGTGCACCGCGACCGTCAGGTACTTGCCCGCGTAGAAGCAGTGATTGGCCCCGGCGGGCGGTAGCCACGACGCCGGGGTCTTATCGCTCTTGGCCTGGTTGATCCGGCCCTCCACCGCGAGCAGATTCAGCGCGGTGTCGTTGGCGAAGACCATGCGCCGCGCCGGCGTCCACCCCGCGGCGCCCATGTCCCACGCCGCGGCCAGCGGATAGACGTGATCGATCTGCACCGCCTTGGCGTCGGCCTTGGCGAAGACCAGCTGCCGCCCGGTGTACGGATCGATCAGCGTGCCGCCCACGACGACACAGGTGCCCGCCCCGGACCGGTAGGCCACTTCGGCGAGCTGCGCGGCCAGCACGTTGTTCCGGGTGTCGCACCCGTCGTGCCCGCCCGGGCCGTCGTGGTCGTCACTCCACGCGGGCCCGAACACGCAGCCCTGCCCCGCTTTACAGCCGCGTTCGTAGCCGCCCGGGTGCGGGCGCGCGTGCACGGTCCGCACCTGGGACAGCAACTGTTCGAGCACGGCCCGGGTGGGGCTGCCGGGTGCGGGCGTGTCGTGTCCGCCCACCGCGGCACATCCGGATGCGGTGAGCGCCAGCAGAACCGCGAGCAGTACGCGCACCGCTACACACTTACTCCCGAACCGGGAAGCAATGGCGTAGGCACGCGAGTTCGCACCCCCGCGGATTCACGACACCGTGCTGAACAGGTGGAACAGGCTGGAACGGAACTACAACCAGGCGTGCGCGAGCAGATCGTCTGCCGCGGTTTCCGACAGCTGTGGTGGGAAGCGGGTGGCGGCGATGGAATCGGCGTGCACGCCGTCGTGGCCGATGAGCCACGAGCCGCCCCGCTCTTCGCACTCGGCGATTTTGGCGAAGGTGGAAAGCAGGAAATTGATGGCGTCACGTGGATCGGCGACGCGGGCCAAACGCTGGGATTCTCCCGGACGGGACAGATCGAGCCATACGCCCGATTGACCGTCCAAACGCATTCCCACGATTTTCGTCGTGTCCACGAAGGTGAACTTTCGTCGCTCCCACGGCGTTGTCGGCGTGAAGCTCTGCTCGAGCACTTGGAGCAGAATCGTCATCTTCACGGCCTCCCTCGGTATCGAAATTGCCACGGCTCCGGCATGAGTCGCGGTGGATTATCAGGGTGCGCCCCGCCAGGCTGTCACTAGGCACAGCCGATACCGCAATACGCGGTGACCTGGGGTTATCTCAGTATGTGCTGTCGGCGGGCAGAAATAAAGACCCGGTAGGGGTCGTGATTCGCCGGATTACGGAGAGAGTGCCCGACGGGACTGTCGGGGCGGGCTGCTTGGATGGGGCAATGCTGCACGGACTGTGGTCGCCGGGGTCGGGGCTGGTGCTGTGGCACGACCCGGAGACGGTCCCCGATCCGGCCGGGCTGCCCGAGCCCACGGCCTCGATCGTGGCCGCCGCCAAGTTCCGGCACCGGGCGAACGTGCTGGTCCCGGGCCCGGACGGGCCTCGGGAGCTCCAGGTGCGCGCCCACGCGCTCGCTCCGGAGAAAGCCGTGCGCGTGCTGCTGAGCGAGCTGCCCGCGCCCGCCGTCGCAGGCGATCTGCGGTATCTGTCGCACGTCGCGCACGGTGTGGATCGCTGGGTGCGTGCGGGTCGCATGGTCCCGCACGTGCGTCGCGACGAGGGCGACTGGTGGGTGCGCTGGCGGCTGGTGGGCGGTCAGCGCCAGCGCGCGTGGCTGGCCGAGCTCGCGGTGGCCATGCCGGCCGCCCTGCAGGCGGCGGGCCGTCCGGCCGAGATCCTGGACAATCTCCTCGACGAGCTGACCGATCCCATGGTGCGCGCGCGGCTCGCCGCGCGGGCGGACGCGCTCGAATCCGCGGGCCCGGTGACGCATCCGCTGCTGACCGCGCTGCTGGACGCCGAACCGCTGGAAGAGGGTTCGCCGCGGGTGGCGGCGGTGCTCACCGAGTGGCGCACGAGCCTGACCGCGGACGAACCGGAACTACTGCTGCGGCTGCTCGAGCCCGCGGCCGAGGACGACGGCGACGCGCTATGGCGGCTCGAAGTCTGCCTGCGCACCGAAGGCGAAGCGCCGCAACCGGTCCTGCTGCCCGGTGATCCGCAGCTGGTGCGGATCGCGGGGGAGAAGCTGGCCGCGGCCAAGCTCGCCTATCCGCGCCTGCGGGACCTGCCCGGCGACAACCGCAGTATGGACCTGTTCCTGCCGAGCGAAGTGGTGATGGATCTGGTGGCGCACGGCGCGGGTGCGCTGCAGGCGGCCGGGGTGCGGTTGCTGCTGCCGCGCGCGTGGCGGGTCGCCGCGCCCGCGCTGCGCCTGAAGGTGCAGAGTCCGGCCGCCACCGAAACCGCCGTCGGGCTCAAGGGTTTGGTGTCGTTCCGCTGGGAGCTGGCGCTGGGCGACCAGACGCTCTCGGCCGCCGACATGGCGCGCCTGATTCGCTCGAAGTCGGATCTGGTGAAACTGCGCGGGGAATGGGTGCAGGCCGATCACCGCATGCTCGCCGCGGCCGCGGAATACGTTGCGGGCCGGGCCGAGCCGGTGTCGTCCACGATCGCGGGCCTGTTCGCGGAGCTGGCCGCGCAGCCGGTGCCGGGCGTGCCGATCGAGGAGGTGTCCGCGACCGGCTGGGCCGCGGAATTGCTGGAGACCGAACGCGAGTCCGCCCCGGTCGCCGAGCCGGTCGGGCTGAAGGCGCAGCTGCGGCCCTATCAGCTGCGCGGGCTGAGCTGGCTGGCCACCATGAGCCGGCTGGGGTGCGGCGCGATCCTGGCCGACGACATGGGTCTGGGCAAGACCGTGCAGGTCCTGGCACTGCTCGTGCACGAACGCGAGATCGCCACCGCCACCGATGATCACGAACCGGTCGGCCCGACGCTGCTGGTGTGCCCGATGTCGGTCGTCGGCAACTGGCAGCGCGAGGCCGAGCGGTACGCGCCGGATCTGCGGGTGCTGGTGCATCACGGCGCCGGACGCCGCTCCGGGGCGGAATTCGATGCGGCGGTGGCCGATTCGGATCTGGTGGTCACCACCTACGCGCTGCTGGCCCGCGACGTCGAGGAGCTGAAGCGGCAGCCCTGGCAGCGGGTGGTGGTGGACGAGGCGCAGCACATCAAGAACGCCGGGACCCGCCCGGCCCGCGCGGCGCGCCAGGTCCCCGCGCGTCATCGGCTGGCCCTCACCGGTACCCCGGTGGAGAACCGGCTCGAAGAACTGCGCTCCATCATGGATTTCGCGAATCCGGCGCTGCTGGGCAAGGCCTCGGAATTCCACGCGCGCTTCGCCGTACCGATCGAGCGCGAACAGGACCACAACGCGGTCACCCGGCTGCGGGCCATCACCGCGCCGTTCGTGCTGCGCCGGGTCAAGACCGATCCCGCGGTCATCTCCGATCTGCCGGACAAGATCGAGATCACGGTGCGCGCCAACCTGACCGTCGAGCAGGCCGCGCTGTACCAGGCGGTGCTGGACGACATGAGCGCGAAACTGAAGTCCGCCAAGGGGATGGAGCGCAAGGGCGCGGTGCTGGCCGCGCTGACCCGGCTCAAACAGGTCTGCAACCACCCCGCCCAATACCTGCGCGACGGGTCGGCGCTGCTGCGCCGCGGCCACCATCGCTCGGGCAAACTCGCACTGGTGGAGGACATCCTGGAATCGGTACTCGCCGACGGCGAACGCGCGCTGCTCTTCACCCAGTTCGCCGAATTCGGGGAGCTGGTCGCGCCGTTCCTGACCGAGCGTTTCGGCGCGGAGGCGCCGTTCCTGCACGGCGGGGTGAGCAAGGCGCGCCGCGACGACATGGTCACCCGTTTCCAGTCCGGGGACGGGCCGCCCATCATGCTGCTCTCGCTCAAGGCCGGTGGCACCGGGCTCAATCTCACCGCCGCCAATCACGTTGTGCACCTGGACCGCTGGTGGAACCCCGCGGTCGAGAACCAGGCCACCGACCGCGCCTTCCGCATCGGCCAGCGCCGGGACGTGCAGGTGCGCAAGCTCGTGTGCGTCGACACCATCGAGGAGCGCGTGGACGACATGCTGCGGGGCAAGAGTCAGCTCGCGGACCTGACGGTCGGCGCGGGCGAGAAGTGGATCACCGAACTCGGTGACGCGGAACTGCGGGCACTGCTGGCCCTGGGCGACGCGGCGGTCGGCGAATGAGCTTCCCCGACTTCGGCGAATTCGGCCCGCGCCGGCCGGTCAAGGGCGCGGTGCCCGCCCGCAGCCGCGGGGGCGCGGCGTTCGCCCGGACCTGGTGGGGCCGTGCGTTTCTGGGCGCGGTCGAGAAGGTCGCCGATGCCGGGCGCCTGACCCGCGGCCGCTCCTACGCCCGCAGCGGCCAGGTCATCAGCTACCGGCTCGAATCCGGTGCGGTGACCGCGGAGGTGCAGGGCAGTCAGCCCCGCCCGTTCATCTCGGTGCTGACCCTGCGCGAACTGCGTGACGAGCGGCTGGCGGAACTCGCCGATCTGGTTCGCGCCACCCCCGGCATGCTGGGGGAGATCGCGGCGGGCACGCTGCCGCAGGCGCTCGCGCCGCTGCTGCTGCCCACCACCGCGTCCGAACTCGACTTCTCGTGCAGCTGCCCGGATTCCGGCTGGCCCTGCAAGCACGTGGCCGCGGTCTGCTACGTCATCGCCGAACGCCTGGACGAGCATCCCGACGACCTGCTCACCCTGCGCGGGGTGGGTCTGGACGATCTCATCGGCCAGGTGCAGCGCGAGTCCGTTCCGGCCGATCCCGTTGATCTCTACGGTGATTCGGCCGCCTGGCCCGCGCTGCCGAAACCGGCGCACCGCGCCGCCTGGGAGGACCTGGACGCCATACTGCTGCGCCAGGCGCTGCGCATGACCGCCGAGGACGAGCGTGTCGCCGAGAGCGGCCTGCGGCAGGTCCGGACGATCTACCGCGTGCTCGAGGACTGAATCCGCCCGCTCAGCGGGCGCGGCTGCGGCCCGCTACGCCCGCCGGCGCGCTGCGTGGTGCGAGCGTGTCGAAGCGATAGTGGTTCAGGTCGAAATGGCCCGCCCGCCAATATGCTTCGGGTGTGCTCATGGGGCGCAACGGCACATCGCCGTTCTTGTCGAAGTAATAGCTGTTCGAGAGCGCGCAACTGTCCTGCCAGAACACCTGGGTATCGCGGCGGGACAGCATTTCCCGGAAGTACTCGGCATTGGCTTGCTCGGTGACTTCCACGCGGGTGGCCGCGCGCCGCCGGGCCTGGCGCAGCAGTCGCAGAATGTGCCGGGTCTGCGTTTCGATGAGTGCGAAATACGAGGATCCGTTGTAGCCGTAGGGTCCGATGATGGTGAAGAAATTCGGGAAGCCGGGCACGCTGACGCCCTCGTAGGCCTGCAGTCGGTGGGTGTCCCACCAATCCTCGAGCCGGACGCCGCCGCTGCCGTGCAGATCGAAGGTCGGCATGTTGCCCGACTCCATGACCTTGAAACCGGTGGCCATGATGAGCACGTCGACGTCGTGATGCGCATCGGCGGTGCGCACCCCGGTGGCGGTGATCTCGCTGATCGGATCCGTTTCCAGGGTCACGTTCGCGCGATTGAACGTCTTCAGATAGTCGTTGGAGAAGGACGGCCGCTTGCAGCCGAGCGCGTAGTCCGGGGTGAGTTTGGCGCGCGTCACCGGATTGCGGACCTGGTCCCGCAGGTGTGCGCGTCCGGTGCGTTCACCGAGGGCGGCCACCGGCAGGATCCGGTAGTAGTGCGCGGCCAGCGGGAAGGTGACCTCCACGAACGCCTGGCTGAGCCAGCGGGTGAGCGCCTGCCCGCCGGGCAGGCCCATGAACCGGCGCACCACATCGGGCACGGGCGCGTCCGGGCGCGGCAGGCACCAGATCGGGGTGCGCTGGAAGACGGTGAGAGTCGCGACCCGCGGCGCGATCTCGGGAATGATCTGCACCGCGGAGGCCCCGGTGCCGATGATCCCCACCTTCTTTCCTCGCAGATCGACCGTGTGATCCCAGCGGGCGGTGTGCACGACCGTGCCGGTGAATTCGTCCGCGCCGGGGATGTCCGGCAGTTTCGGCCGGGTGAGCACGCCGGTCGCCCCGACGACGAACCGAGCGGTGAGCTCCTCGCCGTCGCCGGTGCGCAGCCGCCACAGGTGCACGGTGTCGTCGAAGTCGGCGCTCGCGATGGTCGTGTTGAACCGAATGCGCGGGCGCAGGCCGTATTTCGACACGCAGTGCTCGGCGTACGCCTTGAGTTCGCGCCCGGGCGCGTATACCCGCGACCAGTCGCGCCGCTGCTCGAACGAGTACTGATAGCTGAACGAGGGAATGTCCACCCCGATACCGGGATAGGTGTTCCAGTGCCAGGTGCCCCCGACCCCGTCCGCGTCGTCCACCAGCAGGAAATCCTCGAAACCGGCCTCGCGTAGAGCGATCGCGGTCCCTATGCCCGCGAATCCGGCGCCGACGATGATGATCTCGTGATCGACCACGGTACTGGTCATGTGTTGTCCTCCGCGAAGATGATGCAGTCCACCCGATGCTCGACGCCGTCCACGGTGCGGACACCGAGGGGCGCGAGGCGGGCGATGGGCCAGGTGACGAGGGTGGTGTTCGGGGCCTGCAGGGCCGCGTAGTAGCGGGTGTGCAGCCGGACGCCGGCGGTGGTGTCGGGCGTCAGTTGCCGCCGCTGCCACGGATCACGCACCCGCACCCGGAGATTCGCCAGGGCCGCCAGGCGCAGCGCCTCCCCGGCGATACGGTGTACCGGCGAGGCCGGGGCGGGACCGGCGGGTTCCCCGGTGAGCGGGGCGGAGGTGTGCGCGGGCAGCGCGCCGAGCAGATCCGCCGGCAGCCCGCGCAGCAGCCGGACGCCGGGCAGCCGCGGAGCGGGCAGCACCCAGACCGGATCGTGCTGGAACACCGTCACCCGGCGTGCCCGCGCGGCGACCGCGGGGAGCACCCGGGCCACGGCCGCACCTCCGCCGATCACCGCGACGTGCAGGCCGCCGAGATCGTGGTCGTCGCGCCAGCGGGTGCACCGCAGGCGGGGTCCGTCGTAGCCGGCGTGCGGATCACGCGGCAGCGGTACGGAACTCATTTCGCCACCGGGTCGTAGGTCAGGCTCTTCGACCAGGTCGGCGGCTTGCCGAGCAGGCGGACCGGGAAGTGATCGATGGCCCGGTTCAGCGCGGTATTGATGCCCTGGATCGGCTGGAGTCCGTTGATCGTCGCGCGCCCGTGCAGCCGGACGACGTGGAACAGCGGCACCCGCTGGATGCTCGGACTGCGCTCGCCCGCTTTCTCGTAGCGCCGCACCGCGTTCCAGAGCTTCTCCTCGTCCAGCCCCATCGCCATGATGTTCGCGGACATGCGCGAGAGCAGCGGGGTGTAGAGCAGCGCGCCGAGCAGCAGGGTGGGCCGCAGCGCGAAACCGGCGGTCTCGATCGCGATCCGGCGCAGGGGACCGGCGCCGAGCTGTTCGAGCACCTGGAAGCCCACCGCCAGGTGCCGGGATTCGTCGCTGTTGATGTGCCGGAATACCTGATGGCACAGTGGATCCCGAACCTCGTCGAGCAGGAACTTCACCAGGGCGCCGTCGAGGGCGCATTCCAGCGAGGGAATGACCGTGCCGAGCACCGGCAGGGACAGCTCGTCGCCGTACCGGTCGAGCCACTCGATGACGAGCCGGATGTTCTTGTTGGGCACGGGCATCGAGTCACCGTCGAGCATGCCCCAGCGCCGCATGAGCGCCAGTTCGGCGTTGGCGTGCTTCTGCTCCTCGGCGTGGAAGTAGCGGTAGATCTCCTTGAGCGGGCCCTCGGGCGCGCACCGGGTGAGCGCGGCGAAACCGCGCGCGCCCACGTGCTCGATCCAGACCAGATCCGCCATGAACGCCGCCAGTCGCGGGCGCTGCTCGTCGGTGATGAGCTCGGCTCCCGGTGCGTCCCAGTCGATATCGGCCAGGGCCCACTGTTTGTCCTGGATCACCGTGAGCATGTCGGAATACGTGAACGCCATTGTTCAGCTCCTGTTCGAAAGTGCTACCGCACCAGCCGCTCCAGTAATCCGGCGGCGCGGGTGTACGACTCGGGCAGCAGCCGTTTGGACTGCCAGATGACTTTGGCCTCGACCTGCGGGACCACGTACAGCTCGCCGCGGTCCACGGCGTCGAGGGTGGTGCGGGCGATGGCGGCGGGCGGGCGGCCGGTCCAGCGCAGCAGCCGGTCGCCCCACAGCTGCACGGTGGGGTCGCCGATCGAAACACCCTCGAGGATGCGGGTTCTCACCGCGGTCGGGCACAGGGCGGTGACCACGACGCCGGTGCCGGACAGTTCCGCGGCCAGGGTCTCCGAGAGCGCCAGCACCCCGGCCTTGCTCACGTTGTAGGCGGCCATGCGCGGGGCGGCGCCGAACGCGGCGGCCGAGGCCACGTTCACGATGGCGCCGTGCCCGGCGGCGCGCAGCCGCGGTGCGAAGACGTGGCAGCCGTGCACCACGCCCCACAGGTTGATGTCCAGGACCCGATGCCAGTCGTCCAGGGGAGTTTCACCGACCACGGTGCCGCCGCGCCCGATTCCGGCGTTGTTGACGACCACGTCGGCGGGTTTGCCGAACCACTGTTCGGCGGTGTCGGCGAGTGCGGTGACCCGGTCCAGGTCGCGGACATCGCAGACCGCGTCGAAGGCCTTGCCGCCGGTCGCGGCGACCGCTTCGGCGGTCTCGCGCGCCCGTTCCGCGTCGATATCGGAGCAGATGACGCGCCCGCCGCGGCGTCCGAGCTCGATCGCGAACGCGCGGCCGATGCCGCTGCCCGCGCCGGTGACCACGGCGTCCGCCTGCCGGGTGCGGTGGGTGCCGCCGAAGGGATTGAGTCGCATGGGAACTCCCCGAGAGGTGTGATCCGGGCAGTCAAGTGGTGGCATCCGCCACCACTGGCCGCGCCTGCCACCAATTAGGCGCGCGGTGGGGCAAAATGTCAACCATGAACGTGCGCGCACCGGCCGGGACCTGGGGCGGCCGAACCCGGGACGAACGCCGTGCCGAACGTCGCGGGCGGATCGTGGCGGCGGCGCTGGACATCTGGCTCGAAAGTGGCTGGGCCGCAGTCACCATGCGCGGGGTCTGCACCCGGGCCGGGCTCAACGACCGCTATTTCTACGAGCACTTCACCGACCGCGACGAACTGCTCGCGACGGTGTGGGACGAGGTCTGCTCCGAGGTCTTCGGCGAGCTCTCGGCCGTTGTCGCGGACAACCTCGGCCGCGCGCCGCTGGACATCCTGGACCTGGCCATCGCCCGCGCGGTCGGCCTCCAGATCGACAGTCCCGCACGCATTCTCTTCGGCGACCACGCGGGCAGCCGGGTCCTCGAGGAGCGCCGCAAGGCCATGCTCACCGAGGCCACCGATCTGCTCATCGCCACCGCCCGCCCGTACCTGCGGCCCGGCTGCGACGAATCCGACCTGCGCATGGGCACCGTGATGGGCATCGGCGGCTTCGTGGAGCTACTGACCGCCTGGCGCACCGGCGCCATCGAGGCCGACACCGCCCGCATCGTCGAGCACGTCTCGGGCACCGCCCACCTGCTCGGCGTTCGGTACCTGGCCCTGCCCTCCTGAGGCGAGCTCGCGCAGCGCCGCGGCGGTGAATTCGTCCAGGGGATAGAAGAGTTCGATGGCGAGTTCGGAGAGCGTGACATCGGCGGGCGCGCCGAAGGTCGCCATGACGCTGAACATCGCGAGTTCACCGGCCGGGGTGCGGATCCGCACCGGCACCTGGAACGGCCCGGACTCGGCGTGTGCGCCCGAATCCTGGTCGGCGGGAACCGGATAGCGCGTGACTTCGTCGTACAACGCCCGCAGCTCCGGGTCGCCGGTGGCCGCGGCCTGCCGGGTCAGCCGTTCCAGGAACAGCGCGTGCACCTTAGCCGCGTTTGCCAGCCGGGCGTTCAGCCCGCGCGGATGCAGAACCAGGCGATACACATTGGGGCGGGGGAGCAGCACGTCACCGGGGATGCCGTGCATAAGCACGCCTACGCCGGCGCGCGGTGGCCGTGTCGTGGGAGCCCGGTGTGCCGGGTAGGCGCGCGCATACTGGGGGAATGAGCGGTGATCGTGCGGTGGGGGTCGCGTTGGCGCGGTTGGTCGAACAGGGCGTTCTGAGCGGGGCGCAGCGGGACGCGGTCGTGGCGGAGGTGGCGCGGGAGCGAGCTGACCGGGCGTCGGGCGGCAGATGGCTCGCCGAGGTCGCCGCCTACGCGGGGGCCGGGCTGGTGCTGGGCGGGGTGGTGCTGCTGCTGGACTCGGCGTGGGACGACCTGGGCAAGGTTGCGCAGCTGGGAGTGATGGCCGTGGTGATCGTGGGACTGGTGGCGGGTGGGTACGCGGTGGCCGGCGGGCGGGCCGCGCTGTTCCGGGGACGCGCGTCGGCGGTGGGCGCGGGGGCGGCGGGGGGTTCGGCGGCAGCGGAACACGGACCTGGT
Source organism: Nocardia sp. NPDC055321 (assembly GCF_053645575.1). NCBI lineage: Bacteria > Bacillati > Actinomycetota > Actinomycetes > Mycobacteriales > Nocardiaceae > Nocardia > Nocardia sp. NPDC055321. Next base: position 345,753 of record NZ_JBSHMS010000006.1, read on the forward strand.
GTGCCGGATTCCGTTCCGGCCGGGCCGGATTCCGGTGCCGGGGCCATCGATCGCGGGCGGACCTCGGTGGCTCCGCCGGGGTCGGCGCGGGCGCGGCTCGGGTCGGCGCTGTTCGCGCTGGCGGCGGTGTGCGTGGCCATCTTCGTGGGGATGGCGCTGGACGGCTCGTCGGGGGAGGACTGGGTGTGGCCGGTCACGGCCGGACTGATCGCGGCCGTCGCCGGATACGCGGCGCTGCCGTCGTTCGTGGGACTGTTCGCCTGCGCGGGGTTCGCGCCCGCCGCGGTGGCGGGGGTGCTCGATCGGTTCGATGGATCGCACGACGTCGTGTTCGGTCTCGCGCTGCTCGTGCTGGCCGGAATCTGGTTCGCCGTCAGCTTTTTCGGCTACGCCGAGCCGACCTGGGCGGGGTACACCGCCGCGGTGCTCACGGGCCTGGCCGGGGCGCAGACCGCGGGCGACGCCGGGCGGCCCTGGGCCTACGGACTCACCGTGCTGGTCGCGGCCGTGTGCTTCGGCCTGTACGGCCTGCGCCGCCATTCGGTGCTGGTGATCGGCGGCGCGCTGGCGCTGGCCATCGGCGCGTCGACGGCCGTGTGGGACTGGACCGGCGGCACCGCGGCCGCCTTCGTCATCGTGCTGATCGTGGGCGCGGTCGTGCTCGGCGCCGGTGTCGCCCTGCTCGTGCGCGAACCTCGCGCGCTGCGAGAACAGCGGAGCGACACCGGCACACCCGGCTAGAAGTCGGTGATCCCGTACACCCGTTGGGCATTGAGCCGGAACACCTGCTCCAGCGCCTTGTCGTCGGCCCCGTGCCCGGCGAGCGCGGTCGCCACCGCCTCGGCGGCGTTGCCGATGCTCGTGATCGGCTTGTCCACCGGGAAATTCGAGCCCCACAGCAGCCGATCCGCGCCGAACACGTCGAGCGCGTGTGTCAGCATCGGCGAAATGCGTTCCAGCAGTACCGGTACCGGGGTGGCCTGCCCGCGCGGTGGCACCGGATGGCCGAGGATCGGCATCATGAGCCCGCTGACCTTGGCCACCACATTGGCGTGCGTGGCCAGCTCGGCGATGTCGTCGCGCCAGCGCAGGAACAACTCCCGGCGCTGCCCGGGATTGCGGCCGGTGTGCTTGCCGACCGGCCCGAAGATCCCGGCGGGCGTGGCGAGGTGGTTCAGCACGATGGTGGCGTCCGGATAGCGCGAGGCCAGCGCGGTCACCTCGGGCAGCTGCCCCGAGTACACCCACGCCTCGAAGGACAGCCCGCGTTCGGCCAGCGCCGCGAACCCGTCCAGGAACCGGGGATCGGTCAGCTTGCCGGGCGCTTTGTTGTGCGCGCGCACGGCGGGATCCGGGTGGTACTCCACCCGGGTGCGAATCCCGCGGAACAGCGGGGACGCGGACCGGTGCGCGTCGAGCAGCTCGGCGAAATCCGGCGCGGCCGGATCACCCGCCCCGATGATGGCGCCCAGCACCGGGGTGTCCACCCCGAACGGCAGGCTCGCCACCCAGCGGGTTTCGGCGGCCTGCGCCAGCGGCCCCTTACCGGACCACTCCACCTCGATGTGCACGATCGCCTCGACCGGGACGTCGCCGGCGTCGTCGCGATACTGCGCGGGCAGATACGGTGCGACGAACGGCGCCGGGTCACCGACGAATTCGCGATCCCGCCGGGGTGCGACTCTCTTGGCCCAGTCGATGGGAACGGGAACATATCGGAAAAGCCTGGCCAGTGAGCTGAACTCGCGCGGGGTGCTGAGCGGATCCCACTGGTGGATGTGCGCATCGACGACTGTCATTCCCGCAAGGTCCATCTTGTCCCTTCCGTCCGGGTCTGCCTGCCCCCGGATTGTTCCACGGGCGATCCCGCCGGGTGGTTCGAATCCGGCAGGAGCCGAGCGGGAACGGCGTCGCGCGCTCAGCCCAGTTCGTAGTCGAACCGGATGTGGTGCGTGCCGTCCGCGTCGATCTCGATGTCGCCGGTGCCGGTGATGCCGGCCAGCTCACCGGTACCGCTGCCGGGCACGATGACGAAGAACGGCGCGCTGCGGTCCGATCCCGTGGTGGTGGCCGAGTGCGCGAAGTTGAAGCTGCCCGGCCGCCCGTTCAGGGTGCCCTCGAAGGATTCGAGCGCGAGATAGGTGCCCGCGCCGGTGTTCTGATCGAAGGCCGAGCTGAACAGCGTCGACGCGCGGCCGGCGATGTCGCCCTCGAACAGCTTCTCCATCAGCGCCGCGCTCACCGGCGCCGCCGTGGCGATCCGCGGTTCGGGGACCACCTCGGTGGGCGTGAAGGATTTGACGCTGAAGGTTCCGTTTGCCTGCATGGATCCGAACCTAGCTCGCACCCCCGACAGGTTCGGGTCGGCGGGCGCGAACCCGCCTCACACGTTGCGCCGATACTGCCCGCCCACGGTGAAGAACGTGTCGGTGACCTGCTGCAGCGTGCACACCCGCGCCGCGTCCATGAGCACCTCGAAGACATTGGCGTCGCCGCCGGCGGCCTCGGCCAGCCGGGCCAGCGCCGCCGCGGACTCGCCGCGATGCCGTTCGCCGAACTCGCGCACCCGTTGCAGCTGGGACTGCTTCTCCGCCTCGGTCCCGCGCGCCAGCTCCAGCACCCGGTGCTCCTGCTCGTGCGGGCTCCGGAAGGTGTTCACGCCGATGATCGGCAGCGAGCCTTCGTGTTTGCGCCGTTCGTACAGCATGGACTCGTCCTGGATACGCCCGCGCTGGAAGCCCGTCTCCATGGCGCCCAGCACCCCGCCCCGCTCACTGATGCGATCGAACTCGCGCAGCACCGCCTCCTCCACCAGATCGGTGAGCTCGTCGATGATGAAACTGCCCTGCAGCGGATTCTCGTTCATCGCCAATCCCCATTCGCGGTTGATGATGAGCTGAATCGCCAGCGCGCGCCGCACCGACTCCTCGGTCGGGGTGGTCACCGCTTCGTCGTAGGCGTTGGTGTGCAGGCTGTTGCAGTTGTCGTAGACCGCGATGAGCGCCTGCAGCGTGGTGCGAATGTCGTTGAAGCTCATCTCCTGCGCGTGCAGCGACCGCCCCGAGGTCTGCACGTGGTACTTGAGCTTCTGCGAGCGCTCGTCCGCCCCGTACCGGTCCCGCATGGCCACGGCCCAGATGCGCCGCGCCACCCGGCCGATCACCGAGTACTCCGCGTCCATGCCGTTGGAGAAGAAGAACGACAGATTCGGCGCGAAGTCGTCGATCCGCATCCCGCGCGCGAGATACGCCTCCACGTAGGTGAATCCGTTGGCGAGGGTGAAGGCCAGCTGGCTGATGGGGTTCGCCCCGGCCTCGGCGATGTGATACCCGGAGATGGAGACCGAGTAGAAATTGCGAACGCCGTTGCGCACGAACCATTCCTGGATATCGGCCATCATGCGCAGGCTGAACTCGGTGGAGAAGATGCAGGTGTTCTGCCCCTGATCCTCCTTGAGGATGTCCGCCTGCACGGTGCCGCGCACCGTCGCCAGCGTCCGTGCCCGCAGCTCGGCGGCCTCGGCGTCGGTGGGCGGCCGGCCCTCGGCGTCGGCGAACTGCTGCTCGGCCTGATCGATGGCGGCGTTGAGGTAGAAGGCCAGGATGGTCGGGGCCGGGCCGTTGATGGTCATCGACACCGAGGTGCTCGGCGCGTCCAGATCGAATCCGTCGTAGAGCGCCTTCATATCGTCGAGCGTCGCGATGGACACCCCGGAGGTGCCCACCTTGCCGTAGATGTCGGGCCGCTCGGCGGGATCGTGCCCGTACAGCGTCACCGAGTCGAAGGCGGTCGAAAGCCGTTTGGCCTCCGCGTGTTCGGACAGCACGCGGAAGCGCCGGTTCGTGCGGAAGGCGTCGCCCTCCCCGGCGAACATGCGCGCGGGATCCTCGCCCTCGCGCTTGAAGGGGAACACCCCGGCGGTGAACGGGAACCGCCCGGGCAGGTGCTCCGCGCGCAGGAAGCGCAGCAGCTCACCGTGATCGGTGTAGCGCGGCAGCGCGACGCGGGGAATCGAGCTGCCGGACAGGGTTTCCCGGCGCAGCGCGGTCCGGATCTCGCGGTCCCGTACCCGGACCACCTGCTCCTCGCCCCGGTAGGACTCGGCCAGCGCGGGCCACTCGGCCAGCAGCGCGGCGGCGTCGGGGGACAGCTCCCGGCGCGCGCTCTCCAGCAGCGCGGTCACCGCGGCCACGCCGTCACCCGGCATACCGCCCGCGCGCGGCGCGGCCTGCTCCCGGCCGGAATCCGCGGGGGAGCCGGCGCCGGACGGCCCGCCCAGCTCGGCCAGGACCAGCTCCAGCCGCTGCACCCGGCGGGCCGCCGCGACCTGCAGGTCCGTCGTCCCGTGATACGCGCGCACCGTCTCGGCGATCTCGGCCAGGTATCGCACCCGCGCGGGCGGAATGATCTGCGCGAACCGGGTCGAGGCCCGGGTGTCCACGCGCGGCAGCACGCCGGGTTCCAGCGGCAGGCCGTGCTCACCGAGCAGCGCGGAGACGTGCTGGTAGAGCGCGGTCACCCCGTCGTCGTTGAAAGTCGCGGCGCTGGTACCGAATACCGGCATGTCCTCGGGCAGGGCGTGGAACTCCTCCCGATTGCGCAGCAGCTGGCGCGACACGTCGCGCAGCGCGTCCGCCGCCCCGCGCCGCTCGAACTTGTTGATGGCCACCACATCCGCGAAATCCAGCATGTCGATCTTCTCCAGCTGGGAGGCCGCGCCGAACTCGGGCGTCATGACGTACAGCGCCACGTCCACGTGCTCGGCGATCTGGGCGTCGCCCTGCCCGATGCCGGGGGTCTCCAGCACGACGAGATCGTAACCCGCTGCCTTGCAGGCGATCACCATCTCGTCGATGTTGACCGGTACCTCGCGCGCGCCGCGGGTGGCCAGGGACCGGAAGAACACCCGCTCGGGATCCAGCGCGTTCATCCGGATGCGATCGCCGAGCAGGGCGCCGCCGCCGCGCCGCCGGGTCGGATCCACCGCGAGCACCGCGACCTTCAGCTTGTCCTGCTGATCGGTGCGCAGCCTGCGCACGAGTTCGTCGGTGAGCGAGGACTTTCCGGAGCCGCCGGTGCCGGTGATGCCGAGCACGGGTACCCGCCGCGCGGCCGCCGCCGCGGCCAGGTCCGCCCTCTCCGCCGAGCCGAGCGTGTCCTGCTGCAGACAGGTGAGCGTGCGGGCCAGGGCCGCGCGGTCGCCGCCGAGCACCGCCTCGATCGGCGCGGGGGTGCGCGCCAGGTCCGTATCGCATTCCCGGATCAGCTGATTGATCATGCCGGGCAGCCCGAGCCGCTGCCCGTCCTCGGGCGAGAAGATGGTGACTCCCGCCGCGCGCAGCCGCTCGATCTCCTCGGGGATGATCACCCCGCCGCCCCCGCCGAAGACGCGCACGTGCCCGGCCCCCGCCTCGCGCAGCGCGGTCGCCAGGTACTCGAAGTACTCCACGTGCCCGCCCTGATACGAGCTGACCGCGACGCCCTGCACGTCCTCGCTGACCGCCGCGTCCACGACGTCGAGCACCGCGCGGTTGTGCCCGAGGTGCACGACCTCGGCGCCCTGCGCCTGCAGGATCCGCCGCATGATGTTGATGGCCGCGTCGTGTCCGTCGAACAGCGCCGCCGAGGTCACGAATCGGACCGGGTTCACGGGAACGTGCAGATCGGCCATGGATTCCTCCGCCTCGACACCCGGGGGCGCGCCCGCCCGCGGCTCGTACCGTTGATATCCCAATAGTAGGACGTCAAAGCAAAGTCGACGTGATATCCGCCACAGCAAACGCTCTGGAATTACTTGGATGTCCAACTATATGGTGGCCTAGCACCCGCGCGATCCGCGTGCGGCGCCGGCATCGGCCCTCGGCGATGCGACGGCGGCGATTCGAGACAGGACTGGCATGGTTCGCGAACTCACCCACTTCTACGGCGGGCAGCACGTCCCCGGCACCTCCGGCAACTTCAAGGACGTCTTCAACCCCAGCACCGGGCAGGTGCAGGCGCGCGTACCGCTGGCGAGCAAGGCCGAGGTCGAGGCCGTCATCGCCAACGCCGCCGACGCCCAGCGCGAGTGGGCGGCGTTCAATCCGCAGAAGCGGGCCCGCGTCCTGATGAAGTTCCTGACCCTGGTGCAGGACGAGATGGATTCGCTCGCCGCGCTGCTGTCCAGCGAACACGGCAAGACCATCCCCGACGCCAAGGGCGACATCCAGCGCGGCCTCGAGGTCATCGAATTCGCCACCGGCATCCCGCACCTGCTCAAGGGCGAGTACACCGAGAGCGCCGGCACCGGCATCGACGTCTACTCCATGCGCCAGCCGCTCGGCGTGGTCGCCGGCATCACGCCCTTCAACTTCCCGGCCATGATCCCGCTGTGGAAGGCCGGGCCCGCGCTCGCGTGCGGAAACGCCTTCGTGCTCAAGCCTTCCGAGCGTGACCCCTCGGTGCCGCTGCGCTTCGCCGAGCTGTTCCTCGAGGCCGGGCTGCCCGCGGGCGTGTTCAACGTCGTCAACGGCGACAAGGAAGCCGTCGACACCATCCTGCACGACGAGCGGATCAAGGCCGTCGGCTTCGTCGGCTCGACCCCGATCGCGCAGTACATCTACGAGACCGCCACCGCGAACGGCAAGCGCGCCCAGTGCTTCGGCGGCGCGAAGAACCACGCCATCGTCATGCCGGACGCCGACCTCGACGACGTCGCCGATCAGCTGGTCGGCGCGGGATACGGCTCGGCCGGCGAACGCTGCATGGCCATCTCGGTCGCGGTGCCCGTCGGTGAGGAGACCGCGGATCGCCTGCGCGCCAAGCTCGTCGAGCGCGTGGAGAAGCTCAACGTCGGCGCCTCGGACGACCCGGGCGCGGACTTCGGCCCGCTCGTCGGCCAGGACGGCGTGGACCGCGTGAACAACTACGTGCAGATCGGTGTGGACGAGGGCGCGGAACTCGTCATCGACGGCCGCGGCCTCGTGGTCGAGGGCGGCGAGGACGGATTCTTCGCCGGGGCAACGCTCTTCGACCATGTCACCGAGAACATGCGCATCTACAAGGAAGAGATCTTCGGCCCGGTCGTCACGATCGTGCGGGCCAAGGATTACGAAGAGGCGCTGCGGCTTCCGAACGAGCACGAGTACGGCAACGGCGTCGCCATCTTCACCCGCGACGGCGACACCGCCCGCGACTTCGCCGCGCGCGTGCAGGTCGGCATGGTCGGCATCAACGTGCCGATCCCGGTGCCGATCGCCTACCACACCTTCGGCGGCTGGAAGCGTTCCGGCTTCGGCGATCTGAACCAGCACGGCCCGGACTCGATCCGCTTCTACACCAAGACCAAGACCGTCACCCAGCGCTGGCCCTCCGGTCTCAAGGAGTCCAACGCGTTCGTCATCCCGACCATGGACTGATCGATGTTCACACTCGACGAAGACGAACAGGCGATCGTGCAGACCGCCCGCGCCTTTGCCGACGAGCTGCTCGCCCCCGACGCGCTGGATTGGGATGAGCGCAAGCACTTCCCGATCGACGTGCTGCGCAAGGCCGGGCAGCTCGGCCTGGGCGGCATCTACGTCCGCGAGGACGTGGGCGGCTCGGAGCTGCGCCGGCTGGACGCCGTGCGGATCTTCGAGGCGCTGTCCACCGGCTGCCCCGCCATCGCCGCCTACATCTCCATCCACAACATGGCGGCGTGGATGATCGACAGCTACGGCGATGACGCACAGCGCAATCGGTGGCTGCCGGGCCTGACCTCCATGGACCTGCTGGCCAGCTACGCGCTCACCGAACCCGGCGTCGGCTCGGACGCGGCGGCCCTGAGCACCAGGGCCGTTCGCGACGGTGAGGACTATCTGCTCACCGGCGTCAAGCAATTCATCTCCGGCGCCGGCAGCACCGACGTGTACGTCGTCATGGCGCGCACCGGAGACGAAGGCGCGCGGGGCATTTCGGCGTTCATCGTGCCCGCCGACACCCCCGGGCTGTCCTTCGGCGCGAACGAGAAGAAGATGGGCTGGAACGCCCAGCCCACCCGCGCGGTCATCATGGACGAGGCCCGGGTGCCCGCGGCCAACCTGCTCGGCGCCGAGGGCAACGGGTTCCGCATCGCGATGAACGGGCTCAACGGCGGGCGGCTCAACATCGCCGCCTGCTCGCTCGGCGGCGCGCAGTTCGCGCTCGACCGGACCGTCGGCTACATGGCCCAGCGCCGGGCCTTCGGGTCCCGGCTGCTGGACAACACCGCCCTGCAGTTCGATCTGGCCGACATGCGCACCTCCCTCGAGGCCGCCCGCACGCTGCTGTGGCGGGCCGCGGCCGCGCTGGACGCCGACGCGCCGGACAAGGTCGAACTCTGCGCCATGGCAAAGCGATTCGCCACCGACGCCGGATTCGAGGTGGCCAACAAGGCCCTGCAACTGCACGGTGGCTACGGTTACCTGGCCGAATACGGGATCGAGAAGATCGTCCGCGACCTGCGGGTGCATCAGATTCTGGAAGGCACGAACGAGATCATGCGGGTGGTCGTCGCCCGCTCGGTGGTAGGAGCGGCATGAGCGAAACTGTGGGTACGTCCGAAGCCGAAGTGCTCATCGACAAGCGCGACGGGCTCGGCCTGATCACGCTGAACCGGCCGCGCGCCATCAACGCCCTGAACCACCCCATGGCGCTCACGATCCTCGCGGCGCTGCGGGACTGGGCGACGGACGACGAGGTGCGCGCGGTGGTGCTCACCGGCGCCGGCGAGCGCGGACTGTGCGCGGGCGGCGACATCGTCGCCATCCACAACGACGCGAAGCAGGCCGTGGCACAGGGTGATTCGCCCTACGTCGCGGCGGACTCGCCGAGCGGGCGCTTCTGGCGGGACGAGTACATCCTCAACGCCCTCATCGGCGCCTACCCCAAGCCGTACGTCGCCGTCATGGACGGCATCGTCATGGGCGGCGGCGTCGGACTGTCCGGGCACGCGAGCCACCGCATCGTGACCGAACGCTCCATGATCGGCATGCCGGAGACCGGCATCGGCTTCATCCCGGACGTGGGCGGCACCTACCTGCTCGCCCGCACCCCGGGCGAGATCGGCACCCACGTGGCGCTCACCACCGCGCGCATGAGCGCCGGGGACGCCATCGCGGCCGGATTCGCCGACTACTTCGTGCCGTCCGAACAGCTGCCGGACCTGCTGGAGGCGTTGCGCGCCAACGAGGTCGAGGTGGCCATCGCGAAATTCGCGCAGCCCGCGCCGGTGTCGGACTTCGTGGCGCAGGCCGGGTGGATCGACTCCTGCTACGGCGCGGACAGCGTCGAGGAGATCGTGGACCGCCTGCGCGGCCACGGCACGCCGGAGGCCGCCAAGGCCGCCGCCGACGTACTCGCCAAATCGCCGGTGGCCCTGAAGGTCACGCTGCGTTCGCTGCGCGCCGCCCGCGCCGCCGCGAGCCTCGAGGAGGTGCTGAACCAGGAGTTCCGGGTCTCGGCCGCCTCGCTGAACACCCACGACCTGGTGGAGGGCATTCGCGCCCAGGTCATCGACAAGGATCGCAATCCGCAGTGGTCGCCCGCGACCCTGGCCGACGTCACCACCGCCGACGTGGACGCCTACTTCGGCGACCTCGGGGATCGCGAATTGGGTTTGATCGCAAAGGATTCCCTGTGAGCACTGAAATCGGCAAGAAGGTCGGATTCCTGGGTCTGGGCCACATGGGCGGACCCATGGCCGCCAACCTGGTCAAGGCCGGATACGAGGTCCTGGCCTACGACCCCGTGCCCGCCGCGCAGGAGCAGGCGCGCACCGACGGCGCGACCGTCGTCGAGACCACCGCCGCGGCCGTGGCCGACGCGGAGATCGTCATCACCATGCTCCCCAACGGGCGCATCGTGCTCGACCTCTACCGCGAGATCCTGGCGGCGGCCCGGCCCGGCACCCTGTTCGTCGACTGCTCGACCATCGACGTCGGCGACGCCAAGGCCGCGGCCGAACTCGCCGCGGCGGCGGGACACCGCGCCCTGGACGCCCCGGTCTCCGGCGGCGTCGCGGGCGCGGCGGCGGGCACCCTCACCTTCATGGTGGGCGGCGCGGACGCCGATTTCGCCGCGGCCCTGCCGCTGCTGGAGGTCATGGGCGGCAAGGTCGTGCACTGCGGCGGCGCGGGCGTCGGCCAGGCCGCCAAGGTCTGCAACAACATGATCCTGGGCATCTCGATGATCGGGCTGTCCGAGGCCATCGTGCTGGGGGAGAAGCTCGGGCTGACCAACGAGAAGTTCTTCGACGTGGTCTCCACCGCCTCGGGGCAGTCGTGGGCGCTGACCTCGTACTGCCCGGTGCCGGGTCCGGTGCCGACCAGCCCGGCGAACAACGACTACAAGCCGGGTTTCGCGACCGCGCTCATGACCAAGGACCTCGGTCTGGCGGCGAACGCGTTGCAGGCCAACGGTGTCGACGGACAGATCGGTTTGCTGGCGGCGGAGATCTACAACCGCTTCAACCAGGACGAAGCGGGCAAGGATTTCTCGGCTATCGTCACCGATATCCGTAAGCGATCTGGAGGAGACAACGCGTGAGTGACTTCGAGACCATTCTGCTCGAGCGCAAGGGGCGGGTCGCGCTCATCACGCTCAATCGGCCGAAGGCCCTCAACGCGCTGAACTCGCAGGTCCTGGCCGACATCTCGGCCGCCCTCGACGAGCTCGAGAACGACAGCGAGATCGGCGCCGTCGTGCTCACCGGGTCCGAGCGCGCCTTCGCGGCCGGCGCGGACATCAAGGAGATGCAGAGCAAGTCCTACATGGACATGTTCCTCACCGACCACTTCGCCGGCTGGGATCGCCTGACCGCCTTCCGCAAGCCGATCATCGCCGCGGTCGCGGGCTACGCCCTGGGCGGCGGCTGCGAACTGGCCATGATGTGCGATCTGCTGCTCGCGGCCGACACCGCCAAGTTCGGCCAGCCCGAGATCAAGCTCGGCGTCATCCCCGGCATGGGCGGCTCGCAGCGCCTGACCCGCGCCGTCGGCAAGGCCAAGGCCATGGACCTGATCCTCACCGGCCGCAACATGGACGCCGAGGAGGCCGAGCGCGCGGGCCTGGTCTCGCGCATCGTCCCCGCCGCCGACCTGGTCGCGACCGCCCTCGAGGTGGCCGAGACCATCGCCGGCATGGGCCTGCCGTCGGTCATGATCGCGAAGGAGGCGGTGAACCGCTCCTTCGAGACCACCCTCGGCGAGGGCCTGCGCTTCGAGCGCCGGGTCTTCCACTCGCTCTTCGCGACCGAGGATCAGAAGGAAGGCATGACCGCGTTCGTCGAGAAGCGGCCCGCCAACTTCAGCCACAAGTAGGACTCGCGAGTTTGCCTCGCGCCACACCGGATGTCCCGCCCTCCGCACGGATGGCGGGACGTCCGCCGTTGCGCGGCGAAAACCGGTACGGGCGAACCGGATTCAGCCGTGTCTGGGCGGGCCGACGACCTCCACCGTCGCGGGCTTGTCCGGGTGATCGCCGTTGCGGTCCATCGCCAGGGCGCCCGCGATCGTGCCGCCCAGCGTCGCCGTGACGGCGATGGCGGCCACCACCTTGCGGCGGGACACCGGGGCCTCCACCTGAGCCCGTAGGGCGGGAACGGGATTGAAGCGGACACTGCGGACGCGGCGGGCGGATGGGCGTTCGGCGGCCAGCAGGACCGCGCCGCGGGTGGAGACGAACTCGGGCTCGGGATCGTAGATCAGGGGCAGGTCCAGCTGCTGCTCCAGGCCGTCGCGAATGCTCCGGCTGCGCGAACAGCCGCCCAGCAGGGCCATGCCGGTGGGGTGCACACCGGTCTCCTCGACCATCTGCCGCACGAACGAGGCCGAATGGTGGATGCCCGCGGACACCAGATCGGCGAAATCGCTGCGGGTCAGCACCGCGCGCTGACCCGTCACCGGATCCTGCACGGTGAGTACCCGTTCGGCGGCCAGCGCCTCCTTGCAGCGGCGGCTCGTGCCCAGATCCACCGTGACCCCGCTGCGCACCAGCTGCCAGCGCAGCAGCGAATCGTGACCGTCGCCGCTGAGCACGGGACTGCGCTTGGTCGCCAGGATCGCGTCGGTGCGGCAGTCGATCTGGGTCAGCGTCAGACCCGACGCGCCGAGGTCGTACAGCAGGATCGAACCCTCGGCGGGCAGCCGGCCGGTGAACCGCAGATAGCGCAGCTGGGCGACCGGCTCGTCGATGACGGTCAGGCGATTGCGGCCCGCGGTCGTGCGCACCGCCTCGGCGTGCGCGGAACAGCGACAGGTCACGGCTATGCCGGTGATGAACTCGTCGCGGCGGGCCGCGGATTTACGCATGAGCCGAATGGCCTCGAACACGCCCTCTTCCAGCGCGCCGCCCGCGCGCCGCTCGACCTCGCACCGATCGATCGGGGGCAGATGGGGCTGATCGGAATGGGTCAGCATGGCGCGCGCACCGGCCGCACCGGCGGACACCCCGAGGACCAGCACCATGGCCTCCATGGTGAACCCTTTGCGGCCCGATTCCAAGACTATGACGCAGGAAATTGGCTGCTCGGATGCTGGACGGTTACTGCCCGGCCCAGCGGGTCGGCGCGCCACCGCTGTCGAAGTCGCCCGCCGTCTGCCGGAATTCCGCCAGCAATTGCAGCAGCAGCTGTAAACGATCCGGCGCCAGGCCCGCGTTCGCGAAGACCTGCCGGTTCAGCTGGGTGGTGGCCTTGGCTACCAATTCCCTTCCGGCATCGGTTATTTCGATGAGCGTCGCCCGCCGGTCACTCGGATGCGGCACCCGCTTCACCAGCTCCGCCGCCTCGAGCCGATCGACCGTGTTGGTGACGCTGGTCGGATGCACCTGCAGGCGCGCGCTGGCCACCGCCATCGGCAGGGCGCCCGTTTTGCTGAAACCCAGCAGCATGAGTAGCTCGTAGCGCGAGAAGGTCAGCCCGGACGGCTTGAGCGCCTCGTCCACCCGGGCCATCACGATCTGCTGCGCGCGCACCAGCGAGGTGACCGCGGCCATCCCATCTGCGACTTCACCCCAGCCGTGCTCGGTCCACTGGCGGTGTGCCTCCTCGATAGGATCCAGTGGCAGGGGACGTGGCCGGGACATGACATCGATCATCGCACGCGATCCGGGCAAACTCCGCCGCACCGAGCCCGATCCGGTGTCGTACTGTTGCGCGCGAACAGGAGGCAGTACGTGATCAACCCGCCCGACCCGCAATCCGACTCCGCACCGGGCCCCTACATGGTGCCCTTCCCCAACTCGCAGCCACCTCAGCGCAATCGGCGCACCCAGATCCTGGGGCTGGCCGCGGCGACCCTGCTGCTCTCGGTGGGCGTCATCGTCTGGTCACTGCAGCGATCGGCCGCAGCGGAGGACGACATCGCAGCGGGCGCAAGCGAATTCGCCCCGACGAAGGGTGACCGGGATCCCTCCGAGCGGATCCCGGGCGTCGTGCGCAAGGACTACCCCGCCGGCCTGCACGTGACCGGGCAGCAGCGGGTGGCCTACACCCAGTCCCCGCCGTTCGGCGGTCCGCACGACGGCTCCTGGCTGCCGTGCACGGGTGTGGAGTACGCGGTCGCGGTCCGCAACGAGAACGCGGTGCACTCCCTCGAACACGGCGCCGTCTGGATCACCTACAACCCGGAGACCCTCGACGCCGACGGGCAGGCGGTGCTGAAGACGCTGGTCGTGGGCAAGCCCTACATGTTCATGTCGCCGTACCCCGGCCTGACCACCCCCATCTCGCTGCAGTCCTGGGGTCATCAGATCAAACTCGCCGACCCGCGCGACGAGCGCATCGAGCACTTCATCACCGCGCTGCGGGTGAACGACTACACGCACCCCGAGCCGGGCGCGACCTGTTCCAACCCGAGCATCGACCCGGTGGCCCCGCCGCGCGCGGACACCACCGCCCCCGGGCCGGACGCGATCGCCGAGACCGCCACGACACTGCCGACCACCACCGTCGCACCGCCGCCCCCGGCCCCCGCGCCCGAACCGGCTCCCGACGCACCGCCGCCCCCGCCGGGCCCCGAGGCGCCCCCGGCCCCGCCCGCCCCGGAGCCGCCGCCCGCGCCCTGAGCGCATTGAAATCACGCTGATCCCAACCCTGGGCAATCACATTGGCGCAGGTCATTATTGATGACGATGCGGGTGTGACCGAGTGGCCAGGTAGCGGTCTGCAAAGCCGTATACGCGGGTTCGACTCCCGCCGCTCGCTCTGGAAGGGTCAGGCCCCCACGGTTCGCCGTGGGGGCCTGATTCGTGTGTGCGCGTTCGTTTCCCGCGCTACTTGCCGTCCGCGGAGCAGACCTTCCAGGTGCCCGATTCCAGGCGCAGGTGCTCGGTGGCCGTCGTGGTCTTGTCCTCGGCGCCCGCCAGCGCGAGCGAACCCGTCATCTGCGCGGTCGCGGTCTCCGCGGCGATGGCGATATCGGCCACGCCGACAATGCGAATCGTGAACTTGCCGCGATCGGCGGCGGCCTTCTGCGCGTCCGGCAGCGCGGCGAACTCGGCGCGATCGGCGGCGCACGCCTGCTCGACCGCCACCGACGGGCCGTCGGCGGACAGGGTGCCGTAGAAATCGCGGATCGCGGATTCGATCTGCTCGGCGGCGGTGGGATCGGACTTGCCGCCCAGGGCCAGGGTCGCCGCGACGCCGCCGCCGACCACCACGACCGCCGCGACGAGCACGCCGATCAGCAGTGGTCTGCGCCCGCCGCCCCGGGTTCCGGTGGGGTGCTCGACATCCGGGGCGGGGCTGTGCGGTTGTCCGCCGGGCGGCAGGGTCATCGGGTTCCTTCGATCGTCCTGGCAGTGAACTGCCCGCACCTTACGCCACAACGATTGTGTCCCGGCGGGATCCGCGTCCGCTGCGCACGACGTTCCGTGGGCCGCGCGACGGCCGCGCGGGGCCGCCCACCACATATATTGGCGCGAGGGCGAATTCGCCCGGCTCGATCCCGAAGGAGTGCCCGTGCGCCGCACGCTCGCCGTTCTCGCCGTTCTCACCGCCCCGCTCGCGGCCGCCCCGCTCGCCGCCGCGCAGCCACCCGCCGCCGCGGCCGGGGTGCAGGTGCGGGCGGTCTACGGCCCCGAGGAGTTCCCGATCGCCGGTGTCACCGCCGAGATCACGCCGTGCGCGGGCGGCCCCGCCCTGTCGACCGTCACGACCGATGTCACCGGCGCGGCCACGCTCCCGGCCGGCGCGGGCTGCTACGCGGTGCGGGCGGGCGAGCTGTCCGGCTGCATGGTCGACGGCGACCCCGTGCAGCAGGTGGCCGTGGTTCCAGGGCTCACCGCCGTCGCCACGTTCCGCTTCCGCTGCGCCTGAGCGACACCGCCGTCATGAATCCACCGCCGGGACGCGGTGAGATTCGCAGGCTCGGCGATGTGCTCGAATCGCACGATGCCCGGGGTTCTCGGTTCCGGGCCGGCGTCGAAAGATGGGGTAGGCCCCGGCTCGCCGTGGCGCAGTCGATGCCCATTCGCGCAGCCCGTCCGCCTCCGGTGTGAATGTGGGCAATTTCACTCACCCTCTCCGGTATGGGCACTGGCTGTTAACCTCGGGATCGGTTAGCTGCTCGAAATGCTGTAGCGCGATAAGCGTCGCATCACCGATGAGAGGTGACGGTATGGGCGCGAAGTCCGCCCTGGGATATCCGATGGATATGGCGGTCGTGCCTGAGCTACGTCGTTTCGCGAATCTGGCCGAGGTCCTGTCCGCCTTTCTCGGCGCGGTGGTCGCCGGTTTGTTGCTCATGGCCCCACTCGATCTCGCGTGGTCCGACGGCGGCCCGCTCGAACTGGACATGCTGGTACTCAACATGCCCCGTGCCGCCGCGGCCGGGGCGATCTTCGCGGTGGTGGCCGCCGCGCTCGCGGTGGCGCTCGGGCGCCGGGCCGCCTGGCTCATCTCCCTCAGTTCGGCGACGATCCTGCTCGCCGATCACGTCTGGAATCTGAACTCCTCCTTCACCGGCACGCTCATCACCGTCAACTACATCGACTCGATCTTCGGCGGCATCCTGCTCGGCGCCCTCGCGGTGGCCGCCTGCGGCCGGCGACTCACCTCGATGGCGTTCCTCGTCGGCGCGCTCGGCGCCATCCTGTTCGGCGACCTCACCGCGCTGCCCGACGCGGACGGTGAATCCTCGTTCGCCGGTTGGCTCTCGGTCGGCACGCCGCCGATCTGGTTGCTACTGCTCGCGGTACTCGCACTGGCCGCCGGGATGAGCGTGCAGCGCCCGAGCGAGGAGCCCGACGCCGAGACCGCCGATCTGCCGATCGCCCCGATCACGGCAGCGCTGGTGCTCGTGATGGCTATCGCGGTGTCCACCGATTGGTTCGTGCGGCAACCGGGCACCGTGACGAACATCGCGCTCGCCGCTGCGGTCACCTTGCTCGCGACACTGCTCGCGGCGTTCGTGCTGCCCGGTCGCGACGGGCGGTACGTGCTGCTCGCGGTTGCGGTCGCCAACTCCGGCAGCGCCATATTCACCGTGCCGCGCCCGGACTGGAGTGTGTTCATGCAGGTCGGCGGCGTGCTGTTGGGCTTCTATCTGGGCAGGCGCGGCTTCTCGCCGTGGCTGGGCTTCGCCGGAATCGGACTGCTGGCGGTGTTCGCCGCGCTGACCGCGGATTACGCGCACACCGGCGCTGTTGTCCCGATCATCGGCATCACCGCACTGGGCCTGCTCCTGGGCTACTGCTTCGCCGGCCCCGCGCCGGTGGCCCCGACCAGCATGGTGGTCGCGCTTGCCGCGCTGGTGGTGCCGTGCCTGGTGGTCGCTGTGCGCGGCAGCAGCTTCGGGCGCATCGCCTACTCGCCGCGGTGGTATCGCGACCCGAGCGGCGTCGTGTCGGCGACCCCCGGCTGGACGGCGCTGGCCGTCACGCTCGGCTGCGCGGCGGGCACTGTGCTGCTGTATCGCCTGCGGCCGAGCGGGATTCAGTCCGCGAAGCGCGCGTTGACCCACAGCAGCGCGTCGTCGTAGGACGCCTCGAGCACCCCGCGATGATCCGCGCCCGCGTAGCCGCGGTACTGCACCGGCTGTCCCGCCAGGCGCTGCTTCGCCACCAGGGAATCGGTGGCCACCGCGGGCACGACCGTGTCCTCGCGGCCCTGCAGCACCAGCAGCGGGCGGGTGAAAGTCAGTGCGCCGGGATCGTTCTCGTTGAGCACGTCGGTCAGCGCGCTCATATCGCCCTCGGGATCGAAGACCTCGTTCATGGCCAGACCGCCCCACGCCTGCGGGCCGCGCAGGCCGCCGATGCAGCTGGCGTCCGCGAGCGAGACCATCGCCGTGGTCTGGGCGGTCAGGAATCTGCCCGGATCGATGTCGGCGACGGTCTGCGCGCCGCGAATGATCAACGGCAGGAAGGCCGTCGACTCACCCGCGAGCGCGGCGCCCGCGCTCGGCACGCCCGCCACCGTCGCCAGCTGAGCCGCCTGCAGCCCCACGCCCTGATGTGAGGCCGGGGCCAGTGCGACCGCGCCGAGCAACCGCAGTTCCGGCGCCCACTCCTGGGCCCGGGCATTGGCGAAGATCGCGGCCTGCCCGCCCTGCGAATGCCCCATGGCGACCCAGCGTTTGCCGATCTCGGGTTCGAGTTCGCGTGCGGCGCGGGCCATATCGGTCACCGCGCGCTGTTCGGCCGTCCCGATGAGATAGCCGTGCGGGCCCGGGGTGCCGAGCCCCTGATAGTCGGTCTGCGCGACCGCGTACCCGGCGGCGATCCACCGCGCCTGCACCTGCCGCACCAGCGCGGTGTAGTCCCGCGCCGGATACAGCTCGGAGGCGTCCAGCGACGGCGCGCAGACATCGGCCACCCCCGTGGTGCCGTGCGCCCAGGAGATGAGCGGCCAGCCCCCCGGCGGCGGGCTGCCCTGCGGGACGGCCACCGTGCCGGAGACGGCCACCGGCATGCCCTGCATGTCGACGGATCGGTACAGCAGCAGGTAGTTTCGCGCGTTCGGCAGTCCGGGATCGCCGATGACGGCCCGGATCTGGATGATCGAGCCGGGCGGTCCCGGAATCCGGTCGTCCGGCGCGGAATAGAACGACAGGTCGGGGGAGTCGTCGACCACCGGGGTCGCGGCGGCGGGCCGGATGGCGACCGGTGAACTCACGATCGCCGCGGCCAAGGCCGTCGCGGCGACGAATCCGGACCGCCGGCGCGGCGTGTGCCGCGGCCGTCGCGCATGCACCGCCTCGATGTCCGACATGTCCAGAAACATACCGCTCTGTCGGTCCCGGAACCCGCAAGGAAACGGCTGCGTGGTGGCACCGTCCGGTGTATATCCCGGGCAGGGTGCCCGCTCCCCGGAACGAGTAAGGCCCCGACCATGAAACATGGTCGGGGCCTTACCATCCGGTGCCCTCGGCAGGAATCGAACCTGCGGCCTTCTGCTCCGGAGGCAGACGCTCTATCCCCTGAGCTACGAGGGCGGGGTAGAACCCCTCGGACCATCTGGCTTCCGAGCGGGCTCCGAAAGCGTAGCGCATCGGGTGCGCTGGGCCAAAAAGGTTTTCGGACCGGGCGTTTTGCGGCGCCCGGCCGGGCGCCGCGAACGGCTCGTGCTCAGTTCATCGGGAGCGGGGTCGCGCCGCGCTCGGCGAGCATCTGGGTGATCAATTGCGATTCGCCGGCTTGGGTTTTCGCCATGCTGCCCGCCAGGTGCCGCACCTGATCGGTGTCCGCGCGCTGGGCGGCGTACTCGATCATGGGCATGCCGCCCTGGTGGTGCCGCAGCATGAGCTGCAGGAACAGCTTGTCCAGCGTCGCGCCGGTCGCCGTGCGCAGGGTCGCCAGTTCCTGCTCCGAGGCCATGCCCGGCATGGACGGCACCGGGCCCGTGTGCTGCCCGCCGCCGTGATGCGAACTCGCGTCGCTCATCCAGCCCATGTAGCCGTCGGACGGCAGCAGCGGCTCGCCCCACAGCGACAGCCACGCCTGCATGCGGCCCGCCTGATTCTGCTGGGTGGTCAGAATGTCGTAGGCCAGCCGCTTGATCGCGGGATCGTCCGAACCGGCCAGCGCGATGGCCGACATCTCCACCGCCTGCGCGTGATGCACCGACATGTCCTGGCTGAAGCCGATATCCACCGAACCCGCGGCCGCGGCGGTGTCCCGGTTGCCCACGAGCAGACCCGCCGCGAACCCCAGCAGCACGAGCGCGATCACCCCGAGCACCAGCAGCGCGGGCCGCTGACCGCGGCCCGGCTCCCGGGCAGGAGCCGTCGATTCGTGGTCGCCGGACTCGTCGTGTGCGAGCAAGGGCGGCATTACTGGGCCGGAGCCGGGGCGGCCGGCTCGGCGGGCTCGGTCGGACCGGCGGGCTGGGCCGGGCCGTCGGTGGGCGCGGGAATAGCGGGCACGCCGCCGGGGACGGTCTCCATGCCGGGGATGTTCTCCAGCCCCGGAATGCCGGACAGGCCGTTGCCGAACGGGCTCGCGCCGCCGCCGAGCTCGGTCGGATCCTGGGTCAGGCCCTTACCGTCCATGGGCACCGCGTCGGGGCCTGGCGCGCTCGGATCGAACGGCGGCGGGTTCTCCGCGTCGAAGGTCGGGTTCGAGCAGCTCGCGCCGACCTCCGGGTAGGTGTTCTCGTTCAGGCGCAGGTTCTTGATGAACTTGTCGACCCGCGCGTCGTCGGCCGAGTCCAGCTTGAGCTGATGGCCCCACGCCAGCAGCGCGATCGGCGAATCCAGGCCCGGATACGGCGACATGAGCGAGTACGGCTTGCCCTCGACCTTCGACTTCAGGGTCTCGATCCCCGCCGCGTCGACCTTGTCCGGGTTGTAGGTGACCCAGACCGCGCCGTGCTCGAGCGAGTGCACGGCGTTCTCGGTGCGAATCGCCTTGGCGTACACCGTGCCCATGCAGTTCGCCCACGAACCGTCGTGCGGGCCACCGAAGGCCGGCGCCTGGTCGTAGGCCACCCGCTGGGTGGCGGCCACGTGCAGACCCGCCGGATAATCCTTCTTGACCACGCCGTCGATGTACGCCGACGGATTCTTGAGCTCCTCGCGAGCCTGGTACTTGGGCACCAGGACCGCGGCGATACCGCCGATCAGACCCAGCACCACCACCACGGCGGCGATCGTCATCCAGGGAATGGTTCGTTGGTTGGGCAGCTTGCCGTTCCCGCCCTTACGGGAGGAACGCGAAGATTTGCCCGCGGCCTTCACGGCCTTGGCCGACTTGGCACTGGTCCTGCTCGGCATAGCTCGTTGTGCTCTCTTCGACGTGTCGGACAATCAAACGGTGCGGCCGCATCGTTTGCTGGGCGCCTGCCCGGTAGGTGCCCGCTCGCGGCGTTCACCTGCTCAGACCATAGGATAGTGACTCGTGACTCCAGCTGACCTTGCAGATCTCCTTCGCGCAACCGCTGCGAAGGTACTTGTCGAACGTGGATCCGACCCCGCGGTCCTGCCCGACGAGGTCAAGGTGGAGCGTCCCCGCAACCCTGAGCACGGTGACTATGCCACGAATGTGGCCATGCAGGTAGGCAAGAAGGCGGGAATCAACCCCCGCGATTTCGCCGGCCTGCTGGCCGAGGCGCTGGGTCAGGCCGAGGGCATCGAGGTCGCCGAGGTCGCCGGTCCCGGGTTCCTGAACATTCGCCTCGCCAAGGCCGCCCAGGGCGCGATCATCGAGAAGATCCTCACCGCGGGCGCGGCGTACGGCACCGCGGACACCCTCGGCGGCCAGAAGATCAACCTCGAATTCGTCTCCGCCAACCCCACCGGGCCCATTCACCTCGGCGGCACCCGCTGGGCGGCGGTCGGCGACGCGCTCGGACGGATCCTGTCCGCCCAGGGCGCGGCCGTCACCCGCGAGTACTACTTCAACGACCACGGCGCGCAGATCGACCGGTTCGCCAAGTCGCTGGTCGCCGCGGCCACCGGGCAGCCGACCCCCGAGGACGGCTACGGCGGCGCGTACATCAACGACATCGCCGCCACGGTCGTGGCCGCGCACCCCGAGGCGCCGGGCCTGCCCGAGGCCGAACGGCACGAGCTGTTCCGCCGCGAGGGCGTCGAGCTCATGTTCGCGCAGATCAAACAGGACCTGCACGACTTCGGCGTCGACTTCGACGTGTACTTCAACGAGAGCGCGCTGTTCGCCTCCGGCGCGGTCGAGCAGGCGCTCGAGACGCTCAAGGGCTCGGGCAACCTGTACGAGAAGGACGGCGCGTGGTGGATCGCCTCCACCGAATACGGTGACGACAAGGATCGCGTCGTCATCAAGAGCGACGGCAACTCCGCGTACATCGGCGGCGACATCGCGTACTTCCAGAACAAGCGCTCGCGCGGATTCGACCTGTGCATCTACATGCTCGGCGCGGACCACCACGGCTACATCGGCCGGTTGAAGGCGGCGGCGGCCGCCTTCGGCGACGACCCGAACACCGTCGAGGTCCTCATCGGCCAGATGGTGAACCTGGTCAAGGACGGCGCGTCGGTGAAGATGTCCAAGCGCGCGGGCACCGTGATCACCCTCGACGATCTGGTCGAGGCGATCGGCGTGGACGCCGCGCGCTACTCGCTGGTGCGGTCCTCGGTGAACTCCAGCATCGACATCGACCTCGATCTGTGGACCAAGGCCGACAACGAGAATCCGCTGTACTACGTGCAGTACGCGCACGCTCGCACGAACAACATCATCGGCAACGCGGCGGCGTTCGACTTCGACTCGGTCGCACCGGATTTCGCGCTCATGACCGCCGATCGCGAGGGCGAGCTGATCCGCACCCTCGGTGAGTACCCCCGGGTGCTGGCCACCGCCGCCGAGGTGCGCGAACCGCACCGGGTGGTGCGCTACCTCGAGGAACTCGCCGGCGCGTACCACCCCTTCCAATCCGACAAGGACATGCGCGTGCTCCCCCTGGGAGACGAGCCCGTCAGTCCCCGTAACGCGGCCCGCCTCGAGCTGGTCAAAGCCACCCGTCAGGTTCTCGCCAACGGCCTCGGCCTGCTAGGCGTCAGTGCTCCGGAGCGTATGTAATGAGTGCCCATCCCGCCGGTCCCCGGCACGCCGACATCCCGCCCGCGCCGAATCTGCCCGAGCGGCCCGAGAATCCGCGGCAGATGATCGATCTGCCCGCGAATGTCTGGCCCCGCAACGCCTCCCGTGACGAGGACGGCGTGGTCCGGCTGGCCGGGGTGCCAGTGCACGAGCTGGCCTCGGAGTTCGCGACCCCGCTGTTCGTCATCGACGAGGACGACTTCCGTTCGCGCTGCCGCGACATGGTGCGCGCCTTCGGCGCGGGCGCGCGGGTGCACTACGCGTCCAAGGCGTTCCTGTCCGGCGAGATCGCGCGCTGGATCCGCGACGAGGGCCTGCACCTGGACGTGTGCTCCGGCGGCGAGCTCGCCGTCGCGCTGCACGCGGGCTTCCCCGCCGAGCGAATCGCGTTGCACGGCAACAACAAATCGGTTCCCGAGCTGGAAGCGGCCGTTGCCGCCGGGGTCGGGCACATCGTGCTGGACTCGCTGATCGAGATCGACCGCCTCGAGGCCGTCGCCAAGGCGGCCGGCAAGGTCGCCGAGGTGCTGGTGCGCGTCACCGTGGGCGTGGAGGCGCACACCCACGAGTACATCTCCACCGCGCACGAGGACCAGAAGTTCGGTTTCTCCATCGCCAGCGGCGACGCGATGCAGGCCATCGCGCGGGTCTTCGAGTCCGACAACCTGCGCCTGGTGGGCCTGCACTCGCACATCGGCTCGCAGATCTTCGAGATCGACGGTTTCGAGATCTCCACCCGCCGCATGCTCGGCCTGCTGCGCGAGGCGGTCGACAAGTTCGGCGTCGAGCGCGCCGCGCAGATCAGCGTGCTGGATCTCGGTGGCGGCCTTGGTATTTCGTACCTGCCGCACGACGATCCGCCGGCCCTGGACGACTTCGCGGCCAAGCTGCGCCGCATCGTGGCCGAAGAGGCCGAGCGCGCGGGCCTGCCGGTCCCGACCATCGCGGTCGAACCGGGCCGGGCCATCGCCGGGCCGGGCACGGTCACCCTGTACGAGGTCGGCACCACCAAGGACGTGGTCCTGGATGCGGGCCTGCGCCGTCGCTATGTCAGCATCGATGGAGGCATGAGCGACAACATCCGGCCCGCGCTGTACCAGGCCGAATACGACTGCCGACTGGTCTCGCGATCCAGCGATGCCAATCCGGTCGTCGCTCGTGTGGTCGGAAAGCATTGCGAGAGTGGGGATATCGTCATTCGTGACACCTGGCTCCCGGCCGACGTCGGCCCGGGGGATCTGGTTGCGGTGGCGGCGACCGGCGCGTATTGCTACTCGATGTCGAGTCGTTACAACATGCTCACGCGTCCCGCCGTGGTCGCTGTGCGAGACGGCAAGGCGCGCTTGATCCTTCGTCGTGAAACGGTGGAGGACCTACTCAGCTTGGAGGTGAATGCATGACCGAGGTGGCTAGCACCAAAGGTGACGTGTGGGGATCGGATCATCCCATCGGAATCGCGGTCCTCGGCATGGGCACGGTCGGCACGGAGGTGGTGCGCGTCATCCGCGACCACGCCGATGACCTGACCAACCGAGTGGGCGCCCCCGTCGTGCTGCGCGGCGTGGCCGTGCGCGACGCGAGCAAGGATCGCGGCCTGGCCCCCGAGCTCGTCACCACCGACGCCGAGGCGCTCGTCGCCCGCGACGACGTGGACATCGTGGTCGAGGTCATGGGTGGCATCGACCCCGCGCGCGCCCTGATCAAGTCGGCGCTCGAGGCGGGCAAGTCCGTCGTCACCGCCAACAAGGCGCTGCTGGCCGACTACACAGGCGAGCTCGCCGGCGCGGCCGAGAACAACCGGGCCGACCTGTACTTCGAGGCCGCGGTCGCCGGGGCCATCCCGGTCGTGCGCCCGCTCATCCAGTCGCTGTCCGGTGACCGGGTGAACCGCGTGGTCGGCATCGTGAACGGCACCACCAACTTCATCCTCTCGGCCATGGCCGAGACCGGCGCGGACTACGGCGACGTGCTCGCCGAGGCCACTCGCCTGGGCTACGCCGAGGCCGATCCGACCGCCGATGTCGAGGGCTACGACGCCGCCGCCAAGGCCGCGATCCTGGCCTCGGTGGCCTTCCACACCCGCGTGACCTCCGCCGATGTCTACCGCGAGGGCATCTCCAAGATCACCTCCGAGGATCTGGAAACCGCCGCCGCCGTCGGCTGCACGGTCAAGCTGCTGGCCATGGCCGAGCGCGTCACCAACGAGAGCGGCAAGGAATCCATCTCGGTCCGCGTCTACCCGGCGCTCATCCCGCGCAAGCACCCCCTGGCCTCGGTCAGCGGCGCGTTCAACGCGGTGGTCGTGGAGGCCGAGAACGCCGGCCGCCTGATGTTCTACGGACAGGGCGCGGGCGGCGCGCCCACCGCCTCGGCCGTCATGGGCGACCTGGTGATGGCGGCGCGCAACAAGTTCTACGGTGGCCGCGCGCCCGGCGAATCGGTCTATGCTGAGCTGCCGATCGCGGCTGTCGGTGACACCCCCACCCGCTACCACGTGAACATGCAGGTCGCGGACCGCGCCGGTGTACTGGAAGCGGTGGCGGGCGAGTTCGCCAAGCACGGGGTCAGCATTTCGACGGTTCGCCAGGAAGGGCACGATGTCGGCGCCCGCCTGGTCGTGGTGACCCACCACGCGCTGGAATCCGCGCTGGCCGATACCGTGGCCGCGTTGGCCGAGCTGGACTCCGTCACATCCGTGACCAGTGTTCTGAGATTGGAAGGCACCGAGGAATGAGTACGACAGCTGCCACGCATACCCCGTGGCCGGGTCTGATCGCCGCGTACCGGGATCGGCTCCCGCTGGGCGCCGACTGGGAGCCCGTCACGCTGTTCGAGGGCGGCACCCCGCTGGTGCCCGCCACCCACCTGTCGGAGCTGACCGGCTGTGAGGTGTACCTCAAGGTCGAGGGCGCGAACCCGACCGGTTCCTTCAAGGACCGCGGTATGACCATGGCCATGACCGAGGCCAAGGCCAGCGGCAAGAAGGCCGTGCTGTGCGCCTCCACCGGCAACACCTCGGCCTCGGCCGCGGCGTACGCCACCCGGGCCGGCATGCACTGCGCGGTGCTGATCCCGCAGGGCAAGATCTCCATGGGCAAGCTGGCCCAGGCGGTCATGCTGGGCGCGAAGATCATCCAGGTCGAGGGCAACTTCGACGACTGCCTCGAACTGGCGCGCAAGGTCACCGCGGAGTTCCCCGAGGTCGGCCTCGTGAACTCGGTCAATCCGTACCGCATCGAGGGCCAGAAGACCGCGGCCTTCGAGATCGCCGATGTGCTCGGCAAGGCCCCCGACGTGCACGTGCTCCCGGTCGGCAACGCCGGGAACATCACCGCGTACTGGAAGGGCTACAACGAGTACTTCGCCGACGGTGTCACCACGTCGCTGCCGCGCATGCTCGGCGTGCAGGCCGCGGGCGCCGCGCCGCTGGTCAACGGTGCTCCGGTGAAGAATCCCGAGACCATCGCGACCGCGATCCGCATCGGCGCGCCCGCGTCCTGGAACCAGGCCGTGGCCGCCAAGGAAGAGTCCGGGGGCGCGTTCCGCGCGGCCACCGACGACGAGATCCTCGCCGCGTACCGCCTGGTCGCGGCCACCGAGGGCGTCTTCGTCGAGCCCGCCTCGGCGGCCTCGGTCGCCGGTCTGCTCGCCGCGCGCGCCGAAGGCTGGCTCGAGCCGGGCCTGACCGTGGTCTGCACGGTGACCGGCAACGGTCTCAAGGACCCGGACAACGCGCTCAAGGGCATGCCGGAGATCACCCCCATCGGTGTCGACCCGGTGGCCGTGGCCCGCGAACTCGAGCTGGCCTGAGTGAATTCGCGCGAGAGTCAGGTGATGACTCGCACCCTGCCCGCCGGAATCTCGGTCACGGTGCGGGTCCCCGCGTCCAGCGCCAATCTGGGCCCGGGTTTCGATTCCCTCGGAATCGCTCTGGGGCTGTACGACGAGATCTCGGTGACCACCACCGAGTCCGGGCTGAACATCCGGGTCGAGGGTGAGGGCGCGGACGACGTGCCCTGGGGCCCTTCGCATCTGGTGGTGAGGGCCATCGAGCGCGGCCTGCAGGCCGCGGGCGTCTGGGCGGACGGCCTGGACGTGGTGTGCCGCAACGTGATTCCGCATTCGCGCGGTATGGGATCCTCGGCCTCGGCGGTGGTCGGCGGACTGGCCGCCGGCCGCGGCCTCGCCGCGAAATTCGATGCCGGACTGGCCTATGACGACACCGTCATGGTGCAGCTGGCCTCGGAGTTCGAGGGCCACCCCGACAACGCCTCCGCCAGCGTGCTCGGCGGAATCGTGGTGTCCTGGACCGAAACCGACCAGCGCGGCGAGCTCAACGGCACCGCCGAACACCATCAGCGCGTGTACCGCGCGGTGCGGCTGGACCCGCACCCGTCGTTGCGCCCGGTCGTGCTCATTCCCGAGGAGCGGTCCTCCACCGCGCACACCCGCGGTCTGCTGCCCGACACCGTGCCGCACGGTGACGCGGCTTTCAACGCGAGTCGCGCGGCGCTGTCGGTAGTTGCCTTGACGCAGCGCCCTGACCTGCTGATGGCCGCTACACAGGATCGGCTACACCAGGGCTACCGCGCCTCCGCGCTGCCGCTGACGACGAAATGGATCGAACGGCTGCGCGCGGCGGGCATCGCCGCCACCGTGTCGGGCGCCGGTCCGACGGTGTTGGCCCTCGGGACCAGCGAATTCCCTGCGGAACTGCGTGAACTCGCGATCGCCGACGGCCTGCGTGTTCTCGAACCCGGCATCGCCGACGGCGTGCTGGTGGATTGACCGCGTGCCTGCCTTGCCGATGTAAAGGGTGGGAGCTATCCTGAGCGAGTCCGTACATCGTGCGCGTCAGACGCCGGTGCTTCATTAGGGCAATCGCTCCAGAGGCTCCTTGCTCAGGCTCGAGGCTTGAGGCTCGAAACTTGGGGGTAGCCAGTCAACTGGGATGATCTCTCCCGCCTTTTCACTCGGTGGGCAGGCCCACGCGGAGGTACCCCCACCGATCCGGCGGGACAGGCGATACGGCATCCGAGTCCGGCATCAGACCGGACTGCAGGAGGAACCCTCGATCAGGCACACGGCGGTCGAGGGAAGGAAAGGATTTCCGTGACAGAGACGGACCTGCTCGCGACACCCGGGGTGGAAAGTGATTCAAACTCCTCGGATCGCGATAGTGAATCCGGACAGATTTCGAAGATGAGCGAACACACTGACATCGCACGATCGGGGCTGACTGGAATGTTGTTGCCGCAATTGCGTGCGCTTGCGGGGGAACTCGGTATTCGAGGCACTTCCGGAATGCGTAAGGGTGATCTCATCGCCGCCATCAAGGAAAATCAGTCGGGTGGATCGGCCAAGTCGGCCGTCGTGAGCGGCGGCGCGGTGAGCGGTAAGTCCACCGCCAAGCGCACCGACGCCAAGGCCAAGGGCGAGTCCGCCGTGGCCGAGGCCGCTCCCGCCAAGGCCGAGACCCCCGCCGTGAAGGCCGAGGCCGCGAAGAGCGAGGCCACCAAGACCGAGAGCCCGGCCGCCAAGGCCGAGGACACCCGCGCGCAGGCCGAAGCGCCCGCGACCGCCGGGTCCGCTCCGGAGAAGTCCGCCGAGCCCCGCGAGGCGAAGCGTGAAGAGGCCGAAGGCAATCGGGCCGACGGCGGCGAGGAGACCCGCGAACGCGGCGAGCGCGGCCGGGGCCGCCAGCGCCGTGGCCGCGAGCAGCGCGGCGGGGCCGGCAACGCCGGTGACGCCGGCGCCACCGACGCCGCGGAGAAGCCGGAGTCCGAGGGCGGTGAGCGTCGTCGCGACCGCAACAACCAGCAGTCGGGCGGCCAGAACCAGCAGAACCAGAACGGCACCGCGCGCGGCGGCAACAACGACCGCGATCGCAATCGCGCCGCCGACGACGACGAGGAAGGCGGCCGCGGTCGCCGGGGTCGTCGCTTCCGGGAGCGGCGTCGCGGGCGTGACCGGGACGGCGTGGCGGGCGAGAGCGGCAGCAGCCGCGAGAGCCGCGAGCTGGAGATCCGCGAGGACGACGTCCTGCAGCCGGTCGCCGGCATCCTCGACGTGCTCGACAACTACGCGTTCGTGCGGACCTCCGGGTACCTGGCCGGGCCGAACGACGTGTACGTGTCCATGAACCTGGTGCGCAAGAACGGCCTGCGCCGCGGTGACGCGGTCACCGGTGCGGTGCGCGCGGCGCGCGACGGCGATCAGAGCAACCAGCGGCAGAAGTTCGACCCGCTGGTGCGGCTGGATTCCATCAACGGCTCGGATATCGAATCCGCAAAGCGCCGACCGGAATTCAACAAGCTCACCCCGCTGTACCCGAATCAGCGACTGCGCCTGGAAACCACGCCCAACAAGCTGACCACGCGCATCATCGATCTGATCATGCCGATCGGCAAGGGCCAGCGCGCGCTGATCGTGTCCCCGCCCAAGGCGGGTAAGACCACGATCATGCAGGACATCGCGAACGCCATCGCGGTGAACAACCCCGAGTGCTACCTCATGGTGGTGCTGGTGGACGAGCGTCCCGAAGAAGTGACCGATATGCAGCGCTCGGTGCGCGGCGAGGTCATCGCCTCGACCTTCGATCGCCCGCCGGGCGATCACACCGCGGTCGCCGAGCTCGCGATCGAGCGGGCCAAGCGCCTGGTGGAAATGGGTCAGGACGTCGTCGTGCTGCTCGACTCGATCACCCGATTGGGCCGCGCGTACAACAACTCGTCCCCGGCGTCGGGCCGAATCCTTTCCGGTGGTGTGGATTCCACCGCGCTGTACCCGCCCAAGCGGTTCCTCGGCGCGGCCCGCAACATCGAGAACGGCGGCTCGCTCACGATCATCGCCACCGCGATGGTCGAGACCGGCTCCACCGGTGACACGGTCATCTTCGAGGAGTTCAAGGGCACCGGCAACGCCGAGCTCAAGCTCGATCGCAAGATCGCCGAGCGGCGCGTGTTCCCCGCGGTCGACGTCAACCCGTCCGGCACCCGCCGCGACGATCTACTGATGTCGCCCGACGAGGCCGCGGTCCTGCACAAGCTCCGGCGCGTGCTGTCCGGTCTGGATTCGCATCAGGCCATCGATCTGCTCGTGGATCGACTCAAGAAGACCAAGAGCAACGTCGAGTTCCTGATGACGGTCTCCAAGACCGCGCCCGGCGCGATCGACGAATAAAGTTGTCGTAGAACGACATTGACAGTGACGGCCCCGCTTCGGCGGGGCCGCTGCTGTTTCCGGGGCAGGATCGGCACCGGACGGGGGCTGTGGAAGAAGAGGCCGATGAGCATCGCCCCCGCGATCATGAATCCGAGAATGGTGGCGGTCACGGCGCCGGCCCCGCTGTCCGATGCCGTGGCCGCCGTATGGATGAGGGTGGTCCCGTCCCCGTGCGACCCGGCGGGCGCCGTCGAGGCCTGCCCCGTCCCACCGCCCGGCTCCCCGGGTGCGAACCACCAGCCCACGACCACCGCCAGAGCCAACCCCGCCAGGACCACCCCCGCGAACGCGTCCTTCCTGGTCACAGCTGTCCTCCCGGTAGTGGTAAGCCTCTCACCTGCGACTACTCTATGAACACTGTTGTTCGCATTCCCGAGTAGCGAACTACTCGACTTCCAGCCTGACTCGAGCCCGAACCTTCTGCGTGCCCGCAGTTTTGGGGGCGGAGGCGGTAGGGGACCCCCGAAAATCAGGGGCATCGAAACCCGTCGCGGAAGGGGTGACTGTTCACACGACCCGTCGTTCGGGTGGGCTCCGGGGCCGGAATATTTCGGCCTCGCGGAGTGTCTATACTTTCCGTTTGGCAACCATGCCTAGTCGGTACCGGTTCACGCCGTGTGAGGCGACCCGGGACCAGTTGAAAGGACACCCATGAAGGCAGGAATTCACCCCACGTACGTCGATACGACGGTCGTGTGCGGCTGCGGCAACACCTTCCAGACCAAGAGCACCAAGGAGACCGGCCAGATCACGGTCGAGGTCTGCTCCCAGTGCCACCCGTTCTACACGGGCAAGCAGAAGATCCTGGACACCGGTGGCCGCGTGGCTCGCTTCGAGGCTCGCTACGGCAAGCGCCCGTCGAAGGCCGAGTCCAAGTAGCTTCCCTGACGACGCCCGTCTGCCCCGTGCAGGCGGGCGTCGCGGTGTTTCTGTATCTATCTGCCTCCGCTTCGCTCCGGCGGGTTCGCGGCCCCTTTGGCCCGGTTCTTCCCTCCCTCCGCTCCTCCGCTTCGCTCCCCCGCTCCACTCAGTCCAGAACCGGGCGGGCCGC